>NZ_JAYKKJ010000008.1:0-191795 GCF_035969385.1 Marivivens marinus | reverse complement strand
ATCACGCGCGAAGACCTGACCGAACGGGCCGCACGGTTCGGCAAAAACGGATACGGCAAATACCTCAGCGGGTTGGCACATGCCAAGGGAGGTGCCGAATGAACGGCGGCTTCGATTGGCAAGAACACGCAATGTCCGGCAAGCTATGCAGCTGTAAATTGCAAATTTGCCTTCCTTGTGCTCTCTTGTTCGAGCGGGGCGCAGACCGGCATAGCAACCGACGTGCCTGCAAAGGGATGGGGCATCGGTGATCAGGCTTAGCGAAAAGATCTCTGAACTGGAACGATGGCAGAAGCAGGCTATCCTGCTTCTTGTCGACCTTGCGCTCATTCCGACTTCGTTTCTGTGCGCATTGTTCCTGACCCGCGAGATTGCAGGGGCAGCGGGGATATTTGCGGGGCAGGGGTTGTCGCCGATCCTCTTGACCGCGCTGATATCCGGCGCCGCCTATTCCGTGGCGCTGGAATTGCCGAGGATCAAACTGAACGCTTTTGAGCGGCAGGCGATCCTTCGAACTGTTGGCTTCGCCGCGCTGGTCGGGCTCACGACCGGAGCTTATTCGTCCGTCCTCGGTGACAATGGCCTGACCGCGAGAACGATCATCGCCTTTACAATGATCCTGACCATCAGTGTGGTGACAACCCGGCTTTTGATGCGCGAGATCTTGAACCTGATCAACTTGCAGGGGCAGATCCGAACCAAGGTTCTGATCTACGGGGCAGGCCAGACCGGGGTGCAAATGGTAAGAGCCCTTCAGCATGACCCCAACGTCGTCGCTGTCGCCTTTGTAGACGATAACCCGACGTTGCACGGCATGATGATTGCGGGGTTGGCCGTCTATCCGTCCGTCCGTATTGAAAGCGTGATCAAGGAGCGTGGAATCAGCCGTGTGGTCCTTGCAATGCCCTCCATCGGTCGGGCCAAGCAAACGCGGATCGCCCGACAGCTTTCGGCGCTTGGTTGCGATGTCCGAATGTTGCCCTCGTTTGCCGCGCTGGTCGGAAATGGCCCGATCCTGGAAAAGATCGAGGCACTTGACCCTTCGGCCTACTTGAACCGAGACGGGTTGAACTGTGGCGACGATGACAGCCTCTGTTCTATCTACCGGGAGCAGTCGGTCATGATCACCGGGGCAGGCGGGTCGATCGGATCGGAACTCTGTCGGCAGTTGCTGTTGTGCCAGCCGACGAGGCTGGTCCTGTTCGATGTAAGCGAGGCCGCGCTGTATCAGGTCGACAGGGAAATGCGTGATCTTGCCGCGATGACCGGAACAACGGTCGTTTCGGTTCTGGGGTCGGTGACCGATCCGGTCGCGGTGTCCCGCGCCATTCACGTTCATGACGTTTGCGTCATACTCCACGCCGCGGCCTACAAGCACGTCCCGATGGTCGAAGAGAACCCGGTTTCGGGCCTCGTCAACAACGTGATCGGCACCAAGGTTGTGGCAGAGGCCGCTTTGGATGCAGGGGTCGCAAACTTTGTTCTGGTTTCGACGGACAAAGCTGTCAGGCCCAAGAACATCATGGGCGCAAGCAAGAGGCTGGCCGAAAACGTCATCCAAGACCTATCGGGCAAGGAAAGCGGGACGACGTTTTCGATTGTGCGCTTTGGCAATGTTCTGGGGTCGTCCGGATCGGTCATCCCGTTGTTCGAGGAACAGATTTCCCGTGGGGGGCCGGTTACCCTCACCCACGAGGACGTCACCCGCTATTTCATGACCATTTCCGAGGCCGCCCGGCTCGTCCTCATGTCCGCGACATATGCCGAGGGTGGCGATATCTTTGTTCTGGATATGGGCCAGCCGATCCGGATCCAGGACCTTGCGCGCCAAATGATCGAACATGCCGGGTATTCGGTGCGGGATACCCTGAACCCCGAAGGGGATATCAGGATCGAAGTGGTTGGCCTTAGGCCGGGCGAGAAGCTGCACGAGGATCTTCTTGTCGATGTCAGTATCGACAAAACCCCACATGAAAAGATCCTGCGTGTGGCAGAGCCCCCAATGTCCGAGCTTGAATTCGCCTCTCTGATCCGAACGATTTCGAAGGCGTCCGAAGGGTTGGACAGCGACACGGTCGTGAAGGCTGTTCAACGATGGCTTGGGCGCGAGCGCCCGGCTGCATCCGGCGATGCCATCCCGACAGTCTCTGGCCCGATCGACCGGATAGATTTCGGGAACTAAGACACGGCTCCGCATCTGACGGCGCCTAACCGGTTGGAACCGTCCTCCTACTCAGTTAACGGTAGTTCGCGCATAGACTCGGGAGGGATCGTGTTCGGGCGGGTGCTTTCATTGTTCCGCAGGTATCGGCTCCGCCACGAGGTGCTGACCGGCCGCCCGTTTCCGCTTTGGTCGCGGGATGGGGCGCCGATCGGTTATGTCGACGTCATCACGTACAATAACGGGCGCTTACGTGTGGCGGGCTGGGCCGCTGTGGACAAGGTTTCCCTGCGCTATCTGGGGACGGCCGTGGAAATGGCGCCGCGCCTTCTGCGCGAAGACGTCGCGCGGCGAACGGGCGGTAACCCCCGGGTCGGTTTCGATCTGACGATTGGGGGTCTTGGCGGGCTGATGTATCACCCCGGTGCGCCGGGGCTTGAACTTGGCGCGGATGCTGATCCGGTTCCCCTCGTTCTGCCGCGCCGTCCCAGCGCCTCTATCTTGCTGCGGTTCCTTGCCGATGCCTGCCGGGCCGGACCAGCGGCGCTGTCTTGGTTGGCGACCCGTGACCCGCGCCACAAGGCGCGGGTGAAAGAACGCCTGGGGTTCTCGGCCCATGCGCCCGCACAATTGGCACAGGTCGACTTTCTGCCGTCACAACCCCGCCCCGCCCCAATCGCAGAGGCCGGGCCGGTGACCATCGTCGTTCCGGTCTACAATGCGTTCGATCTGCTGCCCGATACCCTTGGGCGGCTGATCCGGCACACCGACGTCGATGCCCAACTGGTGGTGGTCGAGGATCAGTCAACCGATCCGCGTGTCCGCCCTTTTCTGCAGCATTGGGCCGAAACGGTTCCCGCCGACTGGCAGGGTCGCGTTGAACTGATCGAAAACGATCAAAACCTTGGTTTTATCGGCAGCGTCAACAAGGGACTGGCCCGTGCGGTCGAACGCGGAAATCATGCAATCCTCGTCAACTCCGATGCGCTGGTTCCTGCGGGTTGGACCAGTCGATTGCTTGCACCTTTGCAGGCTGCGGCCTCTGTCGCGACAGTGACGCCGCTGTCCAATGACGCGGAAATCTTTACCGTCCCGGTCATCTGCAAACGTACCGGGATCGCATCCGCCGATGTCGATTCAATTGACGCGGTTGCGCGCAACATTGATGGACAAGCAGCGCTTTTGGAGGTGCCGACCGGGGTCGGTTTTTGCATGGCCATCTCCGGGTCGTGGCTGCGGCGGATACCTGCCTTGGACGATGCGTTCGGGCGGGGCTACGGCGAAGAAGTGGATTGGTGCCAACGTGCCAGGTCCATGGGGGGCATACATGTTGCAGCCCCCAACCTGTTCGTGGGCCATGTCGGCGGCGAAAGCTTTGGTGCTGATGCCAAGGCCGGATTGGTCGCTGCAAACCACCGCATTATCCAGGATCGTTATCCCACCTACGACGCCGAGGTCCAAAGCTTTATCCAGACCGACCCGATGGCAACTGTCCGGTTCATCGCTGCGTTGGGTTGGGCAGGGCGCGATGCCACCCGCCCGGTCCCCGTCTACATCGCCCATTGGATGGGGGGCGGGGCCGATCACTATCTGACGGACCGGATCGAAAAAGATGGAACCGCTGTCGTCCTGCGGTTTGGTGGCCCCAACAGGGTCCAGGTCGAACTTTGGATCGGTGGGGCAAAGACTTCTGTTGCGACCGATGATCTTGATTTCGTGACGCGGGCGATGTCGCTGCTTCCGCGCCGTCACGTGGTCTACAATTGCGCGGTCGGGGATCAGGCGCCAGCCGAACTGCCCGCGTTTCTGCTGGGGCTCGTCAAGGACCGGCAGGATCGGCTTGAAATCCTGTTTCATGATTTCTTCCCAATCTCCCCGTCCTACAACCTCTTGGATGCGGACGGTGCCTATCGCGGAACCCCGCTTGGTCCAACGTCAACCGATATAGCCCATACGTTGCGCGACGGCTCTGGCCAGGTGATCACGCTGGCAGACTGGCAAGGCCGTTGGGGGATGGTCATGAAGGCCGCGACCGAGGTTGTCACGTTTTCCAACGACAGCATGGGCCATGTTCTCGCGGTCTGGCCCGAACTTGCCGGCAAGGTGCGGTGCCGACCCCACGAAATGCGCCGCCCGGTTCCCCGTGTCGATCCACCGCGCACCGACACGAGGACCGTGGCTGTCCTGGGCAATATCGGGGCGCAAAAGGGCGCGGGCCTGATCGCGCCGCTTGGCGCGGCCTTGGCCGCAAAGAACATCAGCCTTGTCGTGATCGGTAATGTTGATCCCAGCTATGCGATTCCATCCCGGATAACGGTGAACGGAACCTACGATGTTTGCGACCTTCCCGACCTCGTACAGCGCTACGGGATTACCGAATGGCTGGTCCCGTCCATTTGGCCCGAAACGTTTTCCTACACAACGCACGAGGCCCTGGCCACCGGCCTGCCGGTCTATGCATTTGACATCGGGGCGCAGGGGGCGGCGGTGAACCGCGCCGACAATGGCCACCCGGTCAAGTTTGGACCAACAGCGACGCTGGCCACCCGACTGGCCGAAACCATTATCGGCTAAAGCCACCCCCGACGCGCGGCAAGCCAGAGCGCCATCGTTCCCGCCCGCGTCTGCCGGTGCAGGCCAAGCGCGCGGATCGCGTCCGAGGTCCTGCGCGGGCCGTCCTGTCGGGCCTTGGCGAAGGCCAGCGCGGTTTCGCGGGCCGCCGGGGTCAAAACCTCGGCGACCGCAAGAAGGGCCCGCTCATTTGCATCAAGCCAACCCCGGTAGGTCCCATTTTGCAGCAGCCTTGTCCGGGCAAGACGCGAGGCAAGCCCGCGATGTACCCCGATCAGGTTGCCGCCATGTTGGACATAGTCCAGCGTCGGGGTCGGATCGACGATAATGGCCGCACCCGTCCCCGCAAGAACCTGGTAGATCCACCAGTCGTGGCTTGGAACCCCGGCCTTGATCGCAGCGGTGGCCGTTCGGCGCAGCAGGTCCGCCGCCGCCGGGTTGGCCACGATTGTATTGCCGCACAGGACCCCCTGAACCAGCGCATTTGCAAAGGACGGCCCCGCCGGAAAGACGGCCGGTCGCCCCAGGGGGCGCAACCTGTCGTCCGTCGGGCGGAAGCTGCTGGCATAGACCGCAGGCCCGTCGTGGCCCGTCAGTGCGGCCGCAGCACGAGCCAGCTTGTCCGGATACCAATGGTCGTCCTGATCACAAAAGGCGATCAGGGCGTCGGGTCGGTCGTGGCTTTGGACAAGCAAGGTCAGGAAGTTGCGGGCGGCGCGTCCGATCCCATGGGGTAGGTCACCGCCTGGCATGGCGACGACGCTTTCAACCCGGCCCGGATTGTCCTTCGCAAAGGCCGTGATCCGGTTGATTGTGTTATCAGAGGACTGGTCGTCTCCGACCCGAAGGGCCCAACTGGAAACCGTTTGACGGGACAAGGACGCCAACTGCCGGTCGATCCGTGCTGCACCGTTGCAGGTCGCCATCAGGACAAGGAATTCGGGATCGGTCACGCAGGCTCGCCTTGGTCATCACGAAGGGTCGTTCCATCGGTTATGTCGGGCGATGCCCTGGGGCGCAATCCCACGCCTACATCAACCCGATGTCGTTCGAGAGGATGTCAAACGAATAGACACCGTCCAGCGTCAGGCTTCCTGCCGCACCAAAATCCAGAACCACCCCTTCCAGCACGATCGAGGCAAAGCTGAGAACCTGTTGCGGTGTCAGTGCCCCCCCGCCCCAAAGGGCCGGATCAAACAGGATCGTGTCGCGGTTGTCTTCGAAATCAAGGATGTGATCGCTGCCTCCGTCAAAGACAAACACATCGGCACCGACATCGCCGATCAGAATGTCGTCCCCCACCCCGCCAGCAAGGGTATCGTCGCCGCCGCCGCCGCGAAGTTCGTCATTCCCGGCATCGCCAGACAAAGTGTCCTGCCCGCTGCCACCTGACAGGTAGTCGTCCCCGTCGCCGCCGAAGATCGTGTCCAACTGCGTGCCGCCATAAAGAATGTCGTTCCCGCCCCCTCCGTAGATCAGGTCGTGGCCGGCATCGCCCTCGATCACGTCCGATCCGTCGCCGCCAAACAGGCTGTCGCGGCCCGAACCGCCTTCCAGCGTGTCATCACCGGTTCCGCCCCAAATCGTATCGGCCCCGATGCCGCCTTGGACGATATCCGCACCGTCCCCACCGAACATTTCGTCGCTACCTGCGTTTCCAGACAGGCTGTCGTTGCCCCCGTCTCCATGGATCACGTCAAATCCTTCGTTGCCCGACAGGATGTCGTGATCGGCGCCGCCATACAGAAGGTCGGCGCCCTTGCCACCTTCGATGATATCGTCCCCTGCGCCGCCAAAGATCGTATCTGAACCGAAGTTGCCGAACAGGTCGTCGTCGCCCAGATCACCGTTCAGAGTGTCCAGCCCGTTGTTTCCGTTGATCACATCGTTCCCTGCGCCACCAAAGATTTCATCCCAGCCGATCCCGCCTTGGATAATGTCATCGCCGGGGCCGCCCAGGATCACATCGCTGCCGGCGTTCCCGGCCAGGGTGTCATGTCCGTCGCCCCCCTGAATCGTGTCCGCCCCTGCTTTGCCCTGAATGCTGTCATTGCCCCCCAACCCATCAAAGTGGTCGATGCCGACGTCCCCGATCATCGTGTCATTGCCGTTGCTGCCGTAGATCGTCGGGTCGTTCACGGGGTCAGGGTTGGGTTCGATATCGAAGAACGACAGCCAGCTTGGGTGATAGTGTGCAGGCCCGAAGTCCACGACCGATGCCAATTGGTCAGCGGTCAGCGGCGACCCGTCCGCGGTATAGATGACAAGATGTTCGTCGCCATAGGTGATGACCGCGCCAAAATCCCGGCTGTGAAATCCCAGTTGCCCCAGATTGCGAAGGAATGGCCAATGCGACAGGTCAATCCGATCCTCGGCAGGGTCGAAATCAAGGATCATGTCCGAACCGCCATCCCAGCCGAACACGAAGACATCGGCGCCAGCCCCCCCGGTAAGCCGGTCCACGCCCAACCCGTCCTGCAAGACATCGTTGCCAGCCCCGCCGTAAAGGTAATCGTTGCCGCCGATGCTGGACAGAAGATCTGCCTCTGACGTGCCAAGCAAGGTTTCGTTCGTCATGCTGCCCGTGATGGCCGAACCAAGCCCGCCAAGGTCGACCGACAACCAGGTCAGCCCCTGGGTGCCGCCCCCCGCGGCCACAATCTGCAACGCACCGTCAGCGGAGGATAGGGACAGCGCCGATATTTCGGTCAGGGCCATATCGACCGTGTCTTCGATTGATCCGTGGTGAAAGATCATGCCGCCGGGCAGGATTTCGAACAGCGACAGACCCATGTCGTTCCCGGCGGCAACTGCAAAGGTGCGGCCGTCAATCGTATGGGTGTCAAGCGCGCTGGTGCCGCCGAACCGGGTGCCCAGATCGTCGATGATGTGGTCGGACAGCGCAAAGGTGCCATCGTCGAAAACCTGATACAGGCTCAGCGTTCCGCTGGTGGCCCCCGCGATCAGGGCATAGGTCGCCCCGCCAACAGTGATAATCTCAATGGCCGCCGGGTCACCGATGCCCGGGCCATCGGCGGCGGCCTCACTGGTGGTGGCGGTCAGTGATCCGCTTGGCCCGACAAGAAAGCTTTGGACTGTTGCGCCCCCGCTTCCAGCGGCGATAAGAACCTCTTGCCCGTTGACCATCGCCATGGCCATGGTTGTCAGTCCCGGCGCGGGTTCGCCGCCTTCAAGGAATGACCGGTTGCCGGTCGCGGTCTGGCTGATCCGCATTCCGCTGGGTGGGTCCTCTTCCAGCAGCAGGATCGTCGGGCTTTGCGCGCCCGGTTCAAGAACGAACAGGCAGACACCCCCGGCAACTTGCGACGAGGCGATCGCGGTCAATCCGTCAGGGAGGGTGGCGGTGCCAGTCAGCGATACCGCATTGCCCAGCCCGCCATCCGCAGCGACTTGGAACACCACGGCGCCGGTGCTGGTGCCTGCTCCGGCGATCAGGGCGTGCGCCGTTCCTCCGACAGTGATGGTTTCCAAGGAAGGGATCGACCCGGCGGTCGTTGCGCCCGACAGGGCGATGGCGTCCAACTGCGTCAGCGTTCCGTCCGCATTCAGCACAAAGGCTGCCGCCCCCGCTTCGCCGCCACGGGTCGTCGTCCAGACGACAGGCCGTCCATCCGGCGTCATCGCCCCGGCCATATCGGCCACGGCGACGACCATCGGATCGTCCATACCAGAAAGTGTCTGCACATGTTGGAACACGTGTCGACCACCCACAACTTTTTCACCCAAGGCGAAGGTGCGTTGGTGGGGGTTAACGGCGGGTCAGGGCATTGTGGCAGCCCGGTGGCGCTTTGCGAAAATTCGCAAGGTTCATGGCCGCCGGGTGGCGGTCATAGCGGATCAAAAATGGTCGTCTGCCTAGTTTGAACTGACCTGATTTGCGAGTCCGAACACACTGCCGATCAGGCCGAACACGGTCTGCGCGGCTGTCACAGGGCTTTCCGTGACATAGATCAGGTCACCCGACTGAAGCGGGAAGCGACCTGCGCTGAACAGGCCGTCTGCGCTGGTCAGATCTATGGTAAACACCATGCGGCTATCAGAGGGTCCGGTACGACCATCTGCCCGGACGGCACTTTGCGGGTATTCCCGAAGGATCAGGATGCCCTGAGGGTCGGCCCGGCTGTCGGAAACGCCGCCGACAATTGAAAGCGCTTCCAGCGCGGTGACCCGGTCCTTGGTAAAGGGATGGATCGCTTCGGACCCGGCGGCCCCAAGAGACAGGAAGTATCGGTCGTCCTCCTCGACAAAGACCTTGTCGCCGCCGACAAGGGTCGTGTCCAGCGATGGGTTGTCCATCATACGGCCGACGGAGGTCCCGTAGATCCGCCCTCCCCGGTGCAGCCGGATCTGCGGGTTGGACAGCCCTGTGGCCACACCGCCCCCCTGCGCAATCAAACCCATAACGGTGAAGTCCGTATCGGGCAGCGGATAGACCCCGGGGGACCCGACCCCGCCGACAAGACTGACTGTGCTTTGGCGCCCCTCGACCAGATTGACCTGCACCTGCGCCGATGGCGAGACGTCGATATACTTCTCCTCGATCCGGGACCGCGCGTGTTCGGGGCTCATGCCTGCAACGCGCAGCGCGCCGACGAATGGCAGGAAGATTTCTCCGTTCGGGGAAACCCGGATGTCGGGCAGGGAGACCTGCCGCTGTCCTGGCGCATTCAATAGCCCGCCATCCTCGGCGCTCCACACCACGATCTGAAGGGTGTCGCCGGGTGCGATGATCCTGTTCGCGGGCTGCTGGACACGGCCAATCCAGTTGTTGCGTTGTGCACTGCCATCCGGCCAATCCGCAAAGGTCGCCAGGTTTGCCCGCGTTACCGATGCAACGGCATACCCAACCGGCGCTGACTGGTCCGACGATCCGGCGGCGATGATCTCGCTTTGCAGGCCAGCACCGCGCGGCAGCGCCCCGCAAGCGGCCAAGGCGGCGCAAACCGTTGTGACAAACAGCAACCGAACCAAACTGGGCATCTCGCAGACCTTCACACAGCGGACGCCGACCATCTGCTGGCCCGCATTCCGTTTTGTCGCCTCCCCCCGTGGCTGCGACCTCTTCCGTGTTTTCGCAAGTCGGCAGCGGCGTGGCAAGCGTTCCGATCGCCTTGGCGAAGTGCCGCCAGCCGGATGTTACCCCGCCGCGCGGCGTTGGCCGTCCTGCACCATGGGCGACCGGAATAGGGGGCGACCGGCCCGATGTCCGGCCAACGCCACCGCTGCCACCTGTTCTGCGTTGTCGGCGGCGAGGGTTCCGTCAGGGCGTCTAAGGTTGTTTTCAAACCCGACCCGGACATGGCCACCCATGGCAATCGCTTTGCTCGCAACGGCAAGTTCATGTTGCCCGTGACAGGACACCATCCAGTCCCCGCGCCAACCGCGCAGCGCCGATGCAATCCGGCCAAGTTCTTCGGTGCGCCCCGCAAGGAAAGGGGATGCGCGGCCGGTCACGCACAGGATGCTGGACTGTGTTGCGGGTACGATCCCGCCCGCCATCCACCGGTACAGCAACCGAAGATCTTCGGGGCCATAAAGGATATGCTGCACCTCGATCTCTGCCGCCGCGGCAAACTTGTAAAGGCGGGCCGCAATCGCTTCATCACGCGCCATTTCGCGGATGTTGATGCTGGCCGCCTGTGGCACGACCCGTTGCAGGACACGCAGCTGGGCCGTCACCTCGAAGTATCCGGCAGAGTCGGTTGACAGTTGTACGCGAAGATCGGGTGCCAGCGCGTTCACTTCTGCCATGGTTTCAAGGATCAAACCGGCATCGAGCGAATGGTTCCCGTTCGCGTCGCGGACATGAAGGTGAAGGTCCGACGCGCCGACGGCCTGACAATCCGCAGCGGCCCGCGCAATTTCGCCGGGTGTTATCGGAAGGGCCGCGTGGTCCAACTTGGACCGAAGTGCCCCCGTCGGGGCAACCATTATTCGAAGCGGATCGTGCTGAGGCAAACGCACTTCCTCCAACCTGTCACTGTTGAGCGGGCGATTCTTTGTCGCCTTCTGACATGTCTTGAAACACATGTTTCACTTGTTGACAACAGCTGAAACGAGTGACAGCGTCATGCGTATGACAAGACATGAAAAGCCACCGGCAACGATCGAAGAGATCATCGCCACCCATTACAGCGACCTGTCGGAGAAGCTGCGCGAGGCGGCGGATGTCGTCCTGCGTAACCCGGTCGACATTGCCACCCGGTCGCTTCGGTCGATCTCGGCCGGGACCGGGGTGTCGCCCGCGACCCTGTCGCGGCTGGCCCGGGCGCTGGGCTTTGAAAGCTACGAAGACATGCGTGAACTGACCCGTGGCGCGGTTGAACGGCAGATCGGGGGCGCGGGGGAAAAGGCGCAGCGGCTGCGCGCGGACGGCGAAACCAAGGGGACGATCCTTGGACGTCAGGCCGCCGCCTGTATCGCCAATATTACCGAGATGCGGGAACTGAACCCGAAAGACAGGATCGACGCTGCGGTGAACCTTCTGTTGAAGGCGCGCAATGTCGTTCTGTTCGGGGCCTTTGGAGCATCGGGAAGTGTCGAGTACCTTGCCTATCTGGCAAGCTATTTCACCTCGAACTGGATGCTTGCCGGGCGGCGCGGTGAATCCGTGGGGGCTGCGCTGGCCGGGCAGGGGCCCGGTGATGTGCTGTTCCTGATCACCAAGCAGCCCTACGCCCGGCGGGCCGTTGTCGCCGCGGAAATGGCCGCCGACGCGGGCGCAAGTGTGATTGTCATCACCGACGACTACGCCTGCCCGGTTCTGAAGCACGCCACTGTCGGGTTCATCGTCCCATCGGAATCGCCGCAGTTCTTTTCGTCCTACGCGGCGACAATGGTTCTGATTGAATCGATCGTGGCAACGCTGGTTGCGCGATCCCCGGACGATACGCTGGCGCGGATCCGGGACGTGGAAAAGCGTAACCGCCAATTTGGCGAATTCTGGACAGGCTGATGGGCACGGCGGATGCACATCGGTTGTTAACCAAGTTCCGGATAGGCTCCGCCCGTCCGGCAATTCTCATTCCGCCACACTCCTCCACGAAAGGGCCCGGTAATGGCACGGCACAAGGAACCCAGTTTTCGCGAAAGCGTCGACATCATGTTCAACAGGGCGGTTGCCCTGATGGATCTGTCCCCCGGACTTGAAGAAAAGATCCGGGTCTGCAACGCCACCTATACGGTCCGGTTTGGCGTGCGTCTGCGGGGCGGCATCCAGACCTTCACCGGCTACCGGTCGGTCCATTCCGAACACATGGAGCCGGTCAAGGGCGGCATCCGCTATGCCACCAGCGTCAACCAGGACGAGGTCGAGGCGCTGGCCGCGCTGATGACCTACAAATGCGCGCTGGTCGAAGCGCCGTTCGGCGGGTCCAAGGGCGGGTTGTGCATCGACCCCCGCGAATACGAAGAACATGAACTGGAACAGATCACCCGCCGCTTTGCCTATGAACTGGCCAAGCGCGACCTGATCCACCCGTCGCAAAACGTGCCTGCCCCCGACATGGGCACTGGCGAACGGGAAATGGCGTGGATCGCCGACCAATACATGCGGATGAACACAACCGACATCAACGGCCGTGCCTGCGTGACCGGTAAACCGATCAATCAGGGCGGCATTCAGGGCCGGACCGAAGCGACGGGCCGCGGTGTTCAATATGCCCTGCGTGAATTTTTCCGTGACAAGACCGACATCGAAAAGGCCGGGATGTCCGGCAAACTCGACGGCAAACGGGTTGTCGTTCAGGGCCTCGGCAACGTTGGCTATCACGCTGCCAAATTCCTGTCCGAGGAGGACGGCGCGCTGATCACCGGGATCATCGAACGCGACGGTGCGCTGCATGATGAAAGCGGGATCAATGTCGAAGCGGTCCGCGAATGGATGAACAAGCACGGCGGGATCGCAGGTTATCCCGACGCGCGACATCACGAAGACGGGGCTGCGGTTCTTGAATCCGATTGCGACATCCTGATCCCCGCCGCGATGGAAGGGGTGATCAACCTGTCCAACGCCAAACGGATCAAGGCCAAACTGATTATCGAGGCTGCAAACGGCCCGATCACCGCCGGGGCGGACGAGGTGCTTCAGAAGAAGGGCGTCGTGATCATCCCCGACATGTATGCCAACGCGGGCGGTGTGACCGTGTCCTATTTCGAATGGGTCAAGAACCTGTCGCACATCCGGTTCGGCAGGATGCAGCGCCGGTCGGAAGAGGCCCGGGCGCAGCTGATCATCGACGAGCTGGAGCGGCTGAGCGTCGAGAAGGGCATGGGCGCCCTTTCGGAACGGTTCAAGTCGGAATACCTGCGTGGCGCGGGCGAGTTGGAACTGGTCCGGTCCGGTCTGGATGACACGATGCGCACGGCCTATCAGTCGATGCGCGAGGTTTGGCACGGCCGCAGCGATGTGTCGGACCTGCGCACCGCCGCTTACCTTGTGGCGATCGGCCGGGTTGCGGGTAGCTATCGCGCCAAGGGTCTCTGACCCAACAATTCGCGAAGGAAAATCGGGGGCCGCTTCCATCTCGGGGCGGCCCCTTTCCTCTGTCCGGTCCGTGCTCTACTGTGCGCCCAACCAACGGGGAAACACATGCCACCAATCGTAAAGGTCACCGACCTGCGCAAGACCTACGACTCTGGGTTCGAGGCCCTGAAGGGCGTCAATCTCGATATTGAAGAGGGCGAGATCATCGCCCTTCTCGGCCCCAACGGGGCGGGCAAGACGACCCTGATTTCCGCCATCTGCGGGATCACCATGCCGACCTCGGGGCAGGTTCTCGTCGCCGGCCATGATGTCGTGCGGGACTATCGCAAGGCGCGCGACCTGATCGGACTGGTGCCGCAGGAACTCAGCCTCGAAGCCTTTGAAACGGTCAATGCATCGGTGTCCTTTTCGCGCGGGCTGTTCGGTCGGCCCCGCAATCAGGGCTTTGTCGACGACGTGCTGGCGCGGTTGTCCCTGCTGGACAAGAAAGACAGCAAGATCATGGCCCTGTCCGGGGGCATGAAACGGCGCGTCCTGATCGCCAAGGCGCTCGCCCACGAGCCGCGCATCCTGTTCCTCGACGAACCCACAGCCGGGGTCGATGTGGAACTGCGCAAGGATATGTGGGCGGTCGTGGAGCATCTTCGGGCGCAGGGCGTCACCATCATCCTGACCACCCATTACATCGAAGAGGCCGAGGCCATCGCCGACCGCGTGGCCGTGATCAACAAGGGTGAAATCCTCTTGGTCGAAGAAAAGGCCGCGCTGATGGCCCGGATGGGCCGCAAGGAACTGACCATTCAGCTGTCCGACCCTGCCACGGCGATCCCCGACACGCTGTCTGCCTACGATCTGACCCTGTCCAAGGATGGCACGCATCTTGTCTATGCCTACGACACGCGGGCCGAACGGACCGGGATCACAACCCTGTTGTCCGACCTGCAAAAGGCCGGGCTGAACATGGCGGACCTGTCCACGAAACAAAGCAGCCTCGAGGAAATCTTCGTCGGGCTGGTGAAGGAAGACGCATGAACCTCGGTGCAGTTCGGTCCATCTATCTGTTCGAAATGGCGCGGTTCTTCCGCACCTTCCGGCAATCCATCCTGTCGCCTGTGGTGTCCACATCGCTGTATTTCGTGGTCTTCGGGGCCGCCATCGGCAGCCGCATAAACGAGGTTGAAGGCGTGGGATACGGGGCCTTCATCGTGCCGGGGCTGATCATGCTTTCGGTGATGACACAGGCCACGTCCAACGCGTCCTTCGGGATCTATTTCCCGAAGTTCACCGGCTCCATCTACGAAATCCTATCGGCGCCCGTGAATTTCCTCGAGGTGACGGCGGGCTATGTCGGCGCGGCGGCGACAAAGGCGTTGGTGATCGGGGTGGTGATCCTGCTGACCTCGTTCTTCTTTGTGGATGTCTCCATCGCGCACCCCGGCGCAATGCTGGCCTTCCTTGTGCTGACCTGCCTCAGTTTCTCGCTTCTGGGGTTCATCATCGGCATCTGGGCCGGAAATTTTGAACAGTTGAACCTGATCCCGATGCTGATCATCACCCCGCTGGTGTTCCTTGGAGGCAGTTTCTATTCGACCTCCATGCTGCCGCCCTTCTGGCAGACGGTGACCCTGTTCAACCCGGTCCACTACCTGATTTCCGGGTTCCGCTGGTCCTTCTTCGAACAGGCGGATGTGCCCGTCGGCATCAGCCTTGTGGCGATTGCGGGGTTCACGGCACTTTGCCTTGTCGCCATCTGGTGGATTTTCCGCACAGGTTGGCGAATCCGGCAATGACGCCGGGTCGCGCGGCTTGTCGCCCTGTCCGCTCACCCCTACATGAGGACACATGAAACGCTGGATCCCCTTCGTCAAATCCGATCCGACCGTGGCCGTCATCCGGCTTCAGGGGCAAATCGCCAATTCCGGGCGCGGGCTGGACGATGTCACGCTTGGGCCGGTGATCGAGCGGGCCTTTGCGCGGGGCAAGCCGGTTGCCGTGGCGCTTGAAATCAATTCACCGGGCGGGTCGCCGGTTCAATCCTCGCTGATCGCCGCCCGGATCCGCAGGCTGGCTGCGGAAAAGGATGTCCCGGTCTTCGCCTTTGTCGAAGACGTGGCGGCCTCGGGCGGGTATTGGCTCGCTTGCGCGGCGGACCAGATCCTGATCGACGACAGCTCTATCGTCGGGTCCATCGGCGTGATCTCTGCAAACTTTGGCCTGAGCGAATTGATCGGGCGTTATGGCGTGGAACGCCGGGTCCATACGGCGGGGAAATCGAAATCCTTCCTCGATCCGTTTCAGCCGGAAAAGCCCGCTGACGTCAAACGGCTCAAGGGCTGGCTGGAAAGCATCCATACGGCCTTCATCGACCATGTGAAGGCCCGGCGCGGCACGCGTCTGTCGGACGACCCGGCGCTGTTCACCGGCGAAGTCTGGATTGGCCGGGCGGCGGTCGACAACGGGCTGGCCGACGGAATCGGGCATCTTGTCCCTTTCATGAAAGACCGGTTCGGCGACAAGGTCCGGTTCAGGCGTTATGGCCCGAAAAAATCGCTGTTCACGCGGTTCGGGGCACAGTTGACCGACGATATCCTGACCGGCGTCGAAGAACGCGCCGCCTTTGCGCGGTTCGGCCTCTGACATGCTTTTCAAGGTTATCACTTTCTTCCTCATCGGAATGGCTGTCCTCGCCATGTTTGGAAAGCTGCGCTTTCCGGGGCGGGAACGCTTGAGAAACGCGAAATGTTCGAACTGTGGCCGCTTCCGCATTGGGCGCGGCCCCTGTTCCTGTGGAAAGTCCTGACGTGCTGATGGATTGGATATACGTGGGCCTTGGGCTCGTTCTCTTGCTATTGGCTGGGGATTCCCTTGTGCGGGGGGCGGTGAACCTGTCCCTGCGCCTTGGGGTTCCGGCGCTGATCGTGTCGCTGACCATCGTGGCCTTCGGCACCTCTGCGCCCGAACTTCTGATCTCGGTACAGGCCATTCTGGACGGGGTGCCGGGCATTGCGCTGGGCAACGTGGTCGGGTCGAACACCGCCAACGTCCTTCTGGTTCTCGGTTTGCCCGCCTTGCTGGCCGCCATGCACACAAGCGAGTGTGACACCCGCGCGAGTTTCATCCAGATGATTGCGGCTACGGCGCTGTTCATCGCGCTGGCCTTCATGGGCACGTTCAATTGGATCTCTGGGTTGATCCTTCTTGCGGCGCTTGCCGCCATGCTTTGCCATGCGTTCCTGACGGCCAAACGACACCGCAGGGCGTGCAGGCTCGCCGACGAAGAAGATGACCTGGAGGATCTCGAAGGGGCCGACCCTGACATGCCCTGGGCCAAGATATTCATGTTTCTTGTCCTCGGCCTGGTCGGTCTGCCGCTTGGCGCCAGTCTTCTGGTGGATGGGGCGGTGAACATCGCCCGCACCTACGACGTCAGCGAAACCGTCATAGGTCTGACCCTCGTCGCAGTCGGCACATCGCTGCCGGAACTGGCCACCACGGTGATGGCCGCGCTGCGCCGTCAGGCCGACGTGGCGCTGGGCAATGTCATCGGGTCGAACATGTTCAACCTGCTGGGCATCATCGGTGTCGCCAGTCTTGTCGGGCCGATCCCCGTTGATCCGCAATTCCTGCGCTTTGATCTGTGGATCATGGCGGGTGCCTCGCTCATCCTTGTGCCTTTCGTCTTTTTCAAGATGGACATCAAGCGGGGCTGGGGGATTGTCCTGACCGGCCTATATGTCGGCTATATCCTTTCGATCTTGTGAGGGCGGCATGACAAAGAAGGCATTGGTGACCGGCGCGGGAACGCGGCTTGGCCGGGCGATGGCAGTCCGATTGGCGGAAATGGGCCATGACGTGGCCATCCATTATGCCACCTCGGCCGCGGGGGCCGAGGAAACCGCGGCAGAGGTCCGCGCCCTTGGCCGCAATGCGGTGACCCTGCAGGCCGATTTGCTGGACGAGGCGCAGGTGCAGGCGCTGCTCCCTGCGGCCGCCGAGGCTCTGGGCGGTGCGATCACCTGCCTTGTCAACAATGCCTCCATCTTCGAATACGACAATATCCGCACAGCGACCCGCGACAGCTGGGACCGGCATATCGAATCCAATCTGCGCGCGCCCTTTGTCCTGACGCAGGCGCTTGCGAAACAGGCCCCCGATCCGGCCGAGGACGCGCGCGGTGAACCTGTCGCGCAGGCAGTGGTGATCAACATGATCGACCAGCGGGTGCGCAAGCTGACCCCGGAATTTTCCAGCTATACCATCGCGAAGATGGGGCTTTGGGCGCTGACCCAGACCGCCGCGCAGGGGCTTGCCCCCAAGGTGCGCGTCAACGCGATTGGCCCGGGACCGACGCTACAGGGTCACCGCCAGTCTGACAGTCATTTCGACCGCCAGCGCAAAAGCACCATTCTGCACCGTGGATCGAACCCCGAAGACATCGTGACAGCGCTTACATTTCTGGTGGAATCCCCGGCGGTTACAGGGCAGCTGATCTGCGTCGACGGGGGGCAGCACCTTGGCTGGCAAACTCCGGATATCCTTGGGGTAGAGTGACGCTGCGACAAGTTGTGCACCGTCAAAAGGCCCAGTAACAGAAATGTAATAAAAGCCCAAAGTTTTCAGTGGGTTGTGGAAATGCCCGTTTTTAATATAGCAAATTCAATGCCTTATGAAAATGCCTAAAAATTAAGCAACCCGAGGAACCGCGCGAGAAACAAGGGAAAATCCGGCTGAACCTGAATTTGCCCACGAAGTTATCCACAGAAACTGTGTATGCCTTTTCTCTTGTCCCGCCCTTGCTATCATGGCAGCCCGACCCGAGAATCACGGACCTGCAAGAATGACCGAAACGGAAACGGACCAAGACGGGGCAGAGATGCGCGGATACGCCCGTATTCAGTCCTATCTGAAGACGCTCGACAGCTCTCCGGGGGTCTACCGGATGCTCGATAGCGAAAGCCGGGTTCTTTATGTCGGCAAGGCCCGCAACCTGAAGGCGCGGGTGTCGAATTATTCCCGGCCCGGCCCGCATTCGCCGCGGATCGCGCGGATGATCTCCGAAACCGCGTCGATGATGTTCCTGACCACGCGGACCGAGACCGAGGCGCTGCTGCTTGAACAGAACCTGATCAAGCAGCTCAAACCGCGCTACAACGTGCTGCTGCGCGACGACAAATCCTTTCCCAATATCCTGATCAGCCGGGAGCACGCCTTTCCCCAGATCAAGAAGCACCGGGGCGCGAAAAAGGAGAAGGGTGACTACTACGGTCCTTTCGCCAGCGCGGGCGCGGTGAACCGGACATTGAACCAGCTTCAGAAGGTATTCCTTCTGCGCAACTGTTCCGACAGTCAGTTCGAGACCCGCACCCGGCCCTGCCTGCTGTTCCAGATCAAGCGGTGTTCGGCGCCCTGTGTCGGCTACATCAGTGCCGCGGACTACGCCCAGTCGGTCAGCGATGCCGCACAATTCCTGTCCGGCCGCACCACGAAGATACAGGAAACACTCGCCGCCCAGATGGCCGAGGCGTCCGAGGCGATGGAGTTCGAGCGTGCCGCCGCCCTGCGCGACCGCATCCGCGCCCTGACACAGGTGCAATCGTCGCAAGGCATCAACCCCCGCTCGACGGCAGAGGCGGACGTGATCGCGCTGCATGTCGAAAACGGACAGGCCTGTGTGCAGGTCTTTTTCATTCGGGCGAACCAGAACTGGGGCAACCACGATTTCTATCCCCGCATCAGCGGGGATGAGGATATGGCCGAGGTGATGGAGGCCTTTGTCGGCCAGTTCTACCAGACCCGCGAACCGCCGCGCATGTTGCTTCTGTCCCACGGGCTGGACAACGAAGACCTGATGGCCGACGCGCTGGCCGAAAAGGCGGGCCGCAAGGTGGAAATTCTGGTGCCGCAGCGGGGCGAAAAGGCCGAGCTGGTCTCGGGTGCGCAGCGCAATGCCCGCGAAAGCCTTGGCCGCCGCATGGCCGAGGGGGCGGCACAGTCGAAACTCCTGCGGGGGTTGGCAGAGGCGTTCGATCTGGATGCCCCGCCCCGCCGGATCGAGGTCTACGACAACTCGCACATTCAGGGCACCAATGCCGTCGGCGCGATGATCGTCGCAGGCCCGGACGGGTTCGAGAAGGGCCAGTATCGCAAGTTCAACATCAAGGGCGACAGCATCACCCCCGGCGACGATTTCGGGATGATGAAAGAGGTGCTGACCCGCCGGTTCCAGCGCCTGTTGAAAGAAGATCCGGACCGGACAGGCGGCACATGGCCTGACCTTCTGCTGATCGACGGGGGCGCGGGGCAGGTCAGCGCCGTTCAGGAAATCATGGACGAACTAGGGGTCGAGGATGTGCCGATGGTCGGCGTCGCCAAAGGCGTGGACCGCGACCACGGCAAGGAGGAATTCCACCGCCCCGGTGAACGGCCCTTTGCGCTGCAACGCAATGACCCGGTCCTCTATTTCGTGCAGCGAATGCGAGACGAGGCGCACCGCTTTGCCATCGGCACCCATCGCGCCAAACGGGCCAAGGCAGTGGGCGCGACCCCGTTGGATGACGTGCCGGGCGTTGGGGCCACCCGCAAACGCGCGTTGCTTCAGCATTTTGGCAGCGCCAAGGCGGTCAGTCGGGCCAACCTGTCCGACCTGAAAGCGGTCGAGGGGATTTCCGACAGCATGGCCGAAACCATCTACAACTTCTTCCACGAGGGGGGGTAGGCGGATCAGAACCCGCCGTGTTCGCGGAAATGCGCCTCTTCCTCGGGGGTGCTTTCGCGGCCCAGCACGGCGTTGCGGTGCGGGTATCGGCCAAAGCGCGCGATGATGTCGCGATGCGCGACGGCGTATTTGTAGCTTTCCGCGTTCCCAAGCGCGTCAAAGACCTTCAGCGAGAGGTCGTGGTCGGCAAGGTCTTCGGAATGCATGAGCGGCATGTAGATGAAGACCCGCCTGTCTTCCGGAAGCTGCATGTCGATCCCGTTTTCGATGGCATGCTTGGTCAGCGCCCGGGCCTGCGCGTCTTCCGCAAAGGCGCGGGGATCGTCGCGGAACATGTTGCGCGAAAACTGGTCCAGAACGAGGATCGCCGCCAGAATCCCGTCGGCAGAACCGCGGAACCTGTCAGTGCCGTTTGCGGCCAGATCCTCATAAAGCGCCAGAAACCTGTCGCGGATCGTGGCATCGAAATCCGGGTCTTTGGTGAAATGTTGTTTCGGCGTGCTTTCCTCGAACCAGAATCGAAGAACCTCGGCGGTCTGAATGGCGGTATCGGTCATGTCGTCCCCCTTTTATTTCGCACCATGGTCTGCGCCCTGCCGCCTCGGGTCAATCTGCGGGTTTGCGCCCCTTCCTGTGCGTCAGGCAACCTAGGCTGTGGAACAGGTCTCAAATACCGGATATGCAACTGGCATGATGTGGACGATCCCAAATATTCTGACGCTTCTGCGTCTGCTGGCCGCGCCCGGTGTGGCGATCATGTTCCTGTATTTCGCCCGGCCTTGGGCGGATTGGTTCGCGTTGGTCCTGTTCGTCGTGGCGGCCGTGACCGACTTCGTCGACGGCTATATTGCCCGCGCCTGGAAACAGGAAAGCAAGGTCGGCGCCATGCTGGACCCAATCGCTGACAAGGCGATGGTGGTAATTGCCCTTCTGGTCATTACCGGGTTTTCGGGGATGAATCCCTGGATCCTGCTGCCCGCGACGCTGATCATGTTCCGCGAGGTCTTTGTGTCGGGCTTGCGGGAATACCTTGGCGATACGGCGGGACTTCTGAAGGTCACAAAGCTGGCAAAGTGGAAAACCACTGCGCAGATGGTCGCCATCGCTGTCCTGTTTTCGACCGGCGCGTTCGAGACCTATTTCGCCATGGAAACCGAAGGGATGGACAACACAACGATCAACGCCATTCTTCTGGGTGAACTGCCGGACGAGTTGGGCCTTCTTTGGAAGTATCAGGGCGCATTTTTTTCGAGGTGGATCGGGGTTGGCCTGTTGTGGGTCGCCGGATTTCTGACCGTCGTCACAGGGTTTGACTACCTGCGCAAGGCGATGCCCTACCTGAGGTGATCCGATGATCGACGTTCTTTATTTCGCATGGGTCCGGGAACGGATCGGGGTGCCGCGGGAACAGGTGGACACAACCGCCGCGACCGTGGTCGATCTGGTGGAAGAGCTGAAAGCCCGCGAACCCCGCTACGAGGCGGCCTTTGCCGATTTGCGGGCGCTGCGCGTGGCGCTGGATCAGGAACTCTCGGACTTCGATGCCAGTCTGGCCGGCGTGCGCGAGGTCGCGTTCTTTCCGCCGATGACGGGGGGCTGATGGAAATCCGGGTTCAGGAAGACCGGTTTGACCCGGGGGCGGAACTGAACGCGTTTTCCGCGACGGTGTCCGGGGCAGGCGCCGTGGTCAGCTTTACCGGCGTCGTGCGTGACGTGGACGGCGGGTTGGTCGCGATGGAGATCGAACACTACCCCGGTATGACCACCAAGGCGATTGCCGGGATCGCGGACGAGGCGGCGCGTCGCTGGTCTCTGGCCGACGTGCTGGTGATCCACCGCTACGGCCATCTGGCACCCGGTGAGAACATCATGATGGTCGCCACCGCATCGCGTCACCGGGCCGATGCCTTTGCCGCGGCTGAATACC
This sequence comes from Marivivens marinus, assembly GCF_035969385.1. Taxonomy (NCBI): domain Bacteria; kingdom Pseudomonadati; phylum Pseudomonadota; class Alphaproteobacteria; order Rhodobacterales; family Paracoccaceae; genus Marivivens; species Marivivens marinus. The sequence goes on along the minus strand of NZ_JAYKKJ010000008.1, from coordinate 169,915 downwards.
TTATGGATTACCTAAAATCCCGCGCGCCCTTCTGGAAAAAGGAAGTGACCCGCGATGGCGCAGACTGGGTCGCCGCCCGCGATGAAGACGAAGACGCGCTGACCCGCTGGTAGCTCAGCGGGCCATTTCGCGGCAGGGGGCATGCCTGTGGCATCCAATCAGGTGGTCGTTCACCAGCCCACAGGCCTGCATCCACGCATAGACGATGGTCGGACCACAGAACCGAAACCCGGCCTTCTTCAGATCCTTCGACATCTTTTCCGACAAAGGCGTGAATGCGGGAACCTCGGACAGGTTGGCCCAGCGGTTCTGGATCGGCGCACCGTCGACATAGCGCCAACAAAATTCTGAAAAGTCTGGAATCTCCAGATAGGCCCGCGCGTTGGTAATCGTCGCCTCGATCTTCCCCCGGTGGCGGATGATGCCGGAGTCTTGCACCAGTCGGGTCACCTCTGCCTCGCCCCATCCGGCGATAACCTCTGGCCTGAACCCGTCAAAGGCCGCACGGAAATTATCGCGCTTCTTGAGGATCGTGATCCAGCTCAGGCCCGCCTGAAACCCATCCAGGATCAGCTTTTCCCAAAGGGCGCGGGCGTCATATTCCGGCACGCCCCATTCCGTGTCGTGGTAGTCGACATAGATCTGTTCCGGGCCGGCCCAGCCACATCTTTCATGCATTTTCTGTCCTCCTCGGCTCCCTTGGAAATCTCTATCCAATTCTATGAAAAACGGGAACCTTTACCCACCCTTAGGTATGGTGGCGCGATTGTGTCGGCGAAACGCATTTTGCAAGGACAGGACCATGCCCGTTCAGCCGATAGAGGCCCCCCGGGATCCGCTGGAATTCGCGGTTGCCGCCCGTGATGGCGATGTCATGTCCATGGTTCGCCGGGCACTGGATACGCACAATGCGCAGCTTGCGTTTCAGCCTGTCGTTGCCGCGCAGAACACCAACCAAATCGCATTCTACGAAGGGTTGATCCGCCTCAAGGATGAACGCGGCAGGGTGATCCCGGCCTATCAGTTCATGGGCGACATTGAAGAAACTGAACTGGGACGAGAGATTGACTGCGCGTCTTTGATGCTGGGCCTGGAAATGTTGAGGGTCAATCCGGCGCTTCGGCTGTCCATCAACATGTCGGCGCGGTCGATGGCAGACGGGAAATGGCGGCGGATACTGGACCGCGGATTGCAGAAGAACCCCGCTGTTGCAGGACGGCTGATCCTCGAAATCTCGGAAGAATCGGCGATGCTCCTGCACGAGGTCCTCGTACGGTTTATGGCCGAAATGCAGCCGCTGGGGGTTGCCTTTGCGCTTGATGATTTCGGGGCGGGGCTGATCTCTTTCCGGCACTTGAAGGACTTTTTCTTCGATCTTGTGAAGGTGGATCGCTGTTTCATCCGTGACATTCACAAGTCCCCTGACAATCAGGTCATGGCAGAGGCCCTGATCTCGGTCGCGCAACAGTTTGAGATGTTCGTTGTGGCCGAAGGGGTTGAAAGCGCAGAAGAAGTCGCCCTGCTTCAGGAACTGGGGATCGACTGCATGCAGGGGTATTATTTCGGAGTTCCCAAGTTCACGCTCTAGCGGTTGGCCCACCGTTTCGCCGCGCCATTCCGTCGCTGCAGTCCCGATATGCACGAAAACATTGCCGCAGTGCGGCATTTCCCCCTATAAGTGCGACAAACGCGGGTTGGAGCCCGCCTTGTTGTTGGGCTCTGTCTCGTTGATCGGTTGCACCGGATTAGGAGAGGAGTCCTTCATGACCAACGTCGTTATCGCATCTGCCGCACGAACTGCCGTGGGCAGCTTTGGCGGGTCTTTCGCCAACACCCCGGCCCACGATCTGGGCGCCGCCGTTCTTGAGGCAGTCGTCGAACGCGCCGGGATCGACAAATCCGAGGTGAGCGAAACGATCCTTGGTCAGGTCCTGACCGCCGCGCAGGGGCAAAACCCCGCCCGTCAGGCCCACGTGAACGCCGGTCTGCCCATCGAATCCGCCGCCTGGTCGATCAACCAGGTTTGCGGATCCGGCCTACGGGCCGTCGCGCTGGGTGCACAGCACATCATGCTGGGCGATGCCAGCATCGTCGCCGCCGGCGGGCAGGAAAACATGACCCTGTCGCCCCACGCCGCGCATCTGCGCGCCGGGCACAAGATGGGCGACATGAAATACATCGACACGATGATCAAGGACGGTCTGTGGGACGCCTTCAACGGCTATCATATGGGCCAGACCGCCGAAAACGTCGCCGAACGCTGGCAGATTTCGCGCGACATGCAGGACGAATTCGCCGTCGCCTCGCAGAACAAGGCCGAAGCCGCCCAGAAAGCCGGTAAATTCGCCGACGAGATCGCGGCCTTCACCGTCAAGACCCGCAAGGGCGACATCGTGGTGGATCAGGACGAATACATCCGTCACGGCGCCACCATTGACGCCATGCAGAAACTGCGCCCCGCCTTCACCAAGGACGGGTCGGTGACTGCTGCCAACGCATCCGGCCTGAACGACGGCGCCGCCGCGACCCTGCTGATGACCGCCGACGAGGCCGAAAAGCGCGGGATCGAGCCGCTCGCCCGCATCGCCAGCTACGCCACCGCCGGTCTGGACCCGGCGATCATGGGTGTCGGCCCGGTCAACGCCTCGCGCAAGGCGCTGGAAAAGGCCGGCTGGTCCGTGGACGATCTTGATCTTGTCGAAGCCAACGAAGCCTTCGCCGCGCAGGCCTGTGCCGTGAACAAGGAAATGGGCTGGGATCCGGCCATCGTAAACGTGAACGGCGGCGCAATCGCCATCGGCCACCCCATCGGGGCCTCGGGCTGCCGGGTGCTGAACACGCTTCTGTTCGAAATGAAACGCCGTGACGCCAAGAAAGGGATCGCAACCCTTTGCATCGGCGGCGGCATGGGTGTGGCGCTCTGCGTCGAACGCCCCTGACCCTGACCGGGCGGGGCCACGGTCCCGCCCATTTTGCGGCAGCGCAGCGCAATAATGTTGCGCCCGTGAAAAAATCCCCGTAACAACATTACCGACAGAAATTCTATCAGGAGTATTCCCATGTCCCGCGTTGCGCTTGTCACCGGTGGTTCCCGCGGTATCGGTGCCGCCATTTCCAAGGCCCTCAAGGCCGAAGGCTACAACGTCGCCGCCACCTATGCCGGCAATGACGAGGCCGCTGCCCAGTTTACTGCCGAAACCGGCATCAAGACCTACAAGTGGAACGTGGCGGACTATGATGACTCCAAGGCCGGGATCGAACAGGTCGAGGCCGACCTTGGCCCGATCGAAGTTGTCGTCGCCAACGCGGGCATCACCCGCGATGCGCCGTTCCACAAGATGACCCCGGAACAATGGCATCAGGTGATCGACACTAACTTGACCGGCGTCTTCAACACCGTCCACCCCGTCTGGCCGGGCATGCGCGAGCGCAAGTTTGGCCGCGTCATCGTGATCTCGTCGATCAACGGCCAGAAAGGCCAGTTCGCACAGGTAAACTATGCCGCGACCAAGGCAGGCGATCTGGGCATCGTGAAATCCCTTGCGCAGGAAGGCGCGCGCGCAGGCATCACCGCCAACGCCATCTGCCCGGGCTACATCGCCACCGAAATGGTCATGGCGGTGCCGGAAAAGGTACGGGAATCGATTATCGGCCAAATCCCTGCCGGGCGTCTCGGCGAGCCCGAGGAAATCGCCCGCTGCGTGGTCTTCCTTGCCTCCGACGATGCCGGGTTCATCAACGGTTCCACCATCTCGGCCAACGGCGCGCAGTTCTTCGTCTAGAGCTCCGCTGTCTACGGTTGCAAGACACGAAGCGCCACCTCAGGGTGGCGTTTCCCGTTTCAGGCCAACGAACACACAGGATTCTGCCCCGATGCCAGTCCTTGGAACGACAGATCAGGCTGACAAGATCGACCTTGCCGCCCAAATGCAACGGGTCCGCAACGCGGGCGGTCCGGGCCCCTGGGGCCAGCTGGTTCAAATACTTCGGGCCCGGATCGGCATACGCGGGTTCAACCTTGTTGACTATTACATCAACGATTTCTGGGCCCACGGCCGCGACCGCAGTTTTCGGCGGGAATATCTGTCGAACGGGTACAAGACCCGCTACAACCACGCCCTGATCGAACCGAAGTCTGCGGATCAGACCGCCCTGATTGAAGACAAGCTGGCGACCGAGGCCCTGTTCCGGCAAAGCGGGCTGCCCGTGGTGGAAACCCGCGCCGTGATCGGCCCGGTTCCGGATGGGATGGACCTGCAAGCGCTTACCAGTGTCGAGGAGGTCGCCGACTTCCTTCTCGATCCCCGTAACCTGCCCCTATTCGCCAAGCCACGTACCGACAGTTTTGCGCGCGGCGCGGCCTCTATCCTGTCCGCGGACCCGAAAACCGGGGAACTGACGCTGGGTGACGGGACGACCTGTCAGGCCGCGGTGCTCGCGGGTGAAATGCAACAAACGGCCGGCGGTTACCTGCTGCAAACCCTTTATCGCTGCGAGGCGGGATTGCAGAAACACGCGGGCATCGCCACCCCTGCGCCGCGCATCTGCACGATCCGCACCAGTGTGGGCGTCCGTCCCTTCTATGCGGTTGTGCGCCTGCCAGCGGCGACCGCGATGCATGACGGCGGGTCAAAAGAGGAACGGGCCTGGGCCAAGATTGACACTGATACCGGGGAGGTGGGGCATCTCTACAAGCTGCTTGACCCGGTTGCGCCGACACGGACCCACTGGTGCGACCCCGACAGAGCCTTGACCGGGACCTGCCTGCCCCATTGGTCCGAGGCGGTGGCCGCCTGCGTCGCCGGGCACGACCTGTTTCCCGCGCATGGTATCCTTGGCTGGGATGTCTTCCTGACCGAAACCGGGGCCGTCCTGAACGAGGTGAATGCAAACCCGGCCCCGATCTACCAACTGGCCGCCCGCCGGGGCCTGCGGAACCCCGAGATGGAAGCAACCTATCAGGATGCCCTGAAACTCGCACGGGGGCGGGCACGTGGCACGGCATGACCTATCTTACGGCGGCTGAAACGGCCGGGAAATTCGACGCATTGAAAGAGGCGCAATTGGTGATCGCCAACGGCGGCCCATCCGTTTGGGGTCAATTGCGGCAATTGCTGCGCATGGCTTTACCACCCAAGAAATTCGAAGCACGGGACTACTACAAATACGCCCTGTATCGTCACGCGCGAAATGCGCAGGTCCTTGGCGAATACCTGTCGACCCCGCGCACACTCGCCTTCAATCTCAGCCTGCATCGCGACCCTGACGACAGCTGCCGGAAACTGGTGAATGACAAACTGGCGACCGAGCTATTCCTGAGGGAGAAGGGGATACCCACGACGCGAACCTTGGCTCTGTTTTCATTGACGGACCGCCCTGACGGGGTCCTTCACCTCGGCGACCGCCAAGCCTTGCGCAGCTACCTCTCGGACCCGGAAAACTATCCCCTGTTCTGCAAACCTCGCGAATCCTCGCATTCGATCGGCGCAGCGCGGCTGGATGGAATCGAGCCCGCGACCGGCAAGGTGACATTCGGCACAGGCGTGGTCGGAGATCTGGACACCTTGGTCGACGAGATCGTCGGCACATGGGGCGCGGGCTATCTGTTTCAAGAGGTCGCCCGGAACCATCCAGTGATTCAGCGTGTGGTCGGCAACCCCACTGCAACTTTCCGCGTGGTGACGGTCCAGTCCGAAGGCGGCCCCCGTCATTTCTATTCCGCGCATAAACTTCCGTCGCCAACAGCGATGTTCGATGCAATCTCGAAAAACAAGCGGGCCATCGGCTCCCTCGACCCCGCGACCGGCCGTTTCAATGTTGTCCGACACCTGCCCGCCAAGGGAAGCGCCCCGCTGACCCACTGGCGGGACATCCCGGAACCCTTGTCGGAAATTGCTTTCCCCTTCGTGCAGGAGGGGATCGACCTTGCCATTCAGGCGCATGCCCTGCTGCCACGGCTTGGGATCATCGGTGCCGATGTCTATCTGACCGAGGATGGGCCAATCCTGAACGAACTGAATGGGAACCCGGATCACATCGTTTACCAGACCGTAAATGATCGTGGCATCCTGAACCCGGACATGACCCCCCTCATAGAAGAAACGCGCCGCTATATGCAGGCGCGTTTCGGGAATTCATAGAACCGGGCAGCGCCCGTTTCGGCTGTGGTTCAGGAACTCAGCCGTGCGATCTCTTCCTTGAGGTGCAGCTTTTCCTTCTTCATCTTCGCGACTTCGAGGTCGTCGATGCCGGGGCTGCGCTGGGCGGCCTCCACCGCGTCGGACAGGGTTTGGTGCTTCTTCTTCAGTTCCTCGATATGCGAGCTTACGGTCATGGCATTCCTCCTGTCTTGCGTTGCGATAAGTTCAGTCGATCACAGTTCCAGCCAACTGTCACGCTGCAAGGCAGCAACAATCGGGCCCGCTAGGGTTGCCGGCCATTCCTTGCCAAGCCGTTAATCCCGGATCGGCAATTGGCCGGCGTTGCGCAGGATATCTTGCACCGCGGCGCTGTAGTCCTCGCCATCCTTCATATGTTCGGGACCATCATGCAAAATCAGCGGTGCCGACAGGTGAAAGGCAGCGCGCCCGCCCTGCCGCGCCTGTAGCAGAAACAAGCCCGGCGCGCGCCCGTTCCGCGCGGCAATCGGGCGCACCACCACCGAGCCAAGCCGTGCGGTGACGGCGGTCAGAACCTCGGGCAGGCGTTCGATTCGCTGGATCACAGAGAGATATCCCCGCGGGGCCAGCCGACGCGCCCCAACCTCGATCCAATCCGAGAGCGGGGTATCACCGCCAAGCGCGACGTCCCGTCCATCGTCTTCCGCCCGTGTGCTGGCCTGCCTGTCGAAATACGGCGGGTTCATCATCACGTGGTCGAACCGCTGCTGGCGCAGGTCAGGCGGCAGGGCGCGCAGGTCCGACTCGATCACGGTCAGGTTTGCGCCATTCTCCGCACCATTCCGGCGGGCAAGTCCGGCATAGAAAGGCTGCACCTCGACCCCGGTCAGGGTCAGCCCCGACACCCGCGCCGACAGGCACATGCTTGCCGCCCCTGCGCCGCATCCCAGCTCCAGAACCGACTGACCGGGGTGTGCGGGGATACTCGCAGCCAGAAGGACCGGATCAACGCCTGCGCGATATCCTTTGCGGGGTTGCCACAACCGGACCTTTCCCCCAAGGAAATCATCCTGCGTCAACGCGAGATCGGTCATAACCCAAGGTCAATCTGATTGTCCGTCATCACCGCCCGCGCCATGAACAGATCCGCATCCCGAACCATGATCCGGCGCGGCAATATGCCAAGGCTTCCGTCAAGGACGCTCATGTTTACGTCGAATTCGAAGCAGTCTATACCCTCCCCGTCCAGAAGGGCCTTGGCGAAGGCGATGACCGTTGGGTCCGTTGTGCGCAGAAGTTCCTTCATGGACAAAGACCTAAGGCGCACCCCCGCCTTTGTCCATCCAGATGACGGAGCCGTGCATGAGCCTTGATGTCGCCGCCACCAAGCCCCACGAGAGGCTGGCCGCCGCCCTTTCGGCGGAAATGGACGCGGTCAATGTCATGATCCGCGAACGGATGGCATCCGAACATGCCCCGCGCATCCCCGAGGTCACGGCCCATCTGGTCGAGGCTGGGGGCAAGCGCCTGCGCCCGATGCTGACGCTCGCCGCCGCCAAGATGTGCGGCTATGACGGGCCGTTTCACATTCATCTCGCCGCGACCGTCGAGTTCATCCACACCGCCACGCTGCTGCATGACGACGTGGTGGATGAAAGCGCCCAGCGGCGCGGCCGGCCAACGGCGAATCTTTTGTGGGACAATACCTCGTCGGTTCTGGTCGGCGATTATCTGTTCGCCCGGTCGTTCCTCCTGATGGTCGAGACCGGGTCGATGCGGGTGCTGGAAATCCTTGCCGGGGCCTCTGCCACGATTGCCGAGGGCGAGGTGCTGCAATTGACCGCCGCCCGCGATCTGCGCACGAGTGAGGAAACCTACCTGAAAGTAGTGCGCGGCAAGACCGCCGCCCTGTTCTCGGCCGCGACCGAGGTGGGCGGCGTCATCGCAAGTGCGCCCGAGGCGCATGTGCGTGCGCTTTATGACTATGGCGATGCGCTAGGCGTGGCCTTCCAGATGGTCGACGACCTGTTGGACTACGGCGGGACAAGTGCCACAGGTAAAAACATCGGCGACGACTTCCGCGAACGGAAACTAACCCTGCCGGTGATCAAGGCCGTGGCCAAGGCCGACGCCGAGGAACGCGCGTTCTGGCAGCGCACGATCGAGAAGGGCAAACAGGAAGAGGGCGACCTTGAAACGGCGCTGTCGCTTCTGGCCCGCCACAACGCGCTGGATGAGGTGCGGGACGAGGCCCTTCTCTGGATCGCCCATGCCAAGGCACAGTTGCAGCTTTTGCCGGAACACGACATCCGCGACATGCTGTCGGACCTTGCCGACTACGTCGTGGCGCGGATCAGCTAAGCACCGGGGCAGGCACCACCCACCAGCTCATTTCCTGCACCTGAATCGCGCGGGCCACCTGGCGGGCCGCGCCCATATCCTTGACCAGCGCCACGCAGGTCGCGCCAGACCCGCTCATCCCTGCCCATTTCACGGCAGGCATCCGGCGCAGCTTGGCCAGGGCGGTTTCAACTTCGGGCGCGATCTTGATCGCGGCGGCCTGAAGATCGTTGCGTTGCCGCGACAGCCAGGCGCAGAAGGTTTCGAAATCCGCGCCCTCGGGCATTGGTTCCATCGGCGGGTTTTGCTTGTTCGGCAGGGCGGTAAAGACTTGCCCGGTAGGCACTTCGACCCGCGGGTTCACCAGAACCATGGCACAGCGGGGCAGGCGCGGGGCCGGGCGCACGATCTCTCCGATTCCCTGCATGATCGCGGGGGCCGGGGCATGGGTGCAAACCGGCACATCCGCGCCAAGGGTCAGAACCTCGGGCGCGTTTGGCGGAAAGGGGGGGACGTTCCAGACCTCAGGCAGCATCCGCAAGACGGCCGCCGCATCCGCGGACGCGCTGCCCAGACCGGCGGCATGTGGCAGGTGCTTGTCCAGCGTGATCTGCGCCCCAAGGGTCACACCCCGGACAAAGCCCAAAAGCGCGGCGGCCTGCAGCGCGAGGTTCTTTTCATTCGTGGGCACGCCAGGAGCAAACGGGCCGGTCACCGTCAGCGACAGCCCTTCGGGGGCAACGTTGACAGTGATCACATCGGCCAGTTCTGTGAAGACAACAAGACTATCCAGCAGGTGATAGCCATCTTCCCGCTGCCCTGTGACGTGCAGGGTCAGGTTGACCTTCGCGTATGCAGGGCCCTTAACGGTCGTCACGAGCAACGGAAAGGGGCGCGGCCCCTTCTTCCTCCAGTACGATGTCCAGACCGACTTCCAGCTTGCGGCGGATACGTTCGGCCTCTGCCTCTTCGGGGTTGAAGGACAGGGCGCGGCGCCATTGGAACCGGGCTTCGATCTCGCGCCCGACCGCCCAAAGGACATCGCCCAGATGGTCGTTGATCACCGGGTCCAGCGGCTCCAGCGCGGCTGCGTGTTCCATGTGCACGATCGCGTCATCATAGCGCCCCAGCCGATACAGGACCCATCCCAGACTATCGACGATCGCCCCATTGTCAGGTTGGGCATCGACGGCCTGTTCGATCATCGACAGGGCCTCGTCCAGTTTGATCTGCTTTTCGACCAGCGAATACCCCAGATAGTTCAATACGGAGGGATGGCCGGGGTTGAGGGCCAGTGAGGCGCGGAAATCGGCTTCTGCCTCGTCCCAGCGGTCCATCCGTTCAAAGGTAATCGCGCGGGTATAAAGGACGAACCAGCGGGCCGGATCATTGTCAGACTGCAAATCCAGCGCACGCGTATAGGCGTCGTTCGCAGCAGCATAGTCTTGCGTCTGGCGCAGGAAGTCGCCCAGCGTTGCATGGACAAGCGACACCTCCCCATGACTGCGGGTCAGGGCCTGAAGAACCTCAATGGCGGCATCGACCTTGCCGCCGCTGCGCAAGGCATCAGCGCGTCCCATCTCGGCGGCGAAAAAGGCGGGGTCCTGCGGGCTGATCCGCGAAAACGCCTCGTTGGCCAACTCGTGGCGACCCAACCGGTCCAGCAGCCTGCCGGTCAGGATCAGCGCCTCTGCATGATCCGGGCGTAGCAGTTCCGCCGCGCGGGTATATAGCAGCAGAAAGCTCTCGTCGGCCTCTTCGACAAAGGCGCTGGCGACGGTAAAGAACACCTCGGCCACGCCGTCCTGCGGGGTCCGGACGAAACTGTAGGGGACAGGTTCGCCAGCCGCCAGACGGGCCCGCAGGGCGGACACCGTCGGCTCCGGATCACGGCCAAAGGTCGCGTCCAGCATCGCCACGGCATCGGGGTTGCGGCCCAGCTGGCTCAGCACCTCGGCATGGGCCAGCGCAGACCGTTTGGTGCGCTGCATCCCTTCGGTTGGCGGCATCGAGAAAATCGCGTCAGCCCCTTCGAAATCCCCGACCGAGGCAAGGGCAAGTGCCTTGTGGTACAGGCCAAAGGCGATCAGCCCTTGTGTGTCCGCGACTTCGTCAAAACTATCGAGCGCCCGGCTGACCTTGCCTTCCCCAAGGAAGGCCCAGCCCTGAATCAGCCCATCGACCAGCGGGCCAATGGATTGCCCGGATTCAAGCTGGCCGAACACGCCTTCCCAATCTTCATCCCGGACAAGCGCGGTCATCACCGCGACGCGGGCATAGACGCTTTCATGACCCAGTTCGTTCATCCGCCGCGCGGCGGGAAGGGCGCCGTCCAGATCGCCAAGGGCCATCCGCGCGATCACCAGGCTGTCCAGCAGGCCAGCATTGTCCGGGTCTCCGCGCAGGCTCTGTTCGAAATAACGGGCGGCGGCGGCGAAATCGCGGTCCATCCCGGCCTGTCGCGCCGCAAGGTAGGAACCCGCGTCCGCTTCGGCCTGAAGGGCAAGCGGGGGCAGGGCGGCGGCAAGCGTTGCGGCAAGGAGAAGCGTCCGGGCGGTCTTGAGGGGCAAGGGGCGGTCCTTCGGAAGGGGCGGGGCACTGTTCCCCCAATACCTAGTCCGCCCGCCGGGGCGCTGCAATCGCAGGGGACGGAAAAGGGCGGTTTCCCGCACATGAAACGGGGCCCCGCAGGGCCCCGATCCGGTCTGGTCTACATGTTGGGGTAATTCGGCCCGTCGCCACCCTGCGGAACTGTCCAGGTGATGTTCTGGCTGGGGTCCTTGATATCGCAGGTCTTGCAGTGGACGCAGTTCTGGAAGTTGATGACAAACTTGTCATCCACCACTTCGTAGACCCCGGCAGGGCAGTAGCGCTGTGCCGGTTCCGCGAATTTCGGCATGTTGACCGACATCGGGATGTTGTCATCGGCCAGACGCAGGTGGGCGGGCTGGCTTTCCTCGTGGTTGGTCATCGAGAAACTGACGTTGGTCAGACGGTCGAAGGACAGCGTGCCGTCGGGCTTGGGATAGTCGATCGGCTTGTGCTTGCTGGCCTCTTCGGTCGCGGCTGCGTCCGATTTGCCGTGCTTCAGCGTGCCGAGCAGCGACAGGCCGAACAGGTTGTTCGTCCACATGTCGAACCCGCCGATCCCAAGCGACGCCACCAACCCGTATTTCGACCACAGCGGCTTGACGTTGCGCACCTTCTTGAGGTCCTTGCCGACGGGGCCGGATTTCAGCGCGGTATCGTATTCGGTCAGCGTATCGCTGGCGCGGCCGGCCTTGATCGCGGCATGGGCGGCCTCTGCGGCATGGATGCCCGAGAACATGGCGTTGTGGTTGCCCTTGATCCGCGGCACGTTCACCAGCCCCGCGGAACAGCCCAGAAGACAGCCGCCGGGGAAAGCGGTCTGCGGGATCGACTGGAACCCGCCTTCGGAAATGGCGCGGGCGCCATAGGCGACGCGCTTGCCGCCCTTAAGCAGCTCCGCGACCATCGGGTGATGCTTGAACCGCTGGAATTCCATGTAGGGGAACAGGTGCGGGTTCTTGTAGTTCAGGTGAACCACGAAGCCGACGTAGACCTGGTTGTTGTCGAGGTGGTAGATGAACGACCCGCCCCCGGCATTGCTGCCCAGCGGCCAGCCCATTGTGTGGGTCACGGTGCCTTCGCGGTGCTTGGCGGGGTCGATTTCCCAGATTTCCTTCATGCCGACGCCGAATTTCTGGACGTCGGAATCCTTGGCCAGATCGTATTTCGCGATCACTTCCTTGGACAGCGATCCGCGCACGCCCTCGGACAGGAAGACATATTTGCCGTGAAGTTCCATGCCGGGTTCATAATGCGGGCCGGGGGTGCCATCGGCGTTCTTGCCAAACTCGCCCGCGACAACGCCCTTCACCTCGCCATTGTCGCCGAACACCAGTTCGGAACAGGACATGCCGGGGAAAATCTCGACGCCCATTTCCTCGGCCTGTTCCGCCATCCAGCGGCAGACATTGCCCATCGAAACGATGTAGTTGCCGTGGTTGTTCATCAGGGGCGGCATCGCGAAGTTGGGCAGGCGCATCTTGCCCGCTTCGCCAAGGACGTAGAAATTGTCTTCCTTCACCGGGACGGTGATCGGCGCGCCCTTTTCCTTCCAGTCGGGGATCAGAGCATTCAGGCCCGACGGATCCAGAACGGCACCCGACAGGATGTGCGCGCCCACTTCGGACCCTTTTTCGAGCACCACGACATTCAGGTCGGCATCAAGTTGTTTCAGACGGATCGCAGCGCTCAGGCCCGCGGGGCCCGCGCCGACGATGACGACGTCGTATTCCATTGCTTCGCGTTCGATCTCGGCCATGGCCATTCCCTTTGTTTGTCGACTGGGGCGCGCCCCGAAACATTCTTTCGTGACGGGTTACAGCACCTGTATTTCAAGGGCAATCACGACACGACGTTAAATGTCTCTGACGCGACCTTGTGACTGGCTTGCATGGGTGGGCCGGTTTTTCCGGGTTGCGGGGGGCAAAGGCCGCCCATCACCCTTGACTTTGATCCCGCCCGGCGGGTTATGAACGCCAGATTGTATCACAACGGTTCATTCGAAACGGGAAGGCGACATGGAAAAGATTCCGCTGACGCGCGCAGGCTATGACAAGCTCGACGCAGAGCTGAAACAGCTCAAGTCGGTCGAACGGCCGGCCATCATCAAGGCCATCGCCGAAGCCCGCGAACACGGCGACCTGTCCGAGAATGCCGAATACCATTCCGCCAAGGAAAAGCAGTCGTTCATCGAAGGCCGCATCAAGGAACTCGAAGGCGTCATTTCGCTGGCGGATGTGATCGACCCGACGAAACTATCGGGCACGGTCAAGTTCGGGGCCACCGTGGAGTTGGTCGACGAAGACACCGACGAGGAACGGACCTTTCAGATCGTCGGCGAATACGAGGCCGATATCGAGGCGGGCAAGCTTAACATCAAATCGCCTCTGGCCCGCGCGCTGATCGGCAAGGATGTTGGCGACAGTGTCGAGGTGCGGACCCCCGGCGGCGAGAAGAGTTACGAAATCCTTCAGATTTCCTATAACTAGTTTGAATGACCCGGCCCGAGGGGACACATGGCAGCGCGCGATGACAAGGCTGAAAGCGATCTGACCGCCGCAACCCGGCCCGAAGAACCGCGCTTTACCGGCACCGAGGTGATCGCCTTGGTGCTGAGCCTTGGCTGGCTGGCCGCGGCCGGGGCGTTCTTCATGTTCGTGCCATCGGAGCCGTTGGAAGGAGGCAGCGCCGGTTTTGATAGCCTGCGCTTTGTCATGACCCTGATGGCGGTCTTTCTGCCCGTCGCAATGATCTGGGTTGCGGCGGCCGCCGCCCGGTCCGCCCGGATTGTGCGCGAAGAATCGCGCCGCCTTCAGGTTGCCATCGACGCGATGCGCAAAACCTATGTGGCCGACCGGCAGGCGCGCGGCAGCGCGGTTCCCTCGCAAAGCTCGGTCGAGCGGAAACTGAACGAAATCGCCCGCTCTGCCCAAAAGACGGAATCGGCGCTGGCGACCTTTGCCACCAGCCGCACCGCCGTGGCGCGGCCCCCCGCAAACCCGCCCAGCCCGCCGACCGCTGCGGCTGACGACCAGCCGACCCTTGCGCTGGGCACCCCGGTTGAAGATTCGATCCCGCCCATCGACCGATCGGTCCTGATCCGGGCGCTGAACTTCCCCGACACCGACAAGGACGAAGAAGGGTTTGCCGCGCTGCGCCGCGCCCTGCGCGACCGCAAGGCCAAGCTGTTGATTCAGGCAGCTCAGGACATCCTGACCCTGCTGAGCCATGATGGCATCTACATGGACGACATGCGTCCCGACCGCGCCCGACCCGAGGTTTGGCGCCGCTTTGCCAAAGGCGAGCGGGGCCGGTCCGTCGCCGCGATGGGCGGCATCCGCGACCGGTCGTCGCTTGCCCTGACCGCCGGGCGGATGCGCGAAGACACGATTTTTCGGGATGCGGCACACCACTTCCTGCGCAAGTTCGACCAGATGCTGGTGGAATTCGAAACCGATGCAACGGACGAGGAAATCGACGATCTGGCAAAGACCCGGACCGCCCGGGCCTTCATGCTTCTGGGTCGTGTGACTGGCGCCTTCGACTAGGGCCCCGAGACAGGCCAGACCATCGTCGTGGCCCCGCGAAATCCGAACACATGGCGAAGCGCCCCGGTTCCGGTCCATCCGATGTCACGGAACCCCAGACGATCATACAGCGCCCGCGCCCCGTCGTTACCGTCCGCGACCTCAAGGCGCAGTTCATGGTATCCGCGACGGCCTGCCTCTTGCCGCATGGCGTGCAAAAGGGCGGTGCCCACGCCGCGCCCCCGCGCATGTGGCGCGACAATCAGCCCGTCGATCAGAAAGCGCTGGTTCTCGATGTCGGACTGAAGCCGCCAGATCAGCGCCACGCGCAGCACCGCCCCGACGATTCCGTAGACAGCAATGAAATCCCGGAACGATCCTCCGACAAAGGCGCCGTTGGGGGATTTGAACCCGATCACGCCCAGCAGGTCCCCGTCGGCGCCAATGGCGCACAGGGCATGATCCGGGTCCAACACCCGCGAGATGAACCCGGTTGCCCGCTGATCCGGGCCCATGACCCGCCCCAGCTTGCCCCGGAAGGCGGCCCAGTACAGCGCCGCGGCCTGAGCGCGAAGCTCGTCCGGCAGCCCGTGCCGGATTTCGAAGGAAAGAGCACTGTCATTCATTCCCAGAGTTTGCCGCCTCTTGCCCGGATTGCCAATGCCAGCGGACGCGGATACGGGTTGGCCGGAGCATGTTTGGGGGGCGAATGACTTCGCGCAAGGCATTCTGGCAAGGTGTAGGCCGATCCCTGCCTTTTCTTCTGGTCGTCGCGCCGTTCTCGACCCTGTTCGGTGTGGTCGCCACCGACGCGGGTCTGTCTTTGGCGCAGGCGATGGGCTTTTCTGTCCTTGTGATCGCGGGGGCGTCGCAATTCGCCGCCCTGCAAATGATGGTCGACAATGCACCTGTGGCGATGGTGCTTCTCGCTTCGCTTGCGGTAAACTTGCGGATGGCCATGTATTCCGCCTCGCTGGCACCCTACCTGGGCAAGGCGCCGCTGTGGCAACGGGCCTTGGTCGCCTACCTCAATTTCGACCAAAGCTATGCGGTCGGAGTGTCCCGCTACGAAGATGAGCCGGACATGCCGGTCCCGGCGCGGGTCGGGTTCTTTTTCGGGATCGCGCTGCCCATTGCGACGCTGTGGTGCATCATGTCGTTCGTCGGGATTGTTCTGGGCGCCGCCATTCCGGCGTCCTTCGGGTTGGACTTCGCACTGCCGATCGCCTTTCTGGCCCTGATCGCGCCAATGCTGCGGACTGTCGCCCATCTCGTGGCGGCAATGGTGTCGATCGTGGCGGCGCTGGTGCTGGCGTGGCTGCCATCGGGTGTAGGGCTCTTGATCGCTGCGGCACTGGCGATGTGTGCAGGCGCGGCCGTTGAAAGCTGGATGGAAAGGCGGGGCGCATGACCTATTCAGACGCGTCCATCTGGGGGATCATCGCGGCGCTGGCGCTGGGCACATACTTGATCCGGTTTTCCTTCCTCGGGTTGATCGGTGACCGGCCCCTGCCGCCCGTGATCCTGAGGCTTCTGCGCTACACGCCCGTGGCTGTCCTGCCGGGAATGGTTGCGCCGCTGGTGTTGTGGCCGGCGGCGACAGGCGGGCAGACCGATCCGGTGCGCCTGATCGCGGCACTGGTGACCTTCGGTGTCGGGTATTGGCGCAAGAATGTGCTTCTTGCGATGCTGGCCGGGGCGCTGGTGCTGACTGTGGGGCTTGCGCTTACTGCGCCTCGGTAAGGGCCGCGTTGATCGTCTGGGCGGCTTCTGTCCGATCGTCGCTGTCGTTTTCGCGGTATTCGCGGGTGCGGACACCGGGATAGGTCGCAAACTGGTCGGCAAGATTGTTCGGGAACAGGGTGACTTTGATGCCACCGAACCCCGGCAATCCCTGCATGATCTGGCTGGTGGCGCGGGTGCAGTTGGCCTTGGGCACGGCCCCATAGGCCATGACCGACCGAAGCGCGGCTTCGGCCACCTCGGGCGACACGTCCAATTCCTGGATCACCGTGTAGTACGTCACGCGTGAGTGGTAGGAGATGTAGAACTGCTCCACCAACGGCGTGATCCCGAACAGCACGTCGTTCCGTTCGGGAATTGAATCGCTCTTGAAAGTACCGGCCGGGTCCCAAAGAACCCGCTGGCTGGCATTGATCATCAACGCCGTATGGGCGCCGCTGTCCGATCCGGTGTTCTTCATCGTGATCAGGGTCAGGCGCGGCGGCCCGTCATGGCGATAGGCCTTGGCCGTCACGATCTCATCCGGGGCCCAAACCCGTTCGGCGCCACAGGCGGCAACGAATACGGGCAAACCAGCTATGAATGCGCGGCGTTTCATGATGACCCCTTCACCAGTCGGATCAGGCGTTGATCAGCGCCAGAAGAACCACAGCCACAAGGATCACGATGACCGAGCGAACGGTGAAGGTGATGAAGCCGTTAAAGGTCTTTTCCTGAACAGTGATGTCCATGCTGCCGTGCTTGTGTTCGGCCATTGTCGTGTTCCTTCGCAAGACAAGTTGTTTCGGGGTGAATAGACGATTCAGAGCGGCCTGTCACGCCCACCTTGCGGGTCAGCCTGTCGCATCCGGCCCGTCTTCCAGATCACGCGCAAGGCGGAACCCGATCCGATTGGGTTCCTGCTGCTCCTCCTCCGCCGGAAGCGCCATCAACATGACGTTGAGCTGAGACACATGCTGCACAAGCTGGGTCTTCATACCGTCGTCGGTGCTGCCATAGAAGGTCAGGATATCCGGGTCGAAATAGCCCATCCCTTCGATCCGGATGACCCCGGCATCGCCGCCGGTGAACCCCATCGCCACCTCCTGATCCGCGTCCAGTTGCTTTTCAAAGTTCTGGATATAGAGGATCAGCCGTTCATAGGCCCATTGGGCCGGGCTTTTCGCCTCGACCGGGGCCTGCATGGTGTTGGGCAGATCATCGGTGCAGGCGGGTTTCTTGTCGGGATCGGTATGCACCTCGTGAACCCGTGGCAGGATGGCATTCTCGACCGCCTCGGCCGAGGTTTCGATGGACAGGGTCGTTCGTTTCGGATCGGTCATCAGGGCTCCCCGGCGGTTTGGGGTATCCAATACCCTATGGGGTGCGCTGTCCAGTGACGGGCGCGACGTTCACCGGAATGTCAGTCCGACGCCGCCTGCCAAAGATAGGCCCCGTCGTCTGACAGCCAGCGGCGCGCGCGCCCGGTCTGGTGCAGATGGTTCAGGTGGGCCACGGATTCGACAAGGGCAAGGCCGTATTCACCACCGCCGATTTCCCGTTTGAACAGGGGCAGGAAGCAGTCACCGCCACGACGGGGTGTTTCGAGATGCTGTTCAAGCCGGTCAAGCGCCCCGTGATGGTTGTCGATCAACTGGCGCATCCGTGTCGGTAGGCCCGTGAAGGGCAGTTTGTGCCCACCCAGAACCAACTGCCCCTCGGTCGCAAAGGCGGACAGCCGTTCGCAGGCTTCCAGCCATTCGGCGACGGGATCGGCCTCGGGTTCGGTGGGGTAGACGCCAAGGTTGGGGCTGATCGACGGCAGGATCTGGTCGCCCCCGATGACAAGATCGCCGTCGACACTCCAGAAGGTTGCATGTTCCGGCGCGTGGCCGTTGCCCATGCGGATCACCCAGTCGCGGCCACCCATGTGGATCGTTCCACCCTCTTGCAGGCGGGTATAGCCCAAGGGCAACGGATGCACGCAGTCGGCAAAGTTGAAGGGGCGCTCGGTCTGCCGCTTTTCCAGAACCTCGGCGGCCATGCCCGACCGACGGTAAAAATCGACGGTCTCGGGCGGATAGGCGGGTTGTTCGTCCAGCGTCAGCATCCGCGCCATCAGCCAGCCGGTGCGCGGCATGACCAGTTCCGCGCCCCGCGCCACGAACCACCCGGCAAGCCCGACATGATCGGGGTGATGATGGGTGACGACAACCCGGTTCACGGGTTTGCCCGATAGCGGGCCGGACAGGGCCGCTTCCCAGATCGCGCGGCTCTTGCGGCTGTCAAACCCGGTGTCGATCACGGTCCAACTGTCGCCATCGTCCAGCGCATAGACATTCACGTGGTCCAGCGCCATCGGCAGCGGCAGGCGCAGCCACAGGACGCCTTCGGCCACTTCAACCGCCGTGCCCTGGTCCGGCGGTGTATCGAAGGGATAGCGGATGCCCGCGCCCGACATCAGGCCGACAGGTCGTCAGGGGTGATTGCCATAAGGTCCGCCGCGCCTTCGCGCACATGCGCCAGAAGCCCCGCATGTTCCGGCAGCAACCGGCGAATGTAGAAGGTGGCAAGCCGGTCCCGCGCACCGTCCGGTTCGGCCATGGCCGCGGTCAGGTGGTAGTGTCCGCCCAGAACCCGCGCGAAGGCACGAAGGTAGGGAACCGACCCGGCCAGCCGGTCCCCCATATCCTGCTCCACCAGCCACTCGGTCGTCTCACGTAGGGATTCGGTTGCCTGCCAGACTGCTTCGGCGAGGGCGCCGTGGGTGGTACGGGCGGCTTCCGCCCCGGCCTCGATCTCGTCAAGCAGGCGGCTTGCGGCCTCGCCCCCGTCCATCATCTTGCGGCCCACAAGGTCGATCGACTGGATGCCGTTCGTGCCTTCATAGATCGCGGTCACGCGCGCATCGCGCAGGTATTGGGCGGCGCCGGTTTCCTCGATAAACCCCATTCCGCCGTGAACCTGAATGCCCATGCTCGCGACCTCGCAGCCAATATCGGTGCCGAAGGCCTTGGAAATCGGGGTCAGCAGGGCGGCGCGGGCGGTCCAGCTGCCATCGCCCGTGGCATGGGCCATGTCGATGGCCACGGCGTTGGCC
Source organism: Marivivens marinus (assembly GCF_035969385.1). Taxonomy (NCBI): domain Bacteria; kingdom Pseudomonadati; phylum Pseudomonadota; class Alphaproteobacteria; order Rhodobacterales; family Paracoccaceae; genus Marivivens; species Marivivens marinus. Next base: position 150,518 of record NZ_JAYKKJ010000008.1, on the reverse strand, counting down.
AGCGCGATGGATCGGGCGGTGAAAATCTCGGCCTTCATGGTGGCCAGCATCCGACGCACGTCTGGGTGTTCGATAATGGCGCCGGTGCCGCCGACGCGGCCCTGCTTGCGGTCCAACGCATAGGCCAGCGCGTGTTGATAGGCCCCTTCGGCGGCGCCAATCCCTTGAGTCCCGACGCCCAGCCGGGCGTTGTTCATCATGGTGAACATCGCGGCCATGCCGGCGTGGGGTTCGCCCACCAGCCAGCCGGTCGCGCCGGAATATTCCATCACCGCGGTTGGCGACCCCTGCAGACCCATCTTGTGTTCAAGGCTGACCACGCGCAGGGAGTTGCGCTCGCCCGGGTTGCCCTCTGCATCGGGGATCAGTTTCGGCACCATGAAAAGGCTGATCCCCTTGGTGCCGGGCACCCCGTCGGGCAGGCGGGCAAGGACAAGGTGGCAGACGTTTTCCGAAAAATCGTTGTCCGCCCAGCTGATGAAAATCTTCTGCCCGGTGATGGCATAGGTGCCGTCGCCGTTCGGCTCTGCCTTGGTACGCAGCGCGCCCACGTCCGACCCCGCCTGCGGTTCGGTCAGGTTCATCGTGCCGCACCACTCGCCCGATATCATCTTTGGCAGATACAGCGCCTTGATCTCGTCGCTGGCGTGGTGTTCCAGCGCTTCGATCTGCCCCTGACTCATCAACGGGTTCAGTTGCAGGGCAAGACAGGCGCCCGACATCATGTCGTTGACCGCCGTGGTCAGGGCCATGGGCAGGCCCATGCCGCCGTGATCGGGGCTGGCGGCCATGCCGATCCAGCCGCCTTCGGCGATGGCGCGATAGCCTTCCGCAAACCCGGGCGAGGTGCGCACGACCCCGTTCTCCAGAACCGCGCCCTGCTGGTCGCCATTGCGTTGCAGCGGGGCCAGAACCTCATCGCACATGCGGCCTGCCTCGGTCAGGATCGCATCGGCCATGTCCTCCCCGGCTTCGGCAAACCGGTCGGTCGCGGTGACCTGCCCGTATCCGGCAACATGGTTCAGGATAAAGCGATAGTCGTCGATCGGTGAACGGAACGGCATGGCGGTAATGTCCTGCGAATGGTTGCAAGTCTCTGGTGTGGAAACGGCTTTGAAGGTAACAACCCGGCCTGAGCCCGCAACAGGAACGCCACGTCATGACTTTGAAAGCAACCGAACATCTTGCCGCGGACGCGGCCGGGTTGGCGCGGGCGGCGGCGCTGCTTGGGTCAGGGGGCCTTGTGTCCTTTCCGACCGAAACGGTCTACGGGCTGGGCGCAGACGCACGGAATGATCGCGCGGTCGCCGGAATTTACGCCGCCAAGGGGCGGCCCAGTTTCAACCCGCTGATCGTGCATGTGCCGGATCTCGACGCCGCAGAACGCTTTGTCATCTTCAACCGCGAGGCGCGGATGCTGGCACAGGCTTTCTGGCCGGGCGCCCTGACCATCGTTCTGCCGGTGCGCGACAGCGCGGGCATCTCGAAACTGGTCACCGCGGGGCTTGATACCCTTGCGATCCGGGTGCCGGATCATCCGGTGGCCCAGGGGGTGCTGCGGGCCTTTGGCGGGCCTGTCGCGGCCCCCTCTGCAAATCCTTCGGGACGGGTCAGCCCGACCACGGCGGCCCATGTCCTGTCCGGCCTGTCCGGGCGGATCGACGCGGTGGTCGATGGCGGGGCCTGCGCCGTGGGGGTCGAAAGCACCATCGTCGATTGCGCCGGGTCGCCCCGCCTGTTGCGGGCGGGCGGTCTCCCGTCCGAGGCGATCGAGGCCTGCCTTGGAAAAGCGTTGGAGGCCGGGCCGATCAGCGACGATCACGCGCCCAAGGCGCCGGGGCTGCTCACGTCGCATTACGCCCCGCGCGGCGCGATTCGGCTGAACGCGACGGTGCCTGAACAGAGAGAGGTGATGCTGGGGTTCGGCCCCGTCGCGGGCGACCTGAGCCTGTCTGAGAGCGGCGACCTGACCGAGGCGGCGGCCCATCTATTCGATTGCCTGCACCGGCTGGATGCAATGGGGGCAGAGCGGATTGCTGTGGCCCCGATCCCCGACCACGGGCTGGGGCGGGCAATCAACGATCGGCTGAAACGGGCGGCGGCGCCGCGCCCGGCCTAGCCCATGTTGTTGCGTTCGATATAGCTGCGCAGTTCTTCGGCTTCATGCCGTGCGTCCCGCAAACCATCCATCGCGGCACGAAGTTCGGCCTCGGTCTGGGTCAGCTGGTTGGTGATCTCTGCCTCGCGCTGTTGCAGGTAGATGATCGCCTGATCGCGGGTTTCCTCGGCCTCGTGCAGAGATTGGGCCATGCGGTCCAATTCACCAATCTCGGCCTTTGTGACGCGGGTAAAGCGGTTCACCAGCCAGCTGGCAAACCACCCAAGGCAAAAGGCCACGAATAGGATGATGGCCATCGCAAAGATCGTTTCGGCTCTGTTCACGTCCCGTCGTCCCTTGTGTTATTCCGCCGTGCTTTCCGCATCTTGCGGGGCGTCTTCGCTGCTGTCCTCGGCTGGTGCGTCTTCCGCCGCTTCCAGCGCGGTCTGTTCTTCCGGGGTCGGCTCTGGCTGGATCAGGCGGAATTCAATCCGCCTGTTCGCCTCGCGGCCCTCTTCGGTTTCATTATCCGCAATCGGGTCCGCTTCGCCATAGCCATTGGCCACAAAGCCGCCGGTTGGCACGCGGCGCGCGCGCAGCGCGGTCAGCACCGCCTCGGCCCGGTTCTTGGACAGGGCAAGGTTCATTTCCTCGCGGCCCTGGCTGTCGGTATAGCCTGCGATCTCCATCGGGATGTCCAGACAGGCCCGCAACACCTCTGCAATATCGTCGATCACCGGCTGGGTGTCGGCTGTCAGCGAATCCGATCCCGGATCAAACAGGATCTTCCGTTCCGCCGTCACGATGCCGATCTGGGCGATACATTCTTCCGGCGTTGGCAAGGCAGCGATGGGGTCCAGCGCCTCGACATAGGTGACATCGACACTGAATTGCGCGGCTTCGCCCAGTTTCTCGATTAGCAGACGCGACACCTCGGCGCTGGCGTCCGGGTCGCCGGTATTGCCGCGCAGGGTCAGGTTTTCAGGGGATACCACGACCGATCCATTCGACAGGTAGGACAGCCCTTCGATACCGGCCAGAACACGCACGGCCCAGCCGCGGGGCAGGCCATCGGTCACAAGCGTTCCCATGCGCACCGCATCCCGGCCAAACCTCGCTTGGGCATAGTTCTCGACTGTCTGGTTCATCAGGTCGTCGGAAATCTTGCCGCGCAGTTGCACCAACCCTTCGGGGCTCAGGGTCGCGGTGAATTCTGGAGGGCCCTGTTCGTCGGCCTCGGGCGCGACCGGCAGGGTCGCGTCCAGTGCAAACAGGTCGGGAAGGTCATTGTCCAATGCGCCGACGACCCTGTCGAACAGCGCCTGATCGGTGCCTTCCGGCGCCACGAGCGCGATATCCGCGTCCGAGATCGTCACTGTGCCTCCGCCCAGTTCGGCAACCGCGCCGATGGACAAGGATACCGCGTCGGACCACGTGGCCGACGGCACGCCAAGCGCCAGCGTGCAGTTGACACGCCCCACCAGTCCGGCGGCGGTCGCGGCGGCAACGATCTTGCCCCGCGCCTCTTCCGTGTCGGCGGTGCAGCTGGCAAAACGGGCGCCGTCCGCATCCACGGTAAAGCGGGTGATATAGGGAGAGATGACCGGGCGCGGCGCAGTGATCTGCAGGGCAAGGCGCACACCATCGGGGGCTTCGCGGCTAAGCCGGGCTTCAAGCAGCCGTTTCTGGTCGGCACTGTCGGAAATCGCGGTAATTTCGACCCGGCCCGCCGCAACAGAGATCTTCGACCGGGGAAGCTGCGCCAATGCATCGACCGCATAGTTCAGCGCTGGCCGCCAGTTGTCCGGCATCGGGTAATCGGCGCTTTCCAGAAGATCGGTGACAGGCTGGCCGTCTGCGATCCGGGCAATGCGGGCCGACAGGGCGTCCCTGTCCGTGGCTGCCGGTATCAGGCCGATCAGGGAAACGCCGCTGTCGTTGCGTAGAATTTCGATGGCGAAGGACGGCGGTGCCAGCCCTTCGGGATCGGTCACATGCATGTTGTCGATGACGCGGCTGGCGTCGACGATCCGGCCGGAAATGGTCATGGCGCGGAACCGGGCGGCCTCGCTCGGGGCCTCGCCCTCAAGGATGATCTGCAACCCGTCGGCAATGACCGTGGGCCATTCCTGCCCCTCGTCCAGAAGCGCCTCTTGCACGGCAACCGTCGAACGCTGTTCCAGAACCGTCACCGAAACACGTGCAGCGCCCCAGGTAATGAGGGCAGCCGCGACAAAGACGGCGATACGAAGGAACAGGGCGGACAGGCGCATACGGACCAGCTTCTTGTTGGAACCAGCCATTCCTTAGGCCCTGCGGCCCCGGTGTGCAATCAAAGGAACCAGGCGGCGGCGAAAAACAGCACAGGGATCAATCCGGCGTTCCTGTTCGACCGGAATAGGCGCAACAATCCGGCACCATCTTCCGGATTGAAACGGGCCAATTGGGCCATCAGGTGCCAACCCATCGCCCATATTCCGCAGACCGCCACAACCAGCGACAGCACCGACCGGTCGATCGTCGCGGTCAGGGTCGCGGCACCCAACATGATAACCGTGCCGATCAGGAACCGGCGCAGCCAGCGGGGGCTGTTGTCGCCGAACAGGCGGGCGGTGGATTTCACCCCGATCAGGGCGTCATCCTCGGCGTCCTGATGGGCATAGATCGTGTCGTAAAACAGGGTCCAGAAGATGCCGCCAAGGTAAAGCCCCACCGCTGGCCAGCCCAGGCTGTTGGTATGCGCGGCCCATGCCAGCAAGGCCCCCCAGTTGAAGGCCAGCCCTAGGAAGATCTGCGGCCACCAGGTGAACCGCTTGGCAAAGGGGTAGATCGCGACCGGAAGAAGCGCCGCGATGCCCAGCCAGATGGCTGTCGGATAGAATGTAAGAAGGATCACAAAGGCGATAAGCGCCTGCACCACCATCCAGACCAGTGCCCCCCGGACCGTGACCTGACCGGACGGGATGGGCCGTGACCTCGTCCGCGCGACGGACCCGTCGATATTCCTGTCAGTAATGTCATTCCAGGTGCAGCCGGCCCCGCGCATGAGAAGCGCGCCCAGCCCGCACCCGGCCACCGTCCAAAGGTCATGCGCCCCGAACCGGCCCGTCGACAAGCTGGCCAGACCCAACCCCCAGAGGCAGGGAATAAACAGCAGCCAGGTCCCGATGGGCCGGTCAACCCGGCTCAGCCGCAGAAAGGGCCGGGCGGCGACGGGGGCCTTTGTGTCCACCCAGTTTCCGGCGACTGCATCGGCAACTTGTCCCTCTGGCGTCGGCTTTGCTTCGGTCATATGGTCCGCCTCATGGCATCGAAGGTTCGACTGTATGTAGATCAGCCCTTGGGCAAAGGGCAAACCGTTCTGTTGGAACGGGATCAAGCGCATTATCTGTTCGGGGTGATGCGGCTGGCCGTGGGGACGGTCCTGTCGCTGTTCAACGGGCGCGACGGGGAATGGGATGTCGAGGTGGCAGAGGCGGGCAAACGGGGCGGCGCGCTGACCTGTCTTGCCCAGACCCGACCCCTGCAAATGCCCCCGGACCTGTGGCTGTGTTTTGCGCCGATCAAGAAAGCGCGGACCGATTTCATCGTTGAAAAGGCCGCCGAAATGGGCGCGGCCCGCATCCTGCCGGTGCTGACCGATTTCACCAATTCGGAACGGGTCCGGGTAGACCGGCTTCAGGCCCACGCGGTCGAAGCGGCGGAACAATGCGGCGGCACCTATGTGCCCGAGGTGGCCGAGCCGGTGAAACTTGACCGCCTGCTGGCCGACTGGCCCGCGGGGCGGCAATTGATGTTCTGTGACGAGGCGCTAGTTGGCGCCGGGCAGGTGCTGCGCGATGCTGGGCCGGGCCCCTGGGCGATCCTGATCGGTCCCGAAGGCGGGTTTTCCGAGGCGGAGCGCAAGCGCCTGCGCGCGCAGCCCTTCGCCCACCCGGTCAGCCTCGGGCCTCGTATCCTGCGGGCCGACACGGCGGCGGTCGCGGCGCTGACCCTCTGGCAGCAGGCGCTGGGGGATTGGTGATGCAGCGGGCGACGCCGGCGGACCTGCCCGCGATCCGGACCTTTCTTGAACAGCGGATCACCCAGACGATGTTTCACCTGTCGAACCTTGACCGGTTCGGGCTGGATGGCGACCACCCCTATGCCCCGTCGATGTGGTTCACGGCCAAAGGGGATGAAGTCACTGGTGTCCTGACCATCGGCAAGGGTGGCATGGTGATGCCGGCCCTGCCGGGGATGGAGTTCGAAGATGCGGCCACTGTCCTGCGCGGTCGCGACATTGCCGGCGTCATCGGCCCCAAGGACCAGTCGCGCGCCTTGTTACGGCGGTTGGGCCTTGATGGGGTGCTGATGACCCTGAACCGGGACGAGCCCCATTTCGACCTGGATCTGTCCAGACTGACCGTTCCGGACGGAGCTGGACTGCTTCACCCGCTTCAAGATGCAGACCGGGACGAAATGATCGGCTGGCGCGCGGCATATAGTGAAGAGGCGCTGGGCATGGCGCCTGAGGCCGCACGGGCCGATGGTGAAAAGGCGGTGGACCAATATATCGAACACGGCTCGCACCGGGTCTTGATGCACGACGGCCGGGCGCTTTCGACGACCGGGTTCAATGCCTGGCAACCCACTGCCGTGCAGATCGGCGGCGTCTATACCCCGCCCGATCTGCGGGGACGTGGCCACGCTCGCCGCGCGCTGGCCCTGCATCTGGCCGAAGCACGCGATCGCGGTGTCCAACGCGCCACGCTTTTCGCCGCCTCGGACAGCGCCGCGCGGGCCTATGTCGCGATTGGGTTCGAACGGATCGGGGATTGGACGCTCGCCTTGTTTTCCAAGCCGGAGAGATGTGATGGCTGAGTTCCTCCGCCCCGAAGCCCGCGCGGCCCTTTGGCGCTGGCGCGAGTTGCTGACCGCACTGTCAGTGCTGGCGCTTGGGCTTTGGTGGGGCCTGACCAGTTTCGGCGTGCTGCAATGGATCGGCTGGGCGCTGACCCTCGCGGCGGTTCTGCTGGCGATTGCGGGGCTGCAAAAGGGACGGTTCCGGCGTGGCGGCGGCGGGGCAGGGATCGTCACGATCGACGAACGGCGGCTGGTCTATTATGGCCCCTTGTCTGGCGGGGTGATGGAAATGGGCGATTTGACCAGCCTTGAATACGACCCCACCGGCACGCCGCCGCACTGGGTTCTGCGCGCGGCGGGTCAGGAACCGCTGTTCGTTCCTGTCAACGCCGAAGGGGCCGACGATCTGTTTGACCTGTTTTCGGCCCTGCCGGGTATGCGGACACAGGATCTGCTGGATGTGCTTTCCCGCACAGGCCCTGCGCGTGTCGTCATCTGGCGCCGAACCGCCGCCCTGCTGCATTGACTTCCCCGCCGAACAGCGACACGACTTGACCCCCGACACAGCGCTTTTGACGGAGTATCCAGATGTCTATTCCCCAGTCCGGCGGCGGCCCGATCGAACGGCGCGAACAACTGGCCGAATTCCTTGAAAAAGGCTGCAAGCCCAAGGAAGACTGGCGCATCGGGACCGAGCACGAGAAGTTTGGCTATTGCAAGGATACCCTTCGCCCGCTGCCCTATGACGGGGAACGGTCGGTGAAGGCGGTGCTGGAAGGCCTGCGGTTCCGCTATGGCTGGGAACCGATCTTCGAAGGCGACCATATCATCGGGCTGAAAAAGGACGGCGCCAACGTTTCGCTCGAACCGGGCGGACAGCTGGAACTTTCGGGCGCGCCGCTGGAGACCATCCATCAGACCTGCGACGAGGTGAATACCCACCTGCGCGAGGTGAAGGACATCGCCGACGAAATCGGCGTGGGGTTTATCGGCCTTGGCGCCGCCCCGATCTGGAGCCACGAGGATATGCCGATGATGCCCAAGGGGCGCTATCGGCTGATGACCGACTACATGGACCGGGTCGGCACCCACGGCAAACAGATGATGTATCGGACCTGCACGGTTCAGGTGAACCTCGATTTCGGGTCCGAGGCGGACATGGTGCAGAAACTGCGGGTCGCGCTGGCGCTTCAGCCCGTGGCCACCGCGCTGTTCGCCAATTCGCCCTTCTTCGATGGCAAGGTGAACGGGCACAAAAGCTGGCGGTCGCGGATCTGGCGCGATCTGGACGCCGACCGGACCGGGATGCTGCCCTGGGTGTTCGAAGACGGTATGGGATTCGAACGCTGGGTCGACTGGGTTCTCGATGTGCCGATGTATTTCGTCTATCGCGACGGGAAATATATCAACGCGCTGGGCCAATCGTTCCGCGATTTCCTTGATGGCAAACTGCCCGCGCTGCCCGGCGAAACGCCGACCCTGTCGGATTGGGCGGACCACCTGACGACAGTTTTCCCCGAGGCGCGGATCAAGCAATTCATCGAAATGCGCGGGGCCGATGGCGGCCCCTGGCGGCGGCTGTGCGCCCTGCCTGCGCTGTGGGTCGGGCTTATGTATGACCAGTCGTCGCTGGATGCGGCATGGGACCTGGCCAAGGGCTGGGATGCGGAAACGCGCGAGGCTTGGCGGGTTGCCGCCTCGGTCGACGGGCTTCAGGCCACGGTCGGCGGGCGCAAGATGCAGGACCTCGCGACCGAAGTGCTGGATATCGCCCGCGCCGGTCTGAAGGCACGGGCGCGCCCCGGCCTTGGCGGGATGGTACAGGACGAACGGCACTTCCTGCACGCGCTGGAGGATAGCGTCGAAACCGGCAAAACCCCAGCCGACGAACTGCTGGACGCCTACAACGGCGACTGGAACGGCGACCTGACCCGGATCTACGGCGACTTCAGCTACTGACCCGCGGGTCGGCCCAACACGCGGCTCTTGTACAGGCTTCGTACCTCGGCCTTGCGGGCCACCGCTGCTTCGGCGGTCGGTTCATTGTGCATCTTGTCAAGGATCGCATAGGCCGCATAGGCCGACGATTTTTCCGGACGCGCCTTGCGGGGCTGCTGGTCCAGAAATGCAGCCTGCCCACGGGCATAGTCCGACGCGTTCAGCTTGGACGGGGCGACCATGAACAGGATGAAGATCATCATCATGATCGGCGGGCCGAAGATCAGGCCGCCGATGATCAGCATCCCGGCGCTGGCCATGCCCGGATCGACCGCCAACGTGTTCGATATATTGCCGGCAACCGTTGCCGGGCTGGGCCAGTCGATCCCCCGCAGGATGTCCAGAACGGTTGACCCATCCACGGTCTGCGCAAGGGCGAACATCGCGGGCCAGAAGGTGTCACCGTCGGTCAGGGCCATGATGCCAAGGGCAAAGGCAAGGCCGTCCATTTCCGACATGCTGCCAATCCCGGCGGTCAGGGCTGCCGACAGGATCCCCAGCGCCGCCCAGATCGCGACGATCGTCGCCTTGAGCGGCAACAATGCCCATTTCGGGGACCGCCCGGCATCGTTCAACCGGCGGACCGTCAGCGCATAGCGCGGAATCAGCGTGACGAAAAACAACAGGCCGGACCCATAATGCAGCGGGTTCAGCGACGGTTTTTCATTGTTTTGGAGGTTCTCCCAGATGTCGCCGAGATCAAGGTAGAGCATCGCAATGATGCCTGCCCACAGAAGCGGTAATATCCACCAATACTCGGACCGCTTGGCGCGATCCCAGAAATTGAAGCCACGGAAAACGAAATTCTCAAATGCAGTCGGGAAACCCATTGCTCGATACCCGGATTATTATGCGTGTTCCGGGAAGGATTACCTGCAACTTTGGCGGGAATAGGGCGGCGATGGGGAAGTTCGGTGCTACCCTTTCTGGCCGATCCGGCTTTCGGTTCCGTTCCGCAACCGCCGGATATTGCCCCAATGCCGGATATAGATCAGCACCGCCAGCGCGACCCCGAGGATCAGGACCGATCCGCCATCCAGAACGATCGACCAGATCGGGGCAAAACCGGCCGCCGCAAGGGCCGCGAGCGACGAGTAGCGGAACAGCGCGGCGATGAACAGCCATGTGGCGCAGGCGGCCAGCCCGACGGGCCAGGATACGGCCAGCATGGTGCCGATAAAGGTTGCCACGCCCTTGCCGCCGCGGAACCCCAGCCAGACCGGAAAACAATGGCCAAGGAAGGCGGCGAAGCCCGCCAGTTGAACGGCGTCTTCCGCCGCAAAAGCGCGGGCCAGAAGAACCGCCACGGCCCCCTTGCCCCCGTCCAGAAGCAGGGTCAGCGCCGCCGCCTTCTTGTTGCCGGTGCGCAGAACGTTGGTGGCCCCGATATTGCCGGACCCGATCTTGCGCAGATCACCAAGGTTCATGACCTTCGACAGAACCATTCCAAACGGGATGGACCCCAGCCCATAGCCGATCACGGCCCACAGGATTAGGATGCTGGCGCTGCTGGTCAGGTCAGGCATGGTTATTCTCCGTGCACCCGGGCCCCTTCGACCCAGGTTCCCACCACCTTGCCCTGCATCCGCGCGCCGTCAAAGGGGGTATTCTTGGACCGGGACAAAAGCGTGCCGCGATCCAGAAGGAAGGGCGCGTCCGGGTCGAACAGCACCAGATCGGCGGGCGCGCCCGCCTGTAACCGCCCGCAGTCAAGTCTCAACCGGCGCGCCGGGTTCAGCGACAGGGCGCGGAACAGTTCCGGCAAGGTCAGGTGATCCCCGTGAACCAGGCGCAAACCGGCAGGCAGAAGGGTTTCAAGCCCCACCGCGCCGCTGGCGGCCTCTTCGAAGGGCAGCCGCTTGGATTCCTCGTCCTGCGGCGTATGCATGGAACAGATGATGTCGATCAGCCCACTTTTCACCGCCTCGATCACGGCGATCCGGTCATCCTCGGACCGCAGCGGTGGCGTGAATTTGAAGAAGGTCCGGTAATCGGCCACGTCGAATTCGTTCAGGGTCAGGTGGTGAATGCTGACCCCGGCCGTGATGTCCAGCCCGTTGCGTTTCGCCCGTTCAAGGGCGGGCAGGGCGCGGGCGGTCGTGATCTGGTCGGCGTGATACTTTGCGCCGGTCATCTCCAGCATGGAAATATCCCGGTCCAGCCCCATGCGTTCCGCCATCGGCGACACGTCCGGCAACCCGCGAAGCGAGGCGAACTTGCCCTTGGTCGCGACCGCCCCTCTGGACAGGCCCGGTTCCTGCACATGGCCGATGACCAGTGCGCCAAGGCTGCGGGCATAGGACAGGGCGCGGCCATAGACCTTGGTGTTTTCCACCACCTGCATCCCATCGGTGAAGGCGACCGCGCCCGCATCCATCAGGAACCCGATCTCGGACATCTCGCGCCCGTCGCGGCCCTTGGTCAGCGCGGCCATCGGCAGGACGTGGACCGGGGTCTCCGATTGGGCCCGGCGGGCGACGAATTCCAGTGTTTCCGGCGTGTCGATCGGGGTGGCGGTGTCGGGCCGGGTCACCATCGTGGTTACGCCGCCCGCCGCCGCCGCGCGCCCGGCCGAACGGAAGCTTTCCTTGTGCCGTTCCCCCGGTTCGCCAATCTGGACGCCGATATCGACGATGCCCGGCGCAAGGCAGGCCCCGGCGCAGTCCACTACATCGCCTTTGGTCATGGGCGCCGCCCTGGTGCCGCTGTCGGCGATCCGGCCATCCCGCACCAAAAGCCAGCCGGCGCTGTCGGTCAGGGCCACCGGGTCAATCAGCCGGGCATTGGTGAAAAGCGTTTCGGTCATTCTTTGTTGTCCTTCTTGGCCCGATATCGGGGCCGGATAGTCATCATCACCGGGTCCATCACGCGATCCAGATCATCACCACGACCAGCAACGCCAGCAAGACCAGAACCGCCGTCGCAACCATTCCACCGATGCGGGCGTCCGACATGGGTTTGCGGGCAGGCTCGGGCTGTAGAATGCCGTCCGCGCCGCCGTCGGGCAGGGGTTCGAAAGTGACCGGCGCGCGGTCTTCTGAAAACTGGCCCAGATACCGCAGCGCGGCGGTGGGGTGCAGTTCTGCCACATCTTCAGGAAGCGCGGCGGAGGACAGGATCAGGGCGACCTTTGCATCCTCAACCTCCAGTTTTCCAAGCGCCTCGGATGTGATCCCGTATCCATCCCTCAGGTAGCCGGTCAGCCCTAACTCTCCCAGATCGGCAAGCGCGACAATTTCGACCCGGGCCTCGTCGAGTTCTGCCAGCCCAAGTGCCGTGGCCATTGGCCCAAGATCATCCGCCGGGCCGGTTAGGGCAAAGACCCAGACCTCTCCGGGTTTGCCGGGGGTGACGGGGATGGGCTCCGTCACACCATCACCTTCCGGTTCTCGGCCTTGGCGGCGCGCAGGTTGCGGGCCAGAAGGTCCATCGCGGCCATGCGCACGGCCACGCCCATTTCGACCTGTTCCTGAATCACGGACCGGTTGATGTCGTCGGCGATGGTCCCGTCGATCTCGACCCCGCGGTTCATCGGGCCGGGGTGCATGACAATGGCATCATCCTTGGCATGGGACAGCTTCGCCGCATCCAGGCCGTAGCGGTGGAAATATTCCCGCTCGGACGGGACGAAACCTCCGTCCATCCGCTCTTTCTGAAGGCGCAGCATCATCACCACGTCCACATCCTTCAGGCCTTCTTCCATATCGTCGAAGACCTCGACTCCAAGGTCGGCAACACCAGCGGGCATCAGCGTGGGCGGCGCGACCAGCCGGACCCGGTTTTCCATTTTGCCCAGAAGCATGATATTGGACCGAGCGACGCGGCTGTGCAGGATATCGCCGCAGATCGCGACAGACAGGCGATGCAATCGGCCCTTCGCCCGGCGAATGGTAAGCGCATCCAGCAGCGCCTGCGTCGGATGTTCGTGCCGCCCGTCGCCCGCATTCAGCACCGCGCAGTTCACCTTTTGCGCCAACAGGTCCACGGCGCCTGAATTGGGGTGACGCACGACCAGAAGGTCGGGGTGCATGGCGTTCAGGGTCAACGCCGTGTCGATCAGGGTTTCGCCCTTCTTAACACTGGACGTGCCCATCGACATGTTCATCACATCCGCGCCAAGCCGCTTGCCCGCCAGTTCGAAACTGGCCTGCGTCCGGGTGGAGTTTTCGAAGAACATGTTGATCTGGGTCAGCCCCGCCAGCACGTCCTTGTGCGACACCCGATCGCGGTTTTCATTGGCGTATCTGTCGGCCAGATCAAGCAGCGTGGTAATTTCATCCGGGGCGAGGTGTTCGATCCCCAGAAGATGCTGGGCGCGGAATGCCATGTGGGTCTCCTGCGGCGGTTTCGGGGGTTATAGGCGCAGCCAGCCCCGCCCGGCAAGGGAGGGTGGGTCAAGACCCACCTTACAATTGCGCGATCCTGTGTGGCAGGTCGTCGGGGCACCCGAAAACGGCTGGCAACCTAATGTGCAGTCACTGACAATGGACACTCACTTTCCCTCTGGTGCCGCCTTGATGACCATTGGGGTCCGAGGGGCAGCCTTGCGGAAGGAGCGGCCATTCATTGGCCCGGGCCGAATAGCACCGCAGGTGCCGGCCCATCGCCAGACCGCCCACGGGGCTGGCGATTTGGCGGGACTGTGTGCATCGCTTATGCGGAGCGCGGATGTGGCAGAGATAAAGCGCAAAGCACCGGCGTTGATCGCCATCCCGCGGTCTGGCGGTGGGCCTCCTGCCAAACGTCGGGCCTTTGTGTTCGGCGTCGAATACTGTGTCCACGTGTCCGGGGATTGCCTCTCCCCCTTTGGGGAGGTTGGCGCTAGGGTGCGGGCATGGAATCGGCGGTGGAATATTGGACGGCGCGGGCCTGGCTGGAATGGCAGGTCGAACTTGGCGCGGACGAGGCGATGCTGGACGCGCCGATCGACCGCTATGCGCTGGACCCGGAGCCAGCCCGACCCGCCCCCGCGATACCTGCCGCCACGGGGGAACGGGCCCGCCCCGCCCCGCCGCCTCCGCCCGAGCCGGCCCCCGCCATCGACGCGCCCGCCGAGGCAGCGCGGCTGGCCGCCTCGGCCAAAACGGTTGAAGAGCTGGCCGAGGCCATGGCCGCCTTCGACCTGTGCGAATTGAAGAAGGGCGCGCGCAATTTCGTCTTCGCCGACGGCAACCCCGCGGCTCGCGTGATGATCATCGGTGAAGCGCCGGGACGCGACGAGGACCTTGAAGGGCGGCCCTTTGTGGGCCGGGCAGGCCAGCTTCTGGACCGGATGTTCGCCGCCATCGACATGAGCCGCGATCACCCGTCAAGTCAGCAGGGCCTTTATATCACCAACGTCATGCCGTGGCGGCCGCCGTCGAACCGGACTCCGGACGCGGCCGAAATCGCCATGATGCTGCCCTTTCTGAAACGGCATGTCAAAATCGTGGCGCCCGACGTGATCGTGCTGATGGGAAACACCCCCTGTCAGGCGGTTCTGGGCCGCAGCGGGATCACCCGGATGCGCGGCAACTGGGCCGAGGCCTTTGGCAAACCCGTCCTGCCGATGTTCCACCCCGCCTACCTTTTGCGGACCCCCGCCGCCAAGCGCGAGACATGGGCCGACCTTCTGGCGCTTCAGGCGCGATTGCGGGAGGGCGTTTCGCCGTGATCGTCGACCCGCTTATCCTTGCCGCATTCATCCCCGCCGCGCTGGCGCTGAATGTGACGCCGGGCGCAGATATGATGTTCTGCCTTGCGCAGGGCATCCGGGGTGGCCCACGGGTGGCCGTGGCCGCCTCGGCCGGGATCAGCGCGGGGGCGATGGTCAATGTGCTTCTGGCGGGCATCGGGCTGGGCGCGCTTGTGGCCGCGCATCCAAACGTCTTCGAGGCGATCCGCTGGGCCGGGGTTGCTTATCTTCTGGTGCTGGGCTGGCGGGCGCTGCGCACCCCGCTGGGACAGGCGGACGCGCCGGTGCTGCGGCAAGTCACAGCCCGCCGTGCCTTTGCCGAGGCGGTAGTGGTCAATGTCACCAACCCCAAGGTGATCCTGTTCATTCTCGCCTTCCTGCCGCAATTCGTGGACCCGGCGCGCGGTTCGGTCCTGTCGCAATTCCTGATCCTTGGCGGTGTCTTCGGGATTACCGGGTTTTGTGTGAACGCCTGCGTCGGTATCTTCGCGGGCGGCATCGGGCGGACCCTGACCGGATCACCCTGGGTCGAACGGGTGGTCCGCGCCCTGTCGGCCACGGTCTTCGGGCTTCTGGCCCTAAAACTTGCGCTGGAGGCGCGCCCGTCATGAGCCGTATCGACGAAAGCCGCGAATTCATCCCGGTCCGGATTGCCGTCCTGACGGTCAGCGATACCCGGACCCTGGCCGAGGACCGGTCGGGCGACACGCTGGTCGGACGGATCGACGCGGCGGGACACACCCTTGCCGACCGGCGCATCCTGCCGGACGAGCGGGACCAGATCGCGGCGCAGCTTCGGGCATGGTGCGCCGATCCGTCCGTGGATGTGATCATCTCGACCGGCGGCACCGGCCTGACCGGGCGCGACGTGAGTGTCGAGGCGCACCGGGATGTCTATGAAAAAGAGATCGACGCTTTCGGCACGGTCTTCACAATGGTGTCGATGCAGAAGATCGGCACCTCAGCGATCCAGAGCAGGGCAACGGCGGGGGTCGCGCAGGGCACCTATCTGTTCGCCCTTCCCGGCAGCCCGGGGGCCTGCAAAGACGCCTGGGACGAGATCCTTGTGAAGCAGCTGGATTACCGGCATATGCCCTGCAATTTCGTGGAAATCTTCCCGCGTCTGGAAGAACACAAACAGCGGACCAAGGGCTAGCCCGCTGCGCAGCCCCGCAGGTCCACGGCCGTTCCATCCGACAGGATGGTAAAGCGCAGGCCGGACCGGTCGATCGACATCGGTGCACCCGCAAGATGGACAAGATCGGCAGAGGCGGTCAGGTGGTTGCCGTCACGTGATGTTGCCGCGCCCGACACCCAGATCTCGGGATCGGCGGTTTCCATCACCACGATCTCTTCACCGTGCCCGGCGGGAATCTGGACCGATGCCGTCAGGCGCAGCCCGTCGTCGGTCGGCGCGATCTGGCATGTGACAGGCCCGGCCCCGGCCTCGGCCCCGGTCAGCGGGCGGTCGATCAGGGCGGCGGCAATCTCGGGCGACCGGTGGCGCGCGTCACCGGGCAGAACCAGATCAAACGGGACCGAGACGGGGACGCAGATGTCGTCGCAGACCCCGATTTCCAGTGTGCCGCGCAGTGTAGCGTCGGCCCCGGCATCGGGGGTGTGCAATTCCATCGGGATCACGACCGACCCGTGATAGCCGATGGTCTGCATTCCGGCCGACATGAACACCTCGGGCACTGGCCAATGCAGGGCCGCGCCATCGACGTTTTCGGACCCCGCCCAGACAATGCGCGGCGGGATCCCCGCATCCCCCGGCGCGCGCCAATAGGTCTTCCAACCTTCACCCAAGTCGATGCGGATCGCGGACATATGGGTGCCATCGGCGGTGCGCCAGCCCGGCAAAACTTCGACCGTGACAGGCACCTCGATCCCCTGCGCCTGCGCGGCGGGAGAGAAGAGGGCACAAAGGCCAAAGGCAAAGGCGCGGATCGGTGTCATCGCCGTCAACATAGGCATCCCGACGGCAAGCGGAAGTCACGTTCCGGCGAGGGCGGCGCGAGCGGCCCCTTGAACGTGGCGGCCCGGCATCACATGATTAAAGAATGAAACCGTTTTCCTCTGACCTGACCGGCAAACTTCTTATCGCCATGCCCGGCATGGGCGACCCGCGGTTCGAACACAGCGTCGTCTACATGTGCGCCCATTCCGAAGATGGGGCGATGGGGCTGATCGTGAACAAACCCGCGCCAGAAATTCGGTTTTCCGACCTTCTGGACCAATTGGGGATCAGCCGGGGCGACGGGACCCGCGACATCCGGGTGCATTTCGGCGGGCCGGTGGAGCACGGGCGGGGATTCGTGCTGCACAGTTCCGAATACCGGTCTGATGTCGGCACGCTCGAAGTGGATGAGGACACATCCATGTCGGCAACGATGGATGTTCTTGAGGATATGGCGAACGGCAAGGGGCCGAACGCATCGATGCTGGCGCTGGGCTATTCCGGCTGGGGGCCGGGCCAGCTTGAGGGCGAAATCGCCGACAACGGCTGGCTGACCTGCGATCCGCGTCCGGACATCCTGTTTGGCCGCGCTGACGAACACAAATGGTCGGCCGCCCTGAAGACCCTTGGCATTGATCCCCTGCTTTTGTCCGCGCAATCCGGC
Source organism: Marivivens marinus (assembly GCF_035969385.1). Taxonomy (NCBI): domain Bacteria; kingdom Pseudomonadati; phylum Pseudomonadota; class Alphaproteobacteria; order Rhodobacterales; family Paracoccaceae; genus Marivivens; species Marivivens marinus. The sequence continues at coordinate 133,279 of NZ_JAYKKJ010000008.1, read as the reverse complement.
CGGGCCTGAACTGTCAGGGCGCGGCGTCGCGGTCGGCCCAGATATCCGTCATCGCGCGATCGGTCAGGCGCCGCAGCCGCCAGAGTGTGGCGACGGTGGCGATCGTTTGCCCGTTCCCCGCGCAATCCCGAACAGCAGAGGCGGCCCGCGCGACCTCTGTCAGGCCGATCTGCTGGGCCACGGCCATGATCCGACGCGCTTCTTTCTGGACAAGGTCAAAGGCGCAGGCCCGATGTTCCGCCTCGATCCGGTTCATCCGGTTGGCAAGGTCTTCCAGCGCGCGGCAGACGACCAGATCCGCGGCCTCCTTCCCAAGGTCGGCATACAGCGCATCGACAAGGTCACTGTCGATCCGCAAGGTTTCGACCGGGGCCAACCGCGTCACCGGCGGTGGCGGCATGGACGGGTCGTGATATCTGCGTCTGTCTCTTTGCATGGGACCATCTAGCGCCGGTTTGGTTCCCAATCGGTTTATCGCAGGTGCAGAAATCTCTCGAAATTCCGGAAAATGCGCCATAATGAGGCTGCAACGAATGACACCTTGGATAGAAGGGCGCCATGAAACACGCAAAACCGCTGCCGGAATACCTTGCCAAACGCTACCATGGTTGGAAGGCGACCTCCTTCGCTGAGAACCGTGGCTGGTATCGGCACCTTGCGGAAATGGGCCAGCACCCGCGTGCGATGGTCATCTCCTGCTGCGACAGCCGCGTACATGTCACCTCGATCTTTGGTGCGGATCAGGGTGAATTCTTCATTCACCGCAATGTGGCCAACCTTGTCCCCGGCTATGACCCCGATGGCGAACCGCATGGCACCTCCGCCGCCGTGGAATACGCCGTGACCGCGCTGAAGGTCGCGCATCTGATCGTGCTCGGCCATTCCGGCTGCGGTGGGGTGAAAGGCTGCTATGACATGTGCAGCGGCCACGCCCCCGAGCTTGAGGAAGCCTCGAGCTTTGTCGGGCGGTGGATGGACATCCTGCGGCCCGGCTATGACAGGCTTGCGCCCGGCGACGATGCAACGCGCACCCGCGCGCTTGAGAAAGAGGCGGTTCTCGTTTCGCTGGAAAACCTGATGACCTTCCCCTTCATCAAACAGGCGGTCGATGACGGTTATCTGACGCTCCACGGTCTGTGGAACGACATTGGCGAGGGCGGGTTGGAAGCCTACGAGCCGGACAAGGGCACCTTCGTCGCGGTCTGACGCTAGCCTTTGAAGTCGGCGGCAAGGGCATCCGCCGCGCTGACCAGCAGGCCGATATCGGTGCCGACAGCGGTGAACGTCGTGCCCAGTTCGATGCAACGGCGGGCAAAGGCCCGGTCCAGCGTCAGAATGCCCGCGGGAACGCCCAATGCGGCCAGAACCGTAATAGCCGCCTCAATCGTTTTGCGCACGTCGGGGTGGTTCGGATCGCCCGGAAAGCCCATTGATGTGGCAAGGTCGGCGGGGCCAATGAAAACCCCGTCCACGCCCGGCGTGGTGGCGATCTCTTCAATCCGGCTCAGCGCCTCGACCGTCTCGACTTGAACCAGAAGGCAGATCTGTTCGTTCGCCTTGGCGTGATAGCCCTTGATCCGGCTATAGCCGCTGGCCCGCGTGCCGCCCGCAACGCCGCGCATCCCCTCCGGCGGATACCGGGTTGCTGCGACCGCGGCCTCGGCCTCCTCCCTCGTCTGGACATAGGGGACAAGTATGGTCTGTGCCCCGAAATCCAGAATACGCTTTATCGTCACCGGATCATTCCACGCGGGGCGGACGACCGGGCTGGTTTCCGGGTGATTGCCCATCGCCTGAAGGGCGGTCAGCACGTCAGGCACATCGGTGGGCGAATGTTCGGTGTCGATCACCACCCAATCGAATCCGGCCCCGGCCAAGGCCTCGGGCGCCATCGACCCGCCGATGATGTTCCAAAGGCCGATCTGTTGCTTGCCTGCCTTCAGGGCGGCTTTGAAACGGTTCTGGGGCAGGTCCATCTTTGGCTCCGATCAGGTCTGGCGTTGGGGTGACTTTGGGCGGTCTGCGGGACAAGCGCAACACCCTCTGACCCGCCGCCCGGAATCGCCGAGGGCCGAATATGACGAAAATCCTGTCACATTCGGTGTTCCGTGACGCTATCCTGTGCCCGGAAGAGAGTTATCACATTGATAAATAATGAAATAATATGAATTTCAGGTTTCATCAAACTGTTACATTCGTTTTACATAAGCATCACAGACCGGGGCTAGACCGGCGCCAAGGTCGCAACGACGCGACCGGCCACCGAAACCAGGAGCCACCTGTGATGAAACGCACCACCCTTTCCGTATCGGTCCTTGCCCTTGCCGCGATGACCGCCACCGCCGCCACTGCCCGTGACAACGTGCAGGTTGCCGGGTCGTCCACCGTCCTTCCCTATGCGTCGATCGTTGCCGAACTGTTTGGCGAAAACACCGACCTGCCGACCCCGGTTGTCGAATCGGGCGGCTCCTCGGCCGGTCTGGCCCGCTTCTGTGAAGGCGTCGGGGAAAACACCATCGACATCGCCAATGCCTCCCGCGCGATCCGCCAGAAGGAAATCGACGCCTGTGCCGAAAACGGCGTGACCGACATCATCGAAGTGCGCATCGGCTATGACGGGATCGTCTTTGCCAGCCAGAAAGACGGCCCGGCCTACGATGCCTTCCAGCCCGCCGACTGGTATCTTGCCCTTGCCGCCGAACTGCCCGTTGACGGTGCGATGGTTGCCAACCCGAACACCACCTGGGCCGAAGTGAATGGCGACTTGCCGGCCGAAGAAATCCTGGCCTTCATTCCGGGGACCAAGCACGGCACCCGCGAAGTGTTCGAGGAAAAGGTCCTGCTTCAAGGCTGCGAAGACACCGGCGCGCTGGCCGCAATGGAAGCCATGGGCATGGATGAAGATGCCGCCGAAGCCGCCTGTATGGCCGTTCGCGCCGATGGTCGTTCCATCGACATCGACGGCGATTACACCGAAACCCTTGCCCGCGTTGACGCCAACGCCAACGCGCTGGGTGTGTTCGGGCTGGCCTTCTATGAAAACAACACCGACAGCCTGAAGGTTGCCACCATGGGCGGCGTCGCGCCGTCGACCGAAACCATCGCTTCGGGCGATTACCCGGTGTCGCGCCCGCTGTTCTTCTACATCAAGGCCGCCCACCTTGGCGTGATCCCTGGCCTGAAGGAATACGCACAGTTCTTCATGGCTGACGAAATCGCCGGTCCCGATGGCCCGCTGGCCGCCTATGGCCTCGTGTCCGATCCGGAACTGGCCGCGACCCAGGCGATGATCGAAGCCGAACAGACCATGGGCAACTAAGCCCACACCGGGGCGGCGGCATGTGTCGCCGCCCCAATCTACGACCAACCGGACCGGAGCAACCATGCCCGCACAATGGACCCTGATTGCCGTGCTCGCCATCGCCGTGGCGGGCTATTTTCTTGGACGGTCCCGTGCGCTGAGCGGCGCGGGGGGCGACATAAGGCAGCTGCATTCTCTGCCCGGTTACTATGGCTACAACGTTGCGCTGACGGGGCTTGTCCCGGCGCTTCTGGTGCTTGGGGTCTGGTCCTTCCTGCGGATGCGTGGGGTCATGGCCGGGGGAACCCTTCTGCCGACGCTGCTGATCCTTGCGGTCTCGCTTGGCCTGACCTTCCTTGCCCTGTCGCGGACCGGTCCGGCCTTCCGGGCCCGCAACGCGGTTGAACGCGGCATTCTGTGGCTGCTGATCGGCGCGGCCTCGATCGCGATCCTGACCACGCTGGGGATCGTCCTGTCGCTGATCTTCAACACGGTCGAATTCTTCCGGCTCTACCCGGCGGCGGACTTTTTCTTCGGGACGGTCTGGCAACCCTCCTTCGGGGGCGGCTCCAGCCTTGGCATCCTGCCGCTGCTTTGGGGGACGCTCTATATTTCGGCCATCGCCTTGGCGGTTGCGGTGCCGATTGGCCTGTTCGCCGCCTTCTACCTGTCCGAATATGCGGGGCCAAAGTTCCGGGCCATTGCCAAGCCGCTTCTGGAAGTGCTCGCCGGTATCCCCACCATCGTCTACGGCCTTTTCGCGCTTCTGACGGTTGGTCCGCTGCTGCTGACTGTCTTTGGGCCGGACGGCGCGGGCTGGATGCAGGGCGGTACGGCGGTGATGACGGCCGGGCTGGTCATGGGGATCATGCTGATCCCCTTCGTGTCGTCCCTGTCCGATGACATCATCAACGCGGTGCCGCAGGCGATGCGCGACGGGTCGCTGGGCCTTGGCGCCACCAAATCGGAAACCGTGCGGCATGTGGTTCTGCCCGCCGCCCTGCCGGGGATCGTCGGGGCCATTCTTCTGGCTGCCTCGCGCGCCATCGGTGAAACCATGATCGTCGTGTTGGGGGCAGGGGCCGCCGCCCGCCTGTCGTTGAACCCCTTCGATGCCATGACCACCGTGACCGCCAAGATCGTCAGCCAGCTGACCGGCGACAGCGACTTTTCCTCGCCCGAGGCGCTGGTGGCCTTCTCGCTTGGGATGACCCTGTTCGTCATCACGCTGGGGCTGAACGTCCTCGCCCTCTACATCGTGCGCAAATACCGGGAGCAGTACGAATGACCGACACCGACGCAAATGCCCCGCGCCGCAAGTCGTCGTTGCTGGAGCTTGACGCCCGCACGCGCAAACGCAATGCGGCCGAGATCCGGTTCAAGGCCTATGGGCTGATCGCCATCGGCATCGGACTGGCCTTCCTGCTGGCGCTGATGGTGGCGATCATTTCGAACGGCACCCGTGCCTTTACCCAGACCTTCATCACCGTCGAAATGACCCTGACCGCCGAGGAGATCGAAGCGGCAGAGGCATCGGTTCTTAAGACCGGCAAATACAAAGAGATGGTCGGCACCGCGATCGAAACCGCGTTGACAGGCGCGGGTATTGAAACCGACATGGACCAGAAGACCCTGCTTCTGATGCTGTCCTCCTCTGCCGGGGCGGACCTGCGGGACTACGTGCTGGCCAACCCCGAGATGCTGGACCAGCCGCTGACCTTTGATTTCCTCGCCTCCAGCCGTGTCGATGGCTACCTCAAGGGCCGGGTCACGCGCGAGTCGCTGTCCGAGGACAAGAACCTTGATGCCGCGCACCTGGACCTTGTGGACCAGATGCGGGACGCAGGCATCGTGGACCGCCGCTTCAACTGGCGGTTCATCACCGGGGCTGACGCATCCGAAAGCCGACCCGAGGCTGCGGGGATGGGCCTGTCGATGATCGGTTCGCTGTTCATGATGCTTGTCGTTCTGGCCTGCGCCCTGCCCATCGGGGTGGCCGCATCGATCTATCTGGAAGAATTCGCTCCCAAGAACCGGTTCACCGACCTGATCGAGGTGAACATCTCGAACCTCGCTGCCGTGCCGTCCATCGTGTTCGGTATCCTTGGCCTTGCCGTGTTCATTCAGGTTGCGCATCTGCCGCAGTCTGCGCCGCTTGTGGGCGGGCTGACCCTGACGCTGATGACCCTGCCGACCATCGTGATTTCGACCCGCGCCAGCCTGAAGGCCGTGCCGCCGTCGATCCGCGATGCGGCGCTGGGCGTGGGTGCGTCGAAGATGCAGGCGACGTTCCACCACGTCCTGCCGCTGGCGATGCCGGGCATCCTCACCGGGACGATCATCGGGCTGGCGCAGGCGCTGGGCGAAACCGCCCCGCTGCTGCTGATCGGGATGGTCGGCTTTATCGCCACCAACGCGCCGGAAACACTGGCTGACGGGTTCCTTGCGCCGAATTCGGCCATGCCCGCGCAAATCTACGAATGGGCCAAGCGGGCCGACCCTGCCTATTACGAACGGGCCTGGGGCGGGATCATTATCCTGCTGGTGTTCCTGCTGGCCATGAACTTTGTCGCCATCCTTCTGCGCCGCCGGTTTGAACGGCGTTGGTAGGATTGGCAGGGACCGATACGATGAAAGACACGAAAGTGACGGAAAGGGCAGTCCAGATGGACGATATCAAGATCTCGGCCCGCGGGGTGCAGGTCTATTACGGCGACAACCACGCCATCAAGGATGTGAACGTGGACATCGCCGACAAGACCGTGACTGCCTTCATCGGCCCGTCCGGCTGTGGCAAGTCCACCTTCCTGCGCTGCCTGAACCGGATGAACGACACGATTGACGTCTGCCGGGTCGAAGGCGACATCCTGCTGGACGGCGAAGACATCTATGACCGCCGCGTGGACCCGGTGCAGCTGCGCGCCAAGGTCGGCATGGTGTTCCAGAAACCGAACCCCTTCCCCAAGTCCATCTATGACAACGTGGCCTATGGTCCGCGCATTCACGGGCTGGCCCGCAACAAGGCGGACCTGGACGAGATCGTGGAAAAGGCCCTGCGCCGCGGCGCCATCTGGGACGAGGTGAAGGACCGGTTGCACGCGCCGGGTACTGGCCTGTCCGGTGGTCAACAGCAACGCCTGTGCATCGCCCGCGCCGTCGCCACCGAACCCGAGGTTCTTTTGATGGATGAACCCTGTTCGGCGCTTGACCCCATCGCCACAGCGCAGGTCGAGGAACTGATCGACGAATTGCGCACCCGTTATTCCGTGGTGATCGTGACCCATTCGATGCAGCAGGCCGCGCGGGTCAGCCAGCGCACCGCCTTCTTCCACCTCGGCAATCTTGTCGAATACGGCGATACCGACCAGATTTTCACCAACCCCGAAGACAGCCGGACCGAAGCCTATATTTCCGGCCGGATCGGGTAGGAGTTCAGGACATGAACGACAGACATATTTCCTCTGCATATGACCGCGATCTTGAAGCCATTCAGGCGCTTGCCATGAAAATGGGCGGGCTGGTCGAGGCCGCGATCCTTGACGGGGCGCAATCGCTGGAAACCCGCGATGTGGAACTGGCCGACAAGGTCCGCAAGGGCGACAAGGCCGTTGACGCGCTGGAACAGCAGATCAACGACGAGGTGGCCCGCACCATCGCCCTTCGTGCGCCCGTGTCCAAGGACCTGCGCGTTCTTCTGACCGTGCTGCGGCTGGCGGCCAGCCTTGAACGGGTCGGCGACTATGCCAAGAACATCGCCAAACGCACCAGCGTGCTTGTCGATATGCGCCCCATCGCCGGGTCCGACGCCGCCATCCGCCGCATGGCCCGCGAAGTGCAGGGAATGCTGCATGACACGCTGGATGCCTATCTGCGCGGGGACGAGGTTCTGGCCGAAAGCGTCCGCCAGCGGGATCTGGACGTGGACCAGATGTATAACGCGCTGTTCCGGGAATTCCTGACCTTCATGCTGGAAGACGCCCGCAACATCACCCCCTGCATGCACCTGCATTTCATCGCCAAGAACGTGGAACGCATGGGTGATCTGGTGACCAACATGGCCGAACAGGTGATTTATCTCGTCACCGGCGAAATGCCCGAGGAAACCCGGCCCAAGGGCGACAACACGGCCTATGCCACCGGGGCCGAATAGTATGGCCGCCCTCGCACCCCATATCCTTGTGGTCGAGGACGAACCGGCCCAGCGGGAAATGCTGATCTACAACCTCGAAGCCGAAGGGTTCCGCGTGTCGCAGGCCCCGAACGGGGAAGAGGCCAAGCTGCTGGTGGCCGAGGATGCGCCGGACCTGATCGTTCTGGACTGGATGATGCCGAACCTTTCAGGGATCGAGCTCTGCCGCCAACTCAAGACCCGGTCAGAAACGCGGGCCATTCCGATCATCATGCTCTCGGCCCGTTCGGAAGAGGTGGACAGGGTGCGCGGGCTCGACACGGGGGCCGACGATTATGTTGTCAAACCCTATTCCGTCACCGAACTGATGGCCCGGATCAAAAGCCAGCTGCGCCGGTCCCGCCCCGCGACCATGGGCGAGGTGCTGACCTACGAAGACATCACGCTCGACGCCGAAAGCCACCGGGTGACCCGTGCAGGCAGCCCTGTGAAGCTTGGTCCGACAGAGTTTCGCCTGCTGGCCACATTCATGGAAAAGCCGGGCCGGGTCTGGTCGCGTGAACAGCTTCTGGACCGGGTCTGGGGGCAGGACATCTATGTCGATACCCGGACGGTCGACGTGCACGTCGGGCGGCTGCGCAAGGCGCTGGGCAAGGACGCGGGCGACCCGATCCGAACGGTGCGTGGCGCGGGCTACGCGCTGGGCTGATCGTCAGGCGCTGATCCGCGTGCCCGCATCGGGCAGGATGGCGCGGACATGGCTGGCAATCGCCGTGTCCTGCGCCCCGGTGCCGGTCAGATCGCAGATCGTGATATCATCCTCGGACTGGCGGCCGGCCTTGGCGCCGGTAATTACCTCGCCCAGTTCCGGCGGCGTCACCCCGGCCAGCAGCCCGGCCGCGCGGGCGGCTTCCAATTCGCCCGACACCTCGCACTGGCTGACCCGGTCGCAGACATACAGATCGGCGGCGGCGATGGCGGCGGGGTCGATCTCGTTCTTGCCTTCCTGATCGGACCCCATGGCGGTGATATGCAGCCCCGGATGCAGCCATTCGGCCCGCAGCACCGGGGTTCGGGCGGGCGTGGTTGTCACCACCAGCTGGCTTTGCGCGACCAGGTCCGCAGGATCGGCCATCGCCACGGCCTCTATTCCCAGCGCGTTGGACAGATCGGCGGCACAGCCGCGGGCCTTGTCCATGTCGCGGCCATGAACCAGCACGCGGTCAAACGGGCGGACCAGATGCGCGGCCTGCAGTTGCAGCCGGGCCTGAACCCCGGTGCCGATCACCCCGGCGGTTTGTACCAGCTTCGGGGCAAGATGCCGCGCCGCGACCGCCCCGGCGGCAGCGGTGCGGATGTCGGTCAGGTACCCATTGTCCAGATAGACTGCTTCGACCAGCCCGGTCTTTGCCGAAAACAGGATCATCAATCCATTCAGGCTGGGCAGGCCGATCTTCGGGTTGTTGAAGAACCCCGGGCTGACCTTGATCGCAAAGCCATCGAAGCCGGGGATATAGGCGGTTTTCACGTCCACCTCTCCGTTCGCTTGCGGCAGGTCCATCGACAAGATCGGCGGCATGACCACCTCGCCGGAGGCCAGCGCGGCAAAGGCCCGTTCGATCACGTCGACCGTGGTCAGGTCCAGGGATACAGCCGCGCGCAATTGCGCCTCGGTCACGATCTGGATGTCATGCGCCATAGGTCCGTCCTTTCACCGTCACATCCCCCAGAACTACATCGGCGCCGCCGATGATCTGGTGGAACCGCTGCATATCAAGATTTCGGCCGGTGATAATGGTTCCGACCGGCCCTGTGGGCTTGACCTTGCCCGACAGGATCGCCGCCAGCCCGACAACCGACGCGCCCTCGGCCACCAGCCGGTCCTCGAAGAACAGCACTTGCATCGCGTTACGGATTTCTTCTTCGGTGACCAGAACTGTCGCATCCAGCAGGTCGCGACACACCGGAAAGCTTAGCCGGTTTTGTAACCCGATCCCGCCGCCGAGGCTGTCGGCAAGGCTGGGCACCTCTGCCACCTCCACCGGATGGCCCGCAACAAGAGACGCGTGCATCGCCGCGCCCCGGTCCATCGTCACGCCGATTACCCGCACATCCGGGTTCGCGGCCTTTGCGGCCACCGCAACCCCGGCGGCCAGCCCCCCGCCCGACAGGGGAACAAGGATCGTGTGCAGGTCCGGGCGGGCTTCCATCATCTCGGCCCCGATGGTGCCCTGGCCCGCGATGACGAATGGATCGTCGAAGGGCGAGATTTCAACCAGCCCCTCCGCTTCGACCAACCGCTGGCTTTCGGCCATTGCTTCGTCCTGGCTCTGGCCAATGATGCACACCTCGGCCCCAAGGGCGCGGATGCCATCCACCTTGGCCTGCGGCACCAGTTCCGACATGCAGATCACCGCCCGCATCCCGCGTAGGGCGGCAGCATAGGCCACACCCCGCCCGTGATTTCCGGTGGAACAGCAGGTAACCCCCGCGGTGCTCGCGGGCAAGGACAGGACCGCGTTCATGGCGCCCCGCAGCTTGAAGGCCCCGATCGGCTGGGCGATTTCCAGCTTCATCATGAAATCATGCCCGGCCACGCGGGTCATGAAGGGGGAGGGGATGAATGGCGTTGCATCCGCACGGCCCTTCAGCCGGATGCGGGCATCTTCGATCATGGCGAGTAGCTCTGTCATGCCCGCACCATGCCGGGTTTGGCAGGCGGGCGAAAGGCACTGGGACGCCGTTCCGGGGGCGGTTTTCGACGCGAACGTGTCTTTGTTGACGCTAGGTGAAGGTCCCGCCCTGGACCCAAGGGGTCGCAATTATTTCCAGATCCCCTAGATTCCAAACAACCAACGGACAGAGGTACGCATGAAACTGATCGTCGATGGAATAGAACGTGAGGTAGATGTCGAACCCGACATGCCCTTGCTGTGGGTGCTGCGGGACGAGTTGGGCATCACCGGCGTGAAATACGGCTGTGGCGTTGCCCAATGTGGGGCTTGCACCGTGCATCTGAACGGCGAGGCCGTGCGATCCTGCCAGACCCCCGCCGCCGATGCCGAAGGGGCCGAGGTGCTGACGATCAACGGTTTGGGCACACCGGATGCGCTGCACGCGGTGCAAGAGGCGTGGATAGACCATCAGGTCGCGCAATGCGGCTATTGCCAGTCCGGTCAGATCATGCAGGCCGCCGCCCTTCTTGCGGAAAACCCGGACCCGACCGACGCCGATATCGACGACGCCATGTGGGGGAACCTGTGCCGGTGCGGCACCTACCCCCGCATCCGGGCCGCGATCCATACCGCCGCCGCCAAGCTGAAGGAGGCCTGAGATGAGCCGTTTGCGCACCATCACCCGGCGTGGGTTCCTGATCGGCTCTGCCGCCATCGCGGGCGGGGTCGCCTTTGGCGTCTATTCCGCGCGTACCCCCTATGCCAACCCGCTGCTTGATGGGCTGGCCGAGGGCGAGGCATCCTTCAACCCTTGGGTTCTGATCCGCGCGGACGGGATCACCCTGATCACGCCCCATGCGGATAAGGGGCAGGGGGTCACCTCGGCACAGGCGGTCCTGATCGCCGAGGAAATGGACCTTGAGATGGGCCAGTTCGACGTCAGCTTTGGCGCCCCCGATCCGGCCTATTACAACACGGCGCTGACGTCCGAGGCCGTCCCCTTCATGCCGACAAACGAAAGCTGGGGCGCGGAAACAGTGCGTGATGCGCTGGGCGGCGTGGCCAAACTTCTCGGGATGCAAGGAACGGGTGGGTCCTCCGCCATGCCTGACAGTTTCGACAAACTGCGCCGCGCTGGGGCGATTGCGCGGGAAACGCTGAAACTGGCCGCTGCGAAGGAAACGGGCGTCGCGGTCGAAGATTTGCGGACCGAAAGCGGCGCAGTTGTCCTGCCAGACGGGACGCGGCTGGACTATGCCGCGCTGGCCTCTGCCGCGGCAGGTGTTGACCCGGTGCAGGATGTCACACTGCGGGACCCCGCCGAATGGCGGCTGATCGGCAAACCGACCCAGCGGGTCGATATCGTCGCCAAGTCGACGGGGACCATGACCTATGGGATCGACCTGAAGGTCGACGGAATGGTGCACGCCGCCGTCCGCACCAACCCCCGGCAGGGCGGCGCCCTACTGTCCTATGACGACAGCGCCGCGCGCGCCATGCGCGGGGTCAGCGACGTGCTGGAAATCCCCGGCGGGATCGCGGTCATTGCCGACAATACCTGGCGGGCGATCCGCGCCGCCGAGGCGGTCGAGGTGGATTGGGGTCCGGCCCCCTATCTGGCCGAGCAGGATGACCATTGGACCGCGCTTGCCGACGCCTTCAACGACGACCAGCTCGACAAGACCTGGCGGGACGAAGGCGACACCAGCGCCACGATCGTCGCCGCTACGGACGTGGTTCAGGCGGAATACCGGTCGCCCTATGTTGCCCACGCCCCGCTTGAGCCGCTCAACGCCATCGTTCGGGTGAACGACGACAGCACCGATGTCTGGACCGGGCACCAGATGCCGCAGATCCTACAACGGCAGGTCGCCGCGATTACCGGACAAGCGCCTGACCAGATCCGGTTTCACAACCAGTTCATCGGCGGCAGCTTCGGCCACCGGCTGGAACTGGAGTATCTGAAACACGCAACCGCCATCGCCGTGCAGATGCCCGGCATCCCGGTCAAGCTGACCTACAGTCGGGAAGAGGATTTCGCCCACGACTACCCCCGCCATCCTGCCATCGGGCGCGGGCGCGGCGTGGTCGCAAATGGCCGGGTCGAGGCGATGGAGGTCGATATCGCCGCACCATCGGTCATGGCCTCGCAAATGGGGCGGATCGGCATGAATATCCCCGGTCCGGATTCCCAGATCACGTCGGGCGCATGGAACAATCCCTATGACATCCCCAACCTGCGCGTCCGGGGTTTTCGGGCCGAAGGGCTGGCACCCGTGTCGTCCTGGCGGGCGGTGGGCGCGCCGGGGGCCGGGTTCATCTTCGACAGTTTCCTTGACGAATTGATCCACGCGGCCGGAGCCGACCCGCTTGACGAACGGATCAGGCTGATGGGCCACGAGGCTTCGCGCAAGGTGCTCGAAACCGTGGGCGAGATGGCGTCGTGGTCCGGCCCGCTTGGCAACGGCAAGGGGCGCGGGGTAGCCTTTGTCGAAAGTTTCGGCGTGCCCTTCGCCCAGATCATCGAGGTCACAGCCACCGACCGGGGCATCAGAATCGATGATGTCTGGGCGGCCTGCGACGTGGGCACCGTGGTGGACCCGGTCAATTTCGAAGGGCTGGTGCAGGGCGGGATCGTCTTTGGCCTTGGCCATGCGATCAATTGTGAAATCACCTATGTCGATGGGATGGCCCAGCAGCAAAACTACTACGACCACGAGGCGATGCGGATCTGGCAAGCGCCGCGCATCCACGTCCGGGGGCTGGAGAACGGCACCAAGGTGCGCGGGATTGGCGAACCCATGGTCCCACCCGCGGCCCCGGCGTTGGCCAACGCGATCTTCGCGGCCACAGGGCAGCGCATCCGCGAGATGCCGTTCAACAAGCACATAGATTTCGTCTGACCAGGGGCCGCCATGACACAGAACATTCCTTCCGCTTCCGGCTTTGGCAGCCTCCGCTTCGGGGCGATGATGATGGGGGTGGCCGCCGTGCTGCACCTTCTACTGGTGCCCTTCGCAGGCCTGTCGGAACTGACCCTTGTGGGGCTGGCGCTTGTCGCGGGCGCGATCCTTTGGACCGGGTGGCGCGGGCCGGGCTGGCTGGTGATGCTGGCGCTGATCGTTGCGACGGGCGTCGAACTTTCTCGACTGGGCGGCGGCGTTGTCCACGATCTCCTGATCGGCGGGGTGGTTCTGGCCGATCTTGGCGCGATCTTGTCGGTCTTTGTCGCGCTCTGGAAAGGACGGGCGGCGCCGACGTGATCGCAGCGCCGCCCGGAAAACTGTTGAACCTCAGGTGAATTCGGGCTGCCGTGCCTGTTCCCGCAGCACGAACTTCTGGATCTTCCCGGTTGAGGTGCGCGGAATCTCGGTGAAGACGAACCGCCCGGGCACCTTGTAGGGCGCCAGTTGCGACCGGCACCACGCGCGCAGCGTTTCGGAATCCGCTTGCTGGCCCGGCTTTAACTCGACGAACGCGCAAGGCGTTTCACCCCATTTGTCATGCGGCATGGCAACCACGGCTGCCGTGCTCACGGCGGGGTGCCGGTACAGGGCCTCTTCCACCTCGATGGACGAGATGTTTTCGCCGCCGGAAATGATGATGTCCTTGGACCGGTCCTTCAGCTGGATATAGCCGTCCGGATGCCGGACCCCCAGATCGCCGGAATGGAACCAGCCGCCTTCAAAGGCCTTCTGCGTGGCCGTGGGATTGCGGAAATAGCCCTTCATCACGACGTTGCCGCGGAACATCACCTCGCCCATGGTCTGCCCGTCACGCGGGACCGGTTGCATGGTGTCGGGGTCCAGAACATCCAGCCCCTCCAGCGGCAGATAGCGGACGCCCTGACGGGCCTTCAGTGTCGCCTGTTGGTCCGCAGGAAGATCGGACCAGTCGCGGTGCCAGTCGTTGACGACTGCGGGGCCATAGGTTTCGGTCAACCCGTACAGGTGGGTCACATCGAACCCCGCCTCTTTCATTGCTGCCAGAACGCTTTCGGGCGGCGGGGCGGCGGCGGTGAAGAACTGCACCGTATGCGACAGGTCGCGCTTGGCGTCGTCGTGGGCGCCGATCAGTAGCGACATGACGATAGGCGCACCACACAGATGGGTAACTTCCTCTTCCGCCAGCGCCGACCAAATCGGCTCGGCCCGGACCTGCCGCAGGCAGACGTGGGTGCCCACGATGGCCGACAGGGTCCAGGGGAAACACCAACCGTTGCAATGGAACATCGGCAGGGTCCAAAGGTAGACCGCGTGCTTTTTCATCGACGTGGTCAGCGCGTTACCCTGCGCCAGCAGATAGGCCCCCCGGTGGTGAGACACGACCCCCTTCGGGTCGCCAGTGGTGCCCGAGGTATAGTTGATCGAAATCGCGTCCCATTCGTCTTCTGGCATCAGCCAGTCGAAGTCGGGGTTGCCCCGGGTCAGGAAGACCTCGTAATCGGCGACCTCTACTTCCACGCGGGGCCCGTCATATTCGGGATCGTCCACCTGAATGACCAGCGGCGCAACCTGGGCCAGTGCCAGCGCCTCTTGCAGCAGGGGCATGAATTCGCTGTCGACGATGACGATCTTCGCCATCGCGTGATCCAGTTGGAACGCGATGATTGCGGCATCCAGACGGGTGTTGATCGAATGCAGAACCGCGCCACACATCGGCACGCCGTAATGACATTCCAGCATGGCCGGGGTGTTGGGCAGAAGCGCCGAGACCGTGTCACCACGGCGGATTCCGTTCTTCGTCAGGGCCGAAGCCAGACGGCGGGACCGGGCGTAGAATTCGGCATAGCTGCGGCGCAGGGCGCCGTGAACAATGGCGGTGTGATCGGGAAAGACGGTCGCGGCCCGTTCCAGAAAGGTCAGCGGCGTCAGCGGCTGGTAGTTGGCGGGAGTCCGGTCAAGATCGGTGTTGTAGGGGTTTGTCATCGGTCAGGCGTCCTGCCACTGGGGGCTGCGTTTTTCGATGAAGGCACCGATGCCTTCTTCGGCGTCACGGGCCAGCATGTTGTCGACCATCACCTGGCTGGCATAGTCATAGGCATCGGCCAGACCCAGTTCCCGCTGGGCGTAGAACGCGCGCTTGCCGGTCGCCAGCGTCATGCTGGATTTCGACGCGATCTTGGCGGCCATCTCCATCGCGGTCCGGGTCAGGTCTTCGGCCGGGACAACCCGGTTCACCAGCCCGATTTCTTCGGCCCGGGCGGCAGTTGTCATATCGCCGGTCAGCAGCATTTCCATCGCGTGCTTGCCAGACACGTTGCGCGACAGCGCGACCATCGGGGTGGAACAGAACAGCCCGATGTGGACCCCCGGCGTGCTGAATTGCGCCTCTTCGGCTGCAACCGCAAGATCACAGCTTGCGACCAGCTGGCAGCCAGCGGCGGTGGCGATCCCGGCAACCTCGGCGATCACCGGCTTGGGGCAATTGACGATCGCCTGCATGACGCCGGAACATTGGGTCATGACCTTGGTGAAATAGGCGCGGCCGCGGTCCGGCCCGGCGCGACCGGCGGTCATTTCCTTCAGGTCGTGGCCTGCGCTGAACGCCGGACCATTTGCGGCCACGACGATCACCCGGACCTTCGGGTTTTCCCCGGCCTCGGCGAATGCCTCGCCAAGGCTGGTCAACATCGCCTCGGACAGCGGATTGCGCCGCCGCCCGTCGTTCAGGGTCAGACGCAGGATGCCGGTGTCATCAAGGTCACGCAGCAGGATGTCGCTGGTTTGCACGGGGAAAATCCTTTTCAGGGTCAGAGAACGTTGACCTCGACGCTGTCGGCCAGCGTATTTGCGATAAAGCAGTAGCGGTGCGCACGGTCCTGCATCTCGGCCATCTGGTCATCGCTGACCGAGAATCCGGTGTCGAAACGGACGACCGGATGCAGGTCGATTTTCGTGACCGACATCTGCCCCTTGGGGTTCTTGCCCAGATGGGCGACCGCGTGGTCGTGATAGCTTGCCACCGGCCAACCGGCCTTGGCGCAAAGCGCAAGGAAGGTCATCATGTGGCAGCTGGACAGGGCCGAGGCCAGCGCCTGTTCGGGGTTGGTGTTGGCGGGATCGCCGCCCCAATCAGGGGCGGCATCCACCATCACGTCGAAATTGCTGTTGTACTGAACCGTGTGTTCGGCCGAATAGGCGTTGGGCTTGAATTCGGCTTCGGCACGGTGCCAGTGCAGCTGGATCGAAAGATCGGACATGTCGTGATGGTCCTTGTTCTGGATCAGGCCGCGGCGAGCGACTTTTTCGGGTCGTAGAAGGGCACTTCGACGATGGTTGCCCGCGCCGGACCGGAGCCGGTGACGACCTCGATTTCGGTGCCCAGTTCGGAACATTCGACGGCGACCATGGCCAGCGCGATGTTCTTTTCCAGACGCGGCGAATAGACGGCCGATGTGACCTTGCCGACGGTTTCGCCGTTCTGATTGATCGGCCAGAAGCGGGTGTTGGGGCCTTTCAGCGGATCGCAGTCGATGACCAGACCGACCTGCTTGCGGGCGACGCCCTCTTCCTTGATGCGGCGCAGCGCGGCCTTGCCGATGAATTCGGCCTCCATGTCGAGGTTCACAAGACGGTCAAAGCCCAGTTCGAAGGGGTTGGTCTTGATGTCGGCATCGGCGTGGTAGGACAGCATCCCACCTTCAATCCGCCGGATCGAGGAGGTGTGGCCGGGCTTCAGGCCGAATTCGAGACCGGTTGCCATGATCTTTTCCCACAGCTCGTCGCCGCGCGACCCGTCCTGAAGGTACAGTTCATAGCCCAGTTCGCTGGACCAGCCGGTGCGGGACACGATCAGCGGAATCCCGTCCA
This sequence comes from Marivivens marinus, assembly GCF_035969385.1. Taxonomy (NCBI): domain Bacteria; kingdom Pseudomonadati; phylum Pseudomonadota; class Alphaproteobacteria; order Rhodobacterales; family Paracoccaceae; genus Marivivens; species Marivivens marinus. Next base: position 116,362 of record NZ_JAYKKJ010000008.1, on the reverse strand, counting down.
GTTCGACCGCGCGCAGCCAGTAGTATTTCAGGTCCATGATCTCGTCGCCGAACAGGGCGCGCATGATTTCGCCCGACTTCGGGCCCTGAAGCTGCAGCGGCGATACGTCGGGTTCGCCAATGGTGACGTCGAGGCCCGAGTTGATGGCCACGCCCTGTGCCCAGAGCAGGATGTCGCTATCGGCCAGCGAGATCCAGAAGTGGTTCTCAGCCAGACGCAGCAGGATGGGGTCGTTCAGGATGCCGCCGTCGGCGTTGGTGATCAGGATGTATTTGCACTGGCCCACGGCCATCTTGGACAGGTCGCGCGGGGTCAGCATCTGCACGAATTTGGCGGCGTCCGGCCCGGTGATCTCGACCTGACGCTCCACGGCCACGTCACACAGGATCGCGTCGTTCACAAGGTTCCAGAAGTTCTGTTCCGGGTTCCCGAAGTCGCGCGGGATATACATGTGGTTGTAGACGGAAAAGCCGGTCGCGCCCCAGCGGACGGTCGCGTCGAAATAGGGGGATTTGCGGATCTGGGTGCCGAAGCCGAAATCGTCTGCGTTGGTCATGTCTGTCGCCTTCTTTTCGCGGGACCGGTCTGGTCGTCAGCGGTGAAAATCTGGCGAGGTTCTATTCCGGGAAAATGCCTGTGTGCGGTCTGGAAATATCGGCTTGGACAGCCCAAACGGACCGATTTTTCTGGCCTTCAAAGTCTGTTCAGACGCAGGTGGTCAGTTCGCGCCACGTGCGATCAGTTTTCCGACATTGGGCTGAATCGATTTGATTCTGCGGGTCGCGATATAGGTCATGTAGCGATCCACCTCGACATCGGCCGCCAGCAGCCTGTCCATCAGCTCTTGGAATGCCGCCAGGCTGGGCGTGTAGACATGCAGGACATAGTCCATCCCGCCGCCGGTCGCGATGCACAGGGTGATCTCATCCATAGTCTGGATCAGGGCCTCGAACCTTTCAAAGTCGGATTTCCGATGCCTCAGAAGCGAAACCGTAACGATTACCTGGGTGAAGTCGGCGATACGCTCTAGCGCCAGATCGGCGTGAAACCCACGGATATACCCGGCTGCCCGCAACCGATCCAGACGCGCCCAGCAGGGGGTGGGTGACAGGTTGACCAGCTCTGCCAGTCGTGACTTGCTCAGCTGACCATGAAGTTGCAGCGCCGTAAGAATGCGAATGTCGGCCGCATCCAGTCCCGTGGATTTCATTCTTTCCTGCCTTCAAACCGTTTCAGGGCGCACCGCGATGGGGTGTCATGCCTGATCCCACCAAGCTGCGATATTCCGGGGACGCGGTAAAGTAGGTGTTGCTGGCCCGGATCGACCAGACGCCATCTGGTGGCCCTGGATTGCATCGTTCCGGAACACCGGTCCATGTGACCATGTTTTGGCGGGTTTGGGCGGCTCGGGTGCTGCGCCAAAGTATCTGATTGATGCCCCCAACCAACATGGATAAACGGACCTTGATGCTATCCATGATAGCTTTCAGGCCGCAAAGGCTGAACGACTGGGCGGTTTTGCCGTGGAGAAATCGAGAGCCGATGTGACCGCAGGTCTCTCAAGGATATGCCCGGGCAGCCCGGATGGATTGACATGATGCAAGCCGGCATTGGCCTTGAACCGGACCCGACAAGCGCAGATCTTCTTCTGCACGATGGGCTTATGTCGGTCAGACTTGCGGAACGGTTTGGGGTGATGGTCTCTCGGCCGTCGGAACAGTTCGACGAAGGCGACTGGATTATTCGCCGGTCCAGCCTCCACCAGCGGGCAACCGGCGCCAAGATCCTTGATGCCAATCTCCGCATTTCGAAGAAGGGCCTTCCTGACGCACTCCTCACCGCATTGTTCGATTCCCAGTCGCTTCTGGGTGACTTGCTGGGTCGGTTTGGCATCTCGGTCGAGCTGACAGATCGGATAATCTATTGGGTAGAGGATCCCGGCGGTCAGCTTCGCTGGGGACGGCGGCACAAGATGCGATCGACCCTTAGCAACGAGGTCATTTGCGAGGTTGACGAGCTGCTGAATGCCGCCGCTCAGTTGGAAGACCTGTTGCTGGAGAAACGCCGGAAACCGTAGGTCCCGATCGCCCAACCCTCTCCCGGCCCTCGTGACCGCTATTCCGCGACGATGATCCGGGTCTTCCACGCCTCGCAGGATGCCGCCAGATCGTCACGTAGGGGCTGGTCGGTGATGAAGGTATCGATATCCGCAAGCGATGCGATACGGGCCGGCGCGCTGCGGCTGAACTTTGAATGATCCGCCACCAGAAAGGTCTTGCGGGATTGGCGCAGGATCGACTGGCTGACGCTGACCTCCTGAATATCAAAATCCAGAAGGTCGCCATCTCGATCAAGCGCGGAACAGCCGATAACCGCCATGTCGAACTTGAACTGCCGTATAGTGTCAGTAGCGAGGTTGCCGACCAACCCGCCATCGGCGCGGCGCAATTGGCCACCGGTTACAATAATCTCGCAGCTGCTGTTTCCGGCCAGAATATTGGCCACGTTCATATTGTTGGTGACGACCATCAGGTTCTCGTGGTGCAGAAGCTCCCGGGCGACGGCCTCGGTCGATGTCCCGATGTTCAGGAACAGGGAAATGCCGTTAGGGATGTGCCTTGCGCAGGCGCGGGCCATGGCGCGTTTCGCCTCGGATCGCAACGAACGGCGTTCCTCGTATCCGATATTCGTCACGCCAGAGGGCAGCACCGCACCGCCGTGCACCCGCTCAAGACGCCCCGCTTCTGCAAGGTCCGTCAGGTCGCGCCGAATAGTCTGAAGTGTCACGTCAAAATGCCGGGCAAGCCCTTCGACCGTCACCTTTCCTTCGCGGCGCGCGATTTCAAGGATCTCGGGATGACGGAATGTTTGTGACATGATCGACGTTTCTCCGGGGTTCCCTCGCGGTCAAAGCTGCGCCGCATTGGGACAGGAGAGTCATGAAAGCCGAACAAAAAGGCAATCAAAAACCGCCAGTAGTCAGTCAAACGAGCGATAACGCGTGAAAAGGGGCGACCGTCGGGCGGCATGCCCCGGAGAAATATCGAAAACGAACACATACGAACATATATGTGTTGCGAAATACCCGATTTCGCGCCAAAACACCGTCGCAACCGCACCCGAAGGAGAATCGCGTGGGGCACTCGGTAAACAAGGACATCACGGACCTTTTCATCATCGGCGGCGGCATCAATGGCTGCGGCATTGCCCGGGATGCGGCTGGCCGTGGGCTGTCGGTGGCGCTTGCGGAAATGAACGACCTTGCATCGGCGACATCCTCGGCCTCCACCAAGCTGTTTCATGGCGGTCTGCGCTATCTTGAATATTTCGAATTTCGGTTGGTACGCGAGGCGCTGATCGAACGCGAAACCCTGCTAAAGGCGATGCCTCATATCAGCTGGCCGATGCGCTTTGTTCTTCCGTATCATAAAGATATGCGGTTCGAGTCCGATACTCCGACCTCAAAACTTCTCGGGCTGTTCATGCCCTGGATGAAAGGGCGCAGGCCCGCGTGGCTGATCCGGCTGGGGCTGTTCCTGTATGACAATCTGGGCGGACGAAAGATTCTGCCCGGCACATCGACCGTGGACCTGAGCGCGTCGAAGGAAGGCGCCCCGCTACAAGAACGCTTTGTCCGGGCCTATGAATATTCCGATTGCTGGGTCGAAGATTCGCGGCTTGTGGTGCTGAATGCCCGCGATGCCGAGGCGCGCGGTGCGCGTATCATGACCCGCACGCAGGTTGTCAGCGCACATGCCGAAAACGGAACCTGGCGCATTGAAACGCGCAATACCGAAACCGGCCAGACACAGACCTTCTACGCGCGGATGCTGGTCAACGCCGGCGGCCCGTGGGTCGGGGACATCATCCAAGCCAAGGTGCGGTTGAATTCGCGCGAAGGCGTCCGGCTGGTTCGGGGCAGTCACATCGTGACCCGCAGGCTCTACGATCACGACAAATGCTACTTCTTTCAGGGAACGGATGGCCGCATCATCTTTGCCATTCCCTACGAGACGGATTTTACCCTGATCGGCACGACCGATGCGGAACACGACGATCCGTCGGTCAAACCCGTATGCACGCCCGAGGAGCAGGACTACCTGCTGGGCTTTGCCAACCAGTATTTCAAACGGCAGCTGACCCGTGACGATGTGGTCTGGACCTACTCCGGCGTGCGTCCGCTTTATGATGATGGGGCAAGCAGCGCTACGGCGGCGACCCGCGACTATACGCTGAAAGTGGATACCAGCGCGGGTGCGCCGGTGCTCAATATCTTCGGCGGCAAGATCACCACCTATCGCCGCCTTGCCGAAAGCGCGATGGAGAAGATCAGCAACCATCTGCCTTTGGCCAAGGGCAAATGGACCGCAGGCGTGCCCTTGCCCGGCGGCAATTTTCCGGTGGACGGTGTGGGCCAACTGGTTGCCGATCTGCAATCCCGGTTTCCGTTCTTGGGCGATTTCTGGGCCCGGCGACTGATCCGCGCCTATGGCACGCAAGCAACCGACATTCTGGGAAATGCGACGCAACCGACTGACCTTGGGCAGGATTTCGGCGCCACGCTGACCGAGGCCGAGATTAACTGGCTGATGTCACATGAATATGCCCGTACAGCAGAGGACGTGGTCTGGCGGCGCAACAAACTGGGGCTGCGGCTGACGGCCGAACAAATCAAGACACTTGACGACTGGATGGCGCAACATCACCACAGCGCATAACCGGGTCCAAAGGATCAACGCGGAAAAGGCGGCGCAACCCGCACCTTACCTTGGACTGTCTCGATATCTGGTAATGGCTGGCTGGGGTGGTAGGATTCGAACCTACGGTACGCGGTACCAAAAACCGTTGCCTTACCACTTGGCTACACCCCAGCAGCGAGGGGCTAGATACTCGGCCTTGTGGGACTGTTCAACCCCTTTCAATCCGAAAAATTCGGCTATTCTTTCGTGGCGTCCTCGGTCAGCAGGTCCTCGGTCTCGTCCTGTTCCCGCTCTGCGTCGATCATCTTGTCCAGCGCGGTTTCATTGGTGGTTTCAACTGTCGCAACCTCGGCCGATTCCGTGGGTTCGGGCGCGGCTGCGGCGGCCTGTTGTGCAGCGGTCTCGGGCCCCGGCGCTCCTTCAAGAAGCACCCGCTGGACCGCGTTCACCAGGTCGATTCCCGCCTCTTCAAAGCCGCGCTTCACAAGGCGCAGGGCCTCGCCTCGCGCCAGCAGGATCGAGGTTTCATGCTGGTCGATCCAGCCCGTGACCTTGATCTGCGCACCGCCCGGGTCGATCCCTTCGATCCAGGCCTGTGCCGCCGGTTCGGCAAGGACGAAAGGCAGCGCCTGCACGGTCTCGGCCGCGATGGTCCGCGCCTGCGACAGGTCCGCGCCCGGATCGACCAGCAGGTCGAACATGAACCGCCGGTCGGATTGCTGGGTGAAATTGATGATGCGGCTTTTGAACACGGTCGAATTCGGGATGCGGATGTGGTTGCCGTCAAAGCTCAGCAGGATCGTCGCCCGGCTGGTCAGGCGGATCACCTTGCCCTGATCGCCGTTGATCTCCACCGTGTCATTGGGCCGGAACGGCTGCCGGATCGAAAGCAGGACCGACGCGATATAGTTTTCCACCGTGTCGCGAACCGCGAAGCCGATGGCAAGGCCGACGATCCCCGCCGCGCCAAGGATGGTGGACAAAAGCGCGGTGGCGTTCAGGATGTCCAGCGCAATCACCAGCCCGGCGACCACGAAGACGATCAGCACGATCTGGCGGTAAAGCTCCGCGATGAACGCATTGGGGGCGAGCCTGTCCCAAGGCTGTTTCATCCGCGCCAGTATCCGCCCAAGGAAGGCCACGAACAGGAACGCCGCCAGCGCGATCAGGATCAGGGGGAGGAGGGTGATCAGCTGTTCGACCCGGGCCAGAAACCGGTCCATCGCCGGGTCCAGACGCCGGGCCAGATCGCCGGTCTCGGTCACCTCGTTCTTGACGGCGACAACGCCCTGCACACGGGTCGCCAGCCCGGTCAGGCTGTCGATCTCTGCGGCGGATGTGGCCGTGCCGCGCAGGGTCACGATCCCGTCGCTGACCTGCACCGTCACATCCTCATATCCGCCCAATTCGCCAATGATGTCGCGAATACGCGTGGCGATAGCCGCATCGTCGGTTGCAGAGCTTTCGGTGGTGATCGGGCCGCTCGGCGCTTCGGCGGTTTGGGCCGGGGCAAGGGTGGGGGACAGGAAAAGCGACAGGCAGATCAGAAGGATATGGAAAAGACGCATGAGAAACCGCTGGGTTGAACTGTTGTCCAAACCCTAGGCCGGAAACGCCGGGGGTGAAAGTCAGACGTGCAGCGGGTCCGCCTTGGCCAGCCGGTCAAACCCCATGAGGCTGTTCACAAGCGCGGGCATCCGCGACAGCGGGATCATGTTCGGCCCGTCTGACGGCGCATTGTCCGGGTCTTCGTGGGTTTCGATGAACACCGCCCCGATCCCAAGGCTGACCGCGGCACGGGCCATGACCGGGGCGAATTCGCGTTGGCCCCCGGACGATCCGCCCTGCCCGCCGGGCTGTTGCACCGAATGGGTTGCATCCATGACTACCGGATACCCGGTGCGGGCCATGATCGGCAGGGACCGCATATCGGCCACAAGGGTGTTATAGCCGAAAGAGGCCCCCCGCTCGGTCAGCAGGATACGGGTGTTGCCGGTGCTTTCGATCTTGGACACCACATTTGGCATGTCCCAGGGGGCCAGAAACTGCCCCTTCTTGACGTTGATCACCGCGCCGGTTTCCCCCGCGGCGAGCAGCAGGTCTGTCTGGCGGCACAGGAAGGCGGGGATTTGCAGGATATCGGCGACCTCTGCCACCGGGGCGCATTGGGCCTCGGAATGGATGTCGGTCAGAACCGGGCAGCCGATCTCATCCTTCACGGCCTGAAGGACGGCCAGCCCTTCGTCGATCCCCAGCCCGCGCTTGCCCGAAAGGGAGGTGCGGTTCGCCTTGTCGAAACTGCCCTTGAACACATATTGCGCCCCCGCCGCAGCGCAGGCCTCGGCCATGGTGCGGGCGATCATCAGGGCGTGGTCCCGGCTTTCAAGCTGGCAGGGGCCTGCAATGACGCAAAGGGGAAGGTCGTTGGCGACCGTCAGGCCGCCGATCTGGACGTGTTTCATCAGGAAGAAACCTGTTCGCGAAGGATGGAAGCGGTCAGCGAAAGCATCAGGTAGATGCCCGCAAGGATCAGAAAGGTGACGAGCGTGTTTTCCAGCGCCCGCGGATAGGTCGGGTCGTCCGGTGCGATGGGGCGCACTGACAATGACAGATAACGCACCTGCCGCTCTGCCTCGATCCGGGCGGTTTCGCGCAATCCCAGTGCCTGCTGCACCATGATCGTCTGAAACTGGTAATTCTCTTCGGCCAGCCGCAGCTCTGTCGTCTTGGAGGCCAGCGTGGACCCGCCACCACTCTGCTGGGTCATCTGGTTACGAAGTGTAACGATCAGGTCGTCGAGATTTGCAATTTCCTGCGTCAGGGCGTTGACCCGCGCCTCGTTCGGGCGGCGGACACTGCTCAACTGCGCCAGTTCGAGCTGCTTTTGCTGCTTCTGGGTTTCCAATGTGCTGATCTGAGACAAGATCGCGGAAACCTCGCCCTCGGGGCTAAGAACAGAAACTTCGTTCTGAATTCTCAGCAGCTCTTGCAGGGCCTGTTCCCGGCGGGCTTCCGCATCGCGATAGCTTTGCTCGGCCCCGGCCATCTGATCAGCGCGCAGGCGCTGGGTCATCTGGTCGACCTGTTCCTCGGCATAGCCGATCAGCGCTTCTGAAAACCGCTGGCTTGCCTCCGGGTTGGTCGCAATGACCTCAAGGTTGATGACCCCCTCGCTCGGGTCATACGCGATGCGGATGTGGTCCTGATAGGTGGCGAAGGCTTCTTCGTTCGACGCGTCGGGTGCAAGCCTTTGGATCGCGTCAATTTCGGGGTCCGAGAAATGCGCCTTGAACCCGTGTTCGGAATCGAGCCTTTGCATCGCATCCCGACTGCTCAGGTAGGACTTCACCGCGGTGCTGTCCTGCTGGGTTGCCATGCTGGTGCCCTGGAACATCCCAGCCAAACCGCCCGCCCCGGCAGCGGCGGCTTCTGCCTGCTGGATCACGAAGGCGGATTTCGTGGCATACATCGGGGTCGCGATAGCGAAGAAATAGTAACCCGCGATCAGGGTCGGCAGAAGAACGAACATCGACAGCCGCGACGCAAGCAGCATCAGCCGGCGACGGCGGCGTTTTGCGATGTCGCGCTGGATCTTCAGGATTTCTCGCGCCCGCTGGTCCGCCGGGTTCGGCTGAACCGGATGTCCAACCTCGCGGCTTTGTTGCGGGATGGTCTGGGGCAACTGGATTCGCCCAATTGGTTGTTGGTCGCCCCCCGGAGTGGCTGCGTCTGCCGGGCCGGATGTGGCTGCGGGCGGCTGCCCCCCACCCCCTGCCGCCGCAGTGGGCTTGACCAGTTCAAGGATCGAGGATTTCTCGAACGGGTCGATCCCGCGCGCGCGCAGCTGGCGCACCGCATCGAAATCGGATGTGGCGGCGATGCCATGCTTTTGGGCCACACGCCGGGCCATCCGCAATTGCCGCCCGGTCAGCCCTTCGGCCCGGATCGTGTCCAGATCCGTCTCGGCCTGAACCTGCGCGGGTGTGTCAACCTGCCCGCCCATCGGAAGCGCGGTAGGCGCCGACGGCGGGGCAGAGGGGGCCGTGCCAATCGCACCAAGCGGCGCACGTGTATCGGGCCGGGCGCTGCCCGGGCCGGTGCCACTGCGCCGGATGCGGAATTTTCTAGCCTTGGGTTTCGTAGTCATACAACTGCTTCGCTTCTTCCAAGGTGTCAAACATGTGGAACCTGCCGTTGGCAAGCACGGCGGCCGATCTGGCGAATTTCTCCAGCGTCTGGGGCTGGTGGGACACGATGATCACGGTTGTGGTTTCCAGCCGTTCGCGCATGATTTCGCCCGCCTTGCGGTTGAACGCGGCGTCGGTCGTCTGCGGCATCCCTTCGTCGATCAGATAGATATCGAAATCCAGCGCCAGCATCAGGGCAAACGACAGGCGCGACCGCATCCCCTGGCTATAGGTGCCGACCGGCATGTCGAAATATTCCTTGATGTCGCACAGCCAGCGGCAGAACGCCTCGACATAATCGGGATCAAGCCCATACAGACGCGCGATGTAGCGGGTGTTCTCGCGTGCGGTATGCTTGTGGACCAGCCCGCCCATGAACCCCAGCGGAAAGGAAATGCGGCTGGTCCGCAAGATCTGCCCTTCGTCTGGTTTTTCCAGCCCCGCCATCATGTTGATCAGGGTCGTCTTGCCGGTGCCATTGGGGGCAAGGATGCCCAGCGAATTGCCAAGCTCCACCCGGAACGACGCCCGGTCAAGGATGACCTTGCGCTGTTTGCCGGTCCAGAAGGACTTGCTGACATCAATGAATTCCAGCATCGCGATCCGCTTTTGCCTGCCTGCGAATGGCCCGCAGTAGGTCTGCAAGGTCACCGATCATGGTTAACGCCCGGTGTTCGGGCGCTGTTTTTCTTTGCATTATGTCGGATCGGGGCGGAAAAATACAATGCTTATTGCAAAATGGAAAAGGGCGACCCGGATGGGCCGCCCCGTGTCGGTCTTCCCTTGGGTCAGCTGTCCTGCTTCTGCACCCGGGTCAGTTTCCCGGCCACGATCGAGATGACGGCAGCGCCAAAACTGAACAGCGCCCCCATCTTGGCCGCGTCCTGAACCGGACCCGGATCAAAGGCAACAGAGGCCACGAAAAGCGCCACGGTAAAGCCGATCGCCGCGACACAGCCGATCACGAACAGGTCGATCGTTCGCATCCCTTTTGGCAGGCCCAGCCCCATTGGCCCCGCCGCAAGCCAGCCGAACAGCAAAACGCCCACCGGCTTCCCGATCAGGAGCCCCGCCAGAACCAGCCAGGTGGGCGACGAAATGGCCGAGAACTCGACCCCTGCATTCAGCAGGCCGAAGAAGAACAGGATGATCTCTACCGGGTGCTTCAGGATGTGTTCGATGTGGTTCAGAAGATCGGTCAGATACTGTTCCGCCTCCGAGAAGATACCAAAGGCCCGGTCGGCATGGGGGATGGTCGGCACGATGGGCAACAGGCCAAGCGCCGGGTGAATCCCGCTTTCCTGAAAACCGTACCAGCTGATGCAGCCCGCGATCAGGTAGGGCCAGAACGACAGGGTGTTGCGCGCCCATGTCGACCAGGGCCGCGCGTCATTGCCACGGTCCAGCCGCCGGGGCAGCCAGTTGGCCAAGACGAAGACGGCGACAGCGGCAGCCAGAGATAGAAGGAGCCATTCCGGCGCCAGCTCGCCCGAGGGATAAAAGATCGCCAGAATGATCAGCCCGCCGGCATCGTCCGCGATGGCCAGAAGCAGCAGGAACCGCACCGCCGGGTGGCCCGCGCCAAACACCATGCGGCCGACGAGGTAGGAAAACGCGATGTCGGTTGCCGTGGGGATCGCCCAGCCGTTGGCGACAGCGCTGTAGGTTTCGGACCCCAGAAGCGCGGCCAGACCAAGGTAGACGGTGATCGGCCCGATCATCCCGCCCGCGGTCGCGACCAGCGGGGTTGCGGCCTTCTTGCCGCGCAGCGACCCGTTCTTGAGGATGATCGCCTCCCAGACTTCCTTGGCCGCGATGGCAAAGAACAGCGCCATGAGCACATCGTTCACAAGGTAGTGCAGCGTCAGCGTCCGGTATTCGACCTGACCGGCCGCGTCATAGTGGGCATGGCCGATGAAGAAATGGTCGACCAGCGGATATTCGACGAAATGGTGATAGCTGTCGGGGTTCACGTTTGCCCAGATCAGGGCGATGATTGCCCCAGCGATCAAAAGCAGGGAATAATTGGTGACGAAATTCCAGACGCGATACATCGACTTCCCCCGTTGGATATTGTTCCTTCGCGCTTACCCCAATCGAACCAAAGGCACAACGGCGGCGGGCGGGAAATGGCCGTGCTGACCGAACGGATCGCGGATTGCAGGCTGTGCGCCGACAGGTTTCGGGCCACGGCGACCGCCCATGCGCCGCGTCCCGTGGTCTGGTTCCGGCCCTCGGCGCGGGTGCTGGTGGTGGGGCAAGCCCCGGGCGCGCGGGTCCATGAAAGTGGCCAACCCTTCACCGATCCCTCCGGCGACCGGCTGCGCGATTGGATGGGGGTGGACGGCGAAACCTTCTATGACCGTGACAGGATCGCGATCGTGCCGATGGCCTTCTGTTTCCCCGGCTATGATGCCAAAGGCGCCGACCTGCCCCCGCCACCCCTCTGCGCCCGGACATGGCGGGCCGAGGTGATGGACAACCTGCCGAACCTGCGCCTGATCCTTCTGGTGGGCGGCGCGGCGCAGCGTTGGCACCTTGGCACCCGCGCGGGTGTCACCGAAACCGTTGCCGGCTGGCGCGACCATTGGCCCCGCGTGCTGCCCTTGCCTCATCCGTCGTGGCGCAATACGGCGTGGATCAGACGGAACCCATGGTTCGAAACCGAACTTCTGCCCGCCCTGCGGGTCCGCGTCGCCGAGGTGCTGGATGATGACCGAACTTGATACCGCCCATGCCGCGATGGAGGCCGCGCCGGAGGACGATCTGGCCCGGCTGCGATTCTACGAACGGTTGGCCGACACCGAACTGTTCCTGCTGCTGGAAGGCGAACCCGAAGGCGACGACGTGACCCCCCAAACATTCGAGGTCGAGGGTCAGACCTTTGTCCTTGTCTTCGACCGGATCGAACGGCTGACCGGGTTTACCGGCAGCGAAAGCCCCTACGCCGGGTTGTCGGGCCGAATGCTGGTGCGGATGCTGGCCGGGCAGGTGATTGGAATGGGGTTGAACCTTGAAACCGGGCCGTCGGCCATGCTGATCCCGTCGGACGCCGTCGATTGGCTGGCCGAAACGCTGGCCCACGGCCCCGAGGTCGCCGAGGCCCGACCGGTCGAGTTCACCCCGCCGCAGGGGTTGCCCGACGCCGTGGTCGCCGGGATCGACCGCAAACTTGCCACCGCCGTCGGGCTGGCCCGCTGTGCCTATCTGGCCGGGGTCACCTATGATAGCGGCGCGCGGGGCCACATGCTGGCCTTCGTCGATGCGGTCGAAGGGGCCGAGGCCGCACTGGCCTCTGCCGCGGGCGAGGCGCTGACCTTTTCCGGGATCGATGCCGGGGCCATCGACGTGGCGTTCCTGCGGGCGCAGGACCCGGCGGCGGCCAGCCTTTCGCGGGTGGGGCTACGGTTCGACCTGCCCGAACACGAAGTTGCGCCAGCCCCTATCGCCCCCGGCAGCGACCCGGACAAGCCGCCGCGGTTGCGCTAGCGCAAAGCGTTAGAGCATCACATCCTCAACCGACTTCGGATGGTCTGTCAGCGGCTCGTAGCCATCTTCGGTCAGGATGAAACTGTCGCCCACTTGGGCGCGGAAGGTATCGACCGAAACGGACCCGTCAACCGCCAGCACCATACCCGGCTGCAAGACGGTCATATCCCCCGTAACCAGTTGCGGTTTCTCAAGAAAACTGAACCCGGTCGCGCGGCCGCAGCGGAACGGGTATTCGAATCCGGCACCCTGGATCACCTCGGCATAGGCGGCGTGAACGCTTTCGGCGGTCACGCCGGGCCGGAGCACCGAAAGCGCGGCCTGCTGGCTTTCCACGGCGACGCGATAGACGTCCAATTGCGACGGATCGCTGGGCGCGCCGATCCAGAAGGTCCGGTCGAACCCCAGTTTGAACCGATGGAAATTGGTCATGCCGCAAAAGCATAGGAACACCGGTTCGCCCCGCCGCATAATCCGGTTCGTCGCGCGGTGATGGGTCTTCGTGATCGTGTCACCAGATGCCATGATCTGCAGGAAATGGGTGTTGGGCGACATGTCTGCCGCATCGTAATGCGCTGCCAGCAGTGCCGCCGCCTTGCGGGTTCCGGCGGCGGATGTGGCCAGCGCCACCTCGAATTCAGGAACACCATCGGCAATCGCGGCGCGGCCCGCCGCCATCATCGCATTCGCCACCTGCCCGGCATGGCGAGCCAATTGCAGTTCTTCCGGCGATTTGATCATCCGAAGATCATTCAGGATCGGGGTGACCGGGCAGATTGCCTGTGGGTCCAGAAGGTCGGCGATATAGGCCCGGACGACCGGCGGCATGTGGTCGGGTTCGATCCCGACGCGGCCCGCGCCCCGCAGCGCCCCTGGCAGTTCCGCCCGCCATTCCGCGCCCATTCCGTCATTCCACGCCGCGATCCGCCCGACCTGCGCGGATGCCACCGCGGTATTCAGGTCAATTGACGGGGTGATCAACAGGCTGTCGCCGTCCTTCGGCACCACCAGAATCGTCGGACGACCGAATTCCATGTGCAGATAGTCGTGATACCCGGTCAGGTAATAGACATTGTCATCATCCGTGATCAGCGCGACATCCGTCCCCGCCTCTGCGAGCCGGGCGCGAAACCTGTCCATGCGGTCCGAAAACTGGGTCATGTTACTGCTCCGTCTTGGCTGGCAGGCGATCGCGCACCAGTTCCGTCCAGAACGACACCCCGATCGGCAAGAGCGCATCGTTGAAATCATAGTCGTCGGAATGAAGGGGCTTGCCGTTCGGTCCTTCGGTGCCGTTGCCCAGCAACAGGAAGCAGCCCGGCACGGCGGCGGCGAAATGGGCGAAATCTTCGGAAAAGCTCATCGGGTCGCGGTCTGGCACAACGTCCAGCCCTGCCGTTTGCGCGGCTCGAACGACCGCGTCAGTCGGGACTGGCGCATTGATCGTTTCAATGAATTCGGTCCGAAATTCGACACGGGCCGTGACCCCATGCGCCGCGGCAATCCCCTCGGCAATCTGGCGCATCGCGGTTTCAATCGTGGCGCGGTCTGCCGGTGTCCGCGCCCGTGCGTCCCCTTTCAGGACGGCATGCCCCGGCAGCACGTTGCGCTGACCGTCTGTCAGGAATTCGGTGACCGACACCACCGCGCCCGCGCCGGGCGCCAGTTTGCGCGAAACGATGGTTTGCAGGGCGGTCACGATCTCTGCGCCGATTGTAATCGCGTCCCGGCCCACTTGCGGCATGGACGCATGCCCACCCTGACCGGTGATTTCGATCTCGAAAAGGCTTTCGGATGAACAGATCAGGCCGGGCCGGGTCGATACCTGGCCGACTGGCGCTCCGGGCAGGTTGTGGATGGCATAGACCTCTTCAAACGGGATACGGTCCAGCACTCCTTCGTCGATCATCGCCCGCGCGCCAAGGCCGTGTTCTTCATTTGGCTGAAACAGGAATACGACCGTCCCGTCGAACCCCGGATCTGAGGCCAGCGCCCGTGCGGCCCCAAGCAGCATGGCGGTATGGCCGTCATGGCCGCAGGCATGCATCACGCCGGGCGTTTGCGACGGGTAGTCATGGGTGCTGGTCTCAAGAATCGGCAGGGCATCCATGTCCGCGCGCAGAGCGATGGCCCGGTTGCCGGTCCCCGCGCGCAGGATACCAACGACCCCGGCCCCTTCCTGAACCTCGATGCCCCAACCGCGAAGCATTTCCGCCACTCGGGCCTTGGTCCTGTCCTCTTTGAAACCCAATTCAGGATTGCGGTGAAATTCGCGGCGAAGCGCGACAAGCTCGGAAGGGTCAAACGTCATTGGGGCCTCCATCCCGCTAGCCTATCGCCCTGTCCGAAGAGGGTGCAATCCTTGGCCGCGACATGCCAACCCCGGTCCGCGACCATGCGAAGGTCTTGCATCAACGATATCTGATAATCGGGAAATTGGTCGGAGCGAGAGGATTCGAACCTCCGACCCCCTGCTCCCGAAGCAGGTGCGCTACCAGGCTGCGCTACGCTCCGACCGTGGGGCGTGGGTTAATCCGCCCGCGCGGAATATGCAAGCGCCTTATTGCCCCCTTTTGAAGCGGATCGAACTGGGCAGGAACGGGCTGATCCGCAGGGTGGTTCCGGTGTCCGGTCGGGACCGGGTGCGCAACACCGGACGGTTGGCAGAATTGCCCGATTTGCTTTCGCGCAGCACGATATAAAGGCCCGAGGCGATAATGATCGCCGATCCCAGCGCCGTTGCCCCGTCGATCTGTTCATCGAAGAAGAACGCGCCATAGGCACTGGCCCAAAGGATCTGGGAATATTGCATCGGCGCAACGATCACCGCCTCGCCCGATTTATAGGCCGCGATGATTCCCAGCCCCGCGACCCAGGCCAGAACCGACAGGATCGCCAGCAGGCCCAGATGCTCCACCGGCATCGGTTTGTAGATGAGGGCAAGGAACGCGCCCATCACAAGGAAGTTTGCGACCATCGGATAAAGCAGAAGAACCACGTTGCGTTCGTCCGCCCCGATCTTGCGCACCACGACCGAGTTCAGCGCCCC
The DNA here is from genome assembly GCF_035969385.1 of Marivivens marinus. NCBI lineage: Bacteria > Pseudomonadati > Pseudomonadota > Alphaproteobacteria > Rhodobacterales > Paracoccaceae > Marivivens > Marivivens marinus. The sequence goes on along the minus strand of NZ_JAYKKJ010000008.1, from coordinate 100,937 downwards.
GCCAAAGGCCGCCATCAGCGCGGCAAGGTGCCCAAGGCCCAGTTCGGTCTGTCCCGGCCGCAGCACGACCATGACCCCGGCAAGCCCGACCAGCACGGCCAGTCCCCGGCGAAGGCGCACCTTTTCGCCCAGAATCGGGATCGCCAGAACGGTGATGATCAGGGGCGAGGCGAAGATCATCGCATAGACCTGCGCCAAGGGCAGAACCGAAAACGCATAAAAGGCCGACATGCCGGTCACCACTGCCGCGACGGTCCGCAGGGCCATCCACCACGGGTGCGCGGGCAACAGGGTGCCCGGCGTCGCATCCCGCATCAGCATCAACGTGGCCAGCGGAAAGCTGAGAAGGACGCTGAAAAACACCAGTTGGACCGGCGAATAAGCCCCGCCAAGGATTTTCACCAGAACGTCATGGGTGGCGAAAATGCCAAATGCGATCAGCGCGTAAAGCGCGCCTTTGATATTCTGGCTCATGAATCCGGCCTTCGGTGATAGCGCCAACAGTCTTGGGGAATATCGCCGCGGGGTCAATCTGGCGACCCTCAAAATACGAAACCCCGCCCTGCGTTGGGCGGGGTTCTGTTGTCAACGTCCGATCAGATCAGAGGCTGGCGTCAAGCGCCCCGATGATCGCGTCGCCCATTTCGCTGGTGGTCACGGGGGTCACGCCCTCTTCGCCCAGAAGGTCGGCGGTGCGGACACCGTCGGCCAGAACCTTTTCAACAGCCTTTTCCAGACGGTCGGCCTCTTCCCCCTGATCGAAGGAATAGCGCAGCGCCATTGCGAAGGACAGTACACAGGCGATGGGGTTGGCCTTGCCCTGACCGGCGATATCCGGGGCCGACCCGTGCACGGGTTCATACAGCGCCTTCGGGCGGCCATTGGCCATCGGCGCGCCAAGCGAGGCCGAGGGCAGCATCCCAAGCGATCCGGTCAGCATCGCGGCGGCATCCGACAGAAGGTCGCCAAACAGGTTGTCGGTGACGATCACGTCGAACTGCTTGGGCCAGCGGCACAGCTGCATCGCGCCGGCGTCGGCGTACATGTGCGACAGCTCGACATCCGGATAGTCCTCGTCGTGGACCTTCTGGACCACTTCGCGCCACAGGATGCCCGATTCCATCACGTTGGCCTTTTCCATCGAACAGACCTTGTTGCCCCGGCGACGTGCCAGTTCAAAGGCAGACCGGGCGACGCGGTCGATCTCGGATTCCGTGTAGCGCTGGGTGTTGATCCCCACGCGTTCGTTGCCTTCCTCGAAGATGCCGCGCGGCTCGCCGAAATAGATGCCGCTGGTCAGTTCGCGGACGATCATGATGTCGAGGCCCGCAACCACGTCCTTTTTCAGGGACGAGAAATCGGCCAGCGCGTCAAAGCACTGGGCCGGACGCAGGTTGGCATACAGATCCATTTCCTTGCGCAGGCGCAGCAACCCGCGTTCCGGCTTTACGCTGAAATCCAGCACGTCGTACTTCGGGCCACCCACGGCACCCAGAAGAACCGCGTCCACCTCTTGCGCCTTGGCCATCGTGTCGTCGTGCAGCGGCGTGCCATGGGCGTCATAGGCGGCCCCGCCGACCAGGTCTTCGCTGACGTCGAACTTCAGGCCGCGCTTGTCGCCGTACCAGCCGATGATCTTCTTGACCTCGGCCATGACTTCCGGGCCGATCCCGTCGCCGGGCAGGATGAGGAGAGAGGGGTTGGACATGGGTTTGGTTCCGTCGTGATAAGGGTTCGGCACGGCCTAGCCCTTTGCCCCGCGAGGGTCAAGAAACCAAAGGCGAAAGCCCCTCGACCAGCATGTCCCAGACGCGGCGGATGCGCGGGGTTTGCCGCATCGCCTCATGCGCAGTCAGCCAGACCGGCAGCGTCGGCAAGGGAAACCCAAAGTCCAGCCGTTCGACCAATGGGTCGTTGTCCCCGATCTCGGCCTGCGAAAACCCGATACCCGCCCCCGCCCGCACCAGCGCCCAATAGGCAAGCTGGTCATCGGTGCGCATCCGGAACCAATGGCGGTCCACATCCATGCCCGCCGCCCGGAACCCGTCCAGAATGTCGGACTGGGCGTCATAGCCAATCACCTCATGTTGCGGTAGGTCCTGCGGTCCCTTTGGACGGCCGCGCCGCGCCAAATAGGAGGTGGCGGCATAAGCCGCCAGTGGCAGGTCGCCGATATGGCGCGTCACAAGATCCAGTTGCGTCGGCCGATACATGCGGATCGCGATGTCCGCCTCGCGATACAGCAGGTTGCTGCTGGTGTCTGACGGGACCAGCTCCAGTTCGATCTCCGGCTCGGCCTCGCGGATGCGGGTCAGGATCGCGGGCAGATGAAAGGTCGACATAACAACGCTGGCCGTGATCCGCACGGTGCCCGCCAGCCGCTCCTCGCGCCCCGCAGCGGTCAGGGCGATCCGGTGCATGGCCTCGCGCATGTCGCGGGCCGGGGCGACCAGCGCCGCGCCGGTCTCGGTCAGTTCGAAGCCGCGCGCCCGGCGGTGAAACAGCGCCGCACCCAGCTGCGCCTCGATCGCCTTGATTTGGCGGCCAAGGGTCGGCTGGCTGCTGCCAAGGTCGCGGGCTGCGGCGGACAGGCTGCCGGTTTCGGCCACGGCAAGAAAAGCTTGCACCAAAGACCAGTCGAGGGATTGGAGCGGTTTTGTCATTCAATAATGAATACATGATATGCGATCATGGGCAATTTCAAAACGCAGGTGAATGGCTAAATGTCGACCCATCAGACGAAGGAGATCGACATGACTGGAAAGGTTCTCATCCTCGGCGGCTCGGGCAAGATCGGGCATCACGCGGGGCAGGCATTCAGGGACGCGGGCTGGCAGGTGGATTACTACCGCCGTGGCACCGACATGACCAAGGCGGCACAGGGGGCGGATGTAATCGTCAACGGGTTGAACCCGCCCGCCTATCACGACTGGGCCAACCTGATCCCGCAGATCACCGCGCAGGTCATCGCCGCCGCCCGCGCCAGCGGGGCCACCGTCATCATTCCCGGCAACGTCTACAACTACGGCGATCGGGGCGGCGAATGGTCCGAACAGACCCCACAAACCCCGGTCAGCCGCAAAGGTCAGATCCGCAAAGAGATGGAAGAAACCTACCGCGCGTCTGGCGTGCCCACGATCATCCTGCGGGCCGGCAATTTCATCGACCCGCTGGCCAACGGCGACGTGATGTCGATGGTCCACCTGCGCGGGATCAAATCGGGCAAGCTGACCATCGCGGGCGGGCCGGATGTGATGCAGGCCTACTGCTACTTGCCCGATTGGGCGCGGGCGGCGGTGATGCTGGCAAACCGGCGGGGCGATCTTGCGCCGTTCGAGGACATTCCATTTCCCGGCCACGCCTTCAGCGGCGCGCAGTTGCGAGACGAACTTGAACGGCAACTTGGGCGATCCGTGCGGTTCAGCCACTTCCCCTGGTGGATCATGTCCGCCCTGTCCCCGGTCTGGGAACTGGCGCGCGAGATGAAAGAAATGCGCTACCTTTGGGACACCTCTCACTGGCTGGGCCGGGACAAGTTCGACCGCCTTTTGCCCGGGTTTCAGGACACGCCGTTTGATGCGGTGATCCGCGCCTCACTCGCGGCGCAGATCAACCCAGACAAGGCGATGCGGCCCGGCGGCAAGCCCGTCGTCGCCCAGTAGCGCGGCCGCAGGATCGTCGGGCGCGGGCCAGAAAACGCCCGCGCCTTCCACGATCCAGCCGACAGAAGGCAGGACATAGGACACCCGCAGGTTCCCCGGCGCGCCCTCTGGCCAGTCGGCGGTGTCAAAGGCGGGGTCGCCACGATGATCGGGATCGGGGACCAAGGCTGCGCCCGCGCTCTGCGGGGCCGGGTCTTGCAGTCGGGGGTCGGACAGAAAATCGGCCATCGCCCCGGCGAACCCGTCACCATCCACCGGATCAAGGTTGCTGTTGCCCGCGATGACGAAACTGTCCGGCGCCTTGCCAAATGCCCCGTCCAAAACCGCCGTCCACAGGCGCAGTTCATCCCGGCCCCGCAATCCGTTCAGGTCTTCCGGCCCGTCGAACACCGGCGGGGTGGCGGCAAAAACCAGCAGGTCAAAGGGCGGTCCGTCTGGCGGGGCAATCCGCACGATCCAATGGCCAGAGGACGACAACCGTTGAACCGCCTGCGCCTCGGCCGACGGGAAATCGTCTTCGGGCAGGGTCGCACCGGGCAGGTCACGCCACAGCACGTCCGACAGATCGACAGAGGCCCCCGCATCAATCGGCAGGCGCGAGAGCACCGCCATGCCATTGTCCCCGGCAAAGAACCCGAACCCCTGCCGGTCTGCCGCGCCGCCCAGCCGACCGTCACCGTCAAGGTCCAGATCGGTCATCCACACGCTGTTGGGCGCGTGCGCGAAGCTGTGGGGATATGGCACCCCGGACTGTCCCAACAGATCGGCAAAGGCACCCAGCGCGGCCTGACCCGCGTCATAGTCGAAATCGGTCAGGATCAGGATATCGGGATCAGTTTGGGCAATAACGGCGGCAATCGCCGCGATGCCCGGATCGTCGCCCTTCAGGATATCGCGTAGCAGAAGCCCCGGACCATCCCGGCTTAGCGGGGCGGCAAAGGTGGCAACACGGATCGGATCGGCAAGTGCGGTCGTCGCCGAAAGGATCAGGCCGAGGCCGGCTCCCATTCCTCTTGCGAGGCGGCATAGTCGCGACGGCGCTTTTCGCAGATCATCCGCGCAACCCTCTGGATCGCGATTCCGCGCATCAGAAGGGAGGATGGCAAGAAGGCCCATGCGGTCATCGTCCAGATCAATGTATGCGGGTCCGCCAGGCTGATCGGGTCGAACAGGTTGGATGCCAGCTTGACGAAGGCCGGGATCACGAATGGCAGCAAGAATCCTAAGATAAGGTTAATCTGGCTGTCCCGGCTGAGCCGCTCCACCACGTCGCCGCCTGCGGTCGGGTCGAAGGTGGGCATGTTGGTCCAGACATTGAATCCGCCCACCTGGCGCGGCCAGCGCTGGAACCGCATCACCAGAACAAAGACGCCAAGCGACAGGATCGAGATCAGGTAAGACAGGCCCGCCGCAGTGCGAACCGATGCCACAAGGTCAACGCTTGCGTTCTCGGGCAGCATCAGCACCATCAGGCGGACAGGCGAATAGGGGAAATCTATCAGGTCGGCGATCCGCGTTCCGATCGCATCGAAAAACAACGTCAGAGTCGTTGGCGCAATCTTGCCCCGGCAAATCACCGCAAGCATGAAGATGGTCATGAACAGTGCCAAGAACCGGATTCGGTTGAACGGCGGCGCGTCCCGAAATTCGACAAGGCTGGGATAGGCGGCCCGGTATTCGACAAAGGTAAACACGCCCGCGACAAGACCAACAAGGGCCACGATTTGCGTCGTGTCGGCCGGTGTCCCCGGCAATAGGATCGACGGCGTCGCAACCAGCAACACCATCAGAAACGCGCGTGTCAGCGCACTTGCAAGTCTCGATACCACTCGACGTCCATCCTCAATCCGGCCGGTCGCGATACGATGCCGCGCCCTTGTCCCAGTTTGATTTTCCGCCATGACGGCGGTCTGCCTCATTCTTGACATGATTTTGCCCAGATTCCGATTGGTCAGCAAGTGATGGGTCAACTGACCGTGGAACTGGGGCGGTTTTGCGGCGAAACTGGTGCCGGAATGCAACCATTTCAAAGCCTTAGAATGGTGCCCTGTTTTCAGCCACAAGATGCGGTGTGGAGTTTGGGGGTTCGCCACCAGATAGGGCGGCCCGCGCCTAGGCTTCGAAATGCGCCTGATAAACGGGCAAAATGTTGGAAAATGCGGCACATGGTAAACAAGAACCGCCCCGGAAACCCGGGGCGGCCCTTAGAATTGACACCATTGCCTTGGGAAATCAGACCCAGGGACGGTCCTGCGCCATCTTCGCCTCATAGGCGTCGATCGAGGCGCCTTTTTCCAGCGTCAGACCGATATCGTCCAGCCCGTTCAGCAGGCAATGCTTGCGCCAGGGATCAACCTCGAACGCGATCTCGCCGCCGTCGGGGCCGGTGATGGTTTGGTTTTCCAGATCGACGGTCACGGTCGCATTCGCGCCCCGCTCTGCGTCGTCCATCAGCTTGTCCACATCTTCCTGCGGCAGGACGATCGGCAGAATGCCGTTCTTGAAGCAGTTGTTATAGAAGATGTCGGCAAAGCTGGTCGAGATCACGCAGCGGATGCCGAAATCCAAGAGCGCCCAAGGGGCGTGTTCCCGCGACGAGCCACAGCCAAAGTTGTCGCCCGCAACAAGGATCTGCGCATCGCGATAGGCGGGCTTGTTCAGCACGAAATCTTCGATCTCGTTGCCCTGCCGGTCATAGCGCATCTCGTCGAACAGGTTCACGCCAAGGCCCGACCGCTTGATCGTCTTGAGGAAGACCTTGGGGATGATCATGTCGGTGTCGATATTGACCAGCGGCATCGGCGCCGCGATCCCGGTGAGTTTGGTGAATTTATCCATGTGTTCAGACTCCACGTGACTTCATGAGCCACTCTTTCTTGTTCCATTGGGCGGCGCGTCCGCCAAGCCCTTCGATATGTGTGTTGGGATTATTCGTCCTGACGAAGGCCAGAAGCCGATTTCCGAAAAGAAGATGATTGCGTGACTGATATTCGATGATGTCGAGCATTGCCGTTGCCGTGTCGGCGCCTCGCTTGCGGAAGCCTGCGAAACGATCAAGCACCAACAGGAGCTTGGGCCGCTCATCACAGGGTTCACCACACAACGCATCGTTCAGGGCATCGAGGTTGAGGCTGTCCGGCTCGTAGCCGAACTGCTTTTCCCACCGAAGTGCGTGGGACAGGTCCCGCATCATCGTGTCCTCGCGACCGCAGTCAATTCGGTGAACCGAATAACCTTCATCGCGGACAGCCTCGATCGCCGCGTCCAGCACTTGCTGTTTCAGAAACAGCGTGACAGCACCATCCTGGATGAATGGCCAGTCGGCGCGGTTATGGATCGCGGTCGTGCCCATAAGTCTGCTACATCATCTCGCGAACATCAGTCAGCCTGCCGGTTAGCGCCGCGGCCGCGGCCATGGCCGGGCTGACGAGGTGCGTGCGCCCCTTATAGCCCTGACGCCCTTCGAAGTTGCGGTTCGAGGTGGAGGCGCAGCGCTCGCCCTCGGACAGCTGGTCGGGGTTCATGGCAAGGCACATGGAACAGCCGGCCATCCGCCATTCGAACCCGGCTTCCTTGAAGATATCGGCAAGCCCCTCTTCCTCGGCCTGGGCGCGGACAAGGCCGGACCCGGGGACGACCATGGCGCGTTTGACCTTGATCTTCTTGCCCTTGAGGATCTCGGCCGCGGCGCGCAGGTCTTCGATCCGGCCATTGGTGCAGGAGCCGATAAAGACGGTGTCGATCTCGATGTCCGACAGCTTCTGGCCCGGCGTCAGGCCCATGTATTCGATGGAACGGCGGGCGGCCTCGACCTTGCCGCCAGAGAAGCTCTCGGGCGCGGGGACCACATCGGTGATCGGCAGCACGTCCTCGGGCGAAGTGCCCCAGGTGACGACGGGCGCGATGTCTTCGCCTTTGATGGTGATGACCTTGTCCCAATGGGCGTCGTCATCGGAATAGAGGGTCTTCCACCACGCCAGCGCGGCCTCGTACTGGGCGCCTTTCGGGGCGTGGGGGCGGCCCTGCACATAGGCAAAGGTCTTTTCGTCGGGCGCGATCAGACCGGCGCGGGCGCCGCCTTCGATCGCCATGTTGCAGACGGTCATCCGGCCTTCCATCGACAAGTCGCGGATCGCTTCACCGCAGTATTCGATGACATAGCCGGTGCCGCCCGCGGTTCCGGTCGCGCCGATGACGGACAGGGTGATGTCCTTGGCTGTCACACCGGGGCGCAGCTTGCCGGTGATCTCGACCTTCATGTTCTTGGATTTCTTCTGGATCAGGGTCTGGGTGGCCAGAACATGTTCCACTTCCGAGGTGCCGATCCCGTGGGCCAGCGCGCCGAATGCGCCGTGGGTGGCGGTGTGGCTGTCGCCGCAGACCACTGTCATGCCGGGCAGGGTCCAGCCCTGTTCCGGACCGACGATGTGCACGATGCCCTGACGCACGTCGGTCACCGGGTAGTAATGGATGCCGAAATCCTTCGCGTTCTTGTCAAGCGCGGCCACCTGAATGCGGCTGTCTTCGGTCATCTGGTCGGGGTTTTCCCGGCCCAGCGTGGTGGGCACGTTGTGATCGGGCACCGCGATGGTCTGATCGGGGCGGCGCACCGGGCGGCCTGCCATGCGCAGCCCTTCAAAGGCCTGCGGGCTGGTCACCTCGTGCACAAGGTGGCGGTCGATATACAGAAGGCAGGTGCCGTCCTCGGCCTCATGGGCGACGTGGGCATCCCAGATTTTATCGTAGAGCGTCTTGCCGGACATGGTGTCCTCTTTCATGCAAAGAAAATGGGTCGTGCGAACAGGGTGCCCCAATGGGCACGCACCGTCATCATAGACGGGCGAGGACCGTGTGCGTCGCGCCGAAGAACCGCCAGGGCAGGCGGGCGCGGTCGTCCATATCGAAAACCTGTTTCATGACAGCGCAGATATACCCCTTGCCCGAGTCCCGCAAGGGCGCTGAACAGGCGGCTTGCGCTTGCCCGGCGTCCGGGGCCGGTGCATGGTGGACCGAACGGAGGGCGCATGGAACAAGAGGTCGAAACGCCCGGGTCTGCCGGGGATGTGGTCCAGATCGGGCAGGGGCTTTGGGAACGGGCGATGGACTTCGCCGAAAGCCTGCTGCGGCCGTGGAACGCCTATCAGGTTCTGATCGCGGTTGGGCTGCTGATTGCCGCCCATGTCATTGCCCGGATCATCGAACCCCGCGTGACCGAATGGCTGCGGACCCGCGAAGGCTGGCCCAAGTGGCGGCTGCGGGTCCTTCTGGTGGTGCGCAACCGGCTGCGGCTGATCCTGTTCGTTGTCTTGGCTTGGGTGACCGTCGCGATCATGCGCGAGGTCACTTGGCCTTCGCGGTCCTATCTTCTGGCGATCGTGGCGAACCTTGCGCTTGCGTGGCTTGTGGTGGCTTTTGCGACCCGGCTGATTTCCAATGCTTTCCTGCGGGCGGTCGTGCGCTATGGGGCCTGGGTCTGGATCACCCTGCGTATCCTGAACCTGACGACCGAGGCCGAACAGGTGTTGGACAGCCTCGCGGTCGAGATCGGGGGAATGCGCCTGTCCGTCTGGATCATCCTTCAGGCGGTGATCGTGATCGGCATCCTGTTCTTCGGGGCGCGGGTGCTGTCGCGGACCACCTCGGCCCGGTTGCAAAGCAACACCGACCTGTCCCCGTCGATGCGGGTGCTGACGATCAAGTTCGTGCAGCTTGTCCTTTATGGCGCGGCCTTCTTTATCGGGTTGAAAGCCGTGGGCGTGGACCTGACCGGGCTTGCGGTCCTGTCGGGGGCCATCGGTGTGGGCCTTGGCTTCGGCCTGCAAAAGGTGGTGTCGAACCTCGTGTCCGGCGTGATCCTGCTGCTGGACAAGTCGATCAAACCCGGTGACGTCATTTCGCTGGGCGACACCTTTGGCTGGATCAACACGTTGGGCGCGCGCTATGTGTCGATCACCACGCGCGATGGGCGCGAGTACCTGATCCCGAACGAAGACCTGATCACCGGGCAAGTGGTGAACTGGTCCCATTCCAACGATTTCGTCCGGCTGGATATCCACTTCGGCACCTCCTACGCCGACAGCCCGCATGACGTGCGGAGGATCGCGATTGCGGCGGCGGAAAGCGTGGACAGGGTGCTAACCAGCCAGAAGACCGTCTGCCATATCGTGGGCTTTGGCGACAGCAGCGTCGACTATGTGCTGCGGTTCTGGATAAGCGACCCGACCGGCGGGCTGACCAATATCCGGGGCAATGTCTACCTCGCGCTTTGGGATGCGTTTCAGGAGAACGGGATATCCATCCCCTTCCCGCAGCGCGAGGTGCGGATGCTGGGCGGCGAACAGGGGGCGGCGGCGCAAGAATAAGCGCCCCGGCACCGTCAAACGACCGTTACATGCCGACGTTAGGTCAGGCCGAAAGACAACCTTTGACTCTTCGGTAAACTCTCGTCAGCATCGGCTGATAACAACCAACAAGGGGGGCAAATTATGCTCAAGACTCTACTCACCAGCTCTGCCGCCGTCGTGCTGGGCGCGGGTGCGGCGATGGCCGATTATTCGCTGACCATTCTGCACACCAACGATTTTCACGCGCGCTTTGAACCGATTTCGCGGTTCGATTCGGGCTGTTCGGCAGAAGACAACGCCGCGGGCGAATGCTTTGGCGGCACCGCCCGTCTTGTGACCGCGATCGAAGAAGCCCGGGCACGGTCCAACAACTCGGTCCTGTTCGATGGCGGCGACCAGTTCCAGGGCACGCTGTTCTATACCTACTACAAGGGCGCGATGGCCGCCGAGTTTATGAACAAGCTGGGCTATGACGCGATGACCGTGGGCAACCACGAATTCGACGACGGCCCCGAGGTTCTGCGCGGCTTCATGGACAGCGTGAATTTCCCGGTGCTGATGTCCAACGCCGACTTCTCGGGCGAAGAGCTGCTGGCCGACACGCTGCAGAAATCGGTCATTATCGAACGGGGCGGCGAACGGCTTGGCCTGATCGGCCTGACGCCGCAGGACACCGATGAACTGGCCAGCCCCGGCCCCAACGTGATCTTCACCGATCCGGTCGATGCCGTGCAGGCCGAGGTGGACAGGCTGACCGCCGAGGGCGTGAACAAGATCATCGTCCTGTCCCATTCGGGCTATGCCACCGACATCCGCGTGGCCGAAAACACGACCGGCGTCGATGTGATCGTCGGCGGGCACACCAACACCTATCTGCATTCGGATGACGAGGACGCCGAAGGCCCCTATCCGACCATGGTCGGCAATACGGCCATCGTGCAGGCCTATGCCTATGGCAAATTCTTGGGCGAGTTGAACGTTACTTTCGATGACGAGGGCAACATCACCGAAGCCTCGGGCGCGCCGATCATCATGGATGGTGCCGTGCACGAGGACGAGGCGACCGTCGCCCGGATCAGCGAACTGGCCGCGCCCTTGGAAGAGGTCCGCAACCGTGTCGTGGCCGAAGCCTCTGCCGCGATTGAAGGCGACCGGTCCTTCTGCCGCGCGGTGGAATGCCAGATGGGCAACCTTGTCGCCGATGCCATGCTTGACCGTGTGGCCGATCAGGGCATCCAGATTGCCATCGCCAACGGCGGCGGGCTTCGCGCCTCGATCGACGCGGGTCCGGTGACCATGGGCGAGGTGCTGACCGTTCTGCCGTTCCAGAACACCCTGTCCACCTTCCAGGTGACCGGCGAAACCGTCGTTGCCGCGCTGGAAAACGGGGTCAGCCAGGTGGAAGAGGGCGCAGGCCGCTTCCCGCAGGTGGCCGGGATCACGTTCACCGTGGACCTGTCCAAGGAACCGGGCAGCCGGGTGTCCGACGTGATGGTCGGTGGTGCGCCGATTGATCTGGCCGCGACCTATGGTCTGGTGTCCAACAACTATGTCCGCAACGGCGGGGATGGATACGGCATGTTCCGCGACGCAATGAACGCCTATGACTTCGGCCCCGATCTGGCCGATGTGACGGCGGAATACCTTGCCGCGAACGCGCCCTATACCCCCTACCTTGACGGGCGGATCACCATCACCGGCAACTGATCCACTTATCAGAAGCGAAGCAGGCCCCCGGCGCGACAGCGGCGGGGGCTTTTCCTTGACGCGGACGGCCAGCCCGGGCCGCGCCCGTCCCGCCCCAAGGGCGGGCGCAGCCTTTGTGCGACTGGGCTAATCCTCGGTATGGGTCAGTTGCGGCACGTCCTTTGCCCCGGCGGACCCCCGCCCGGACAGTGAGGGGTTTTCCATGAAGAACCGGTGGCAGTTGAAGGCAAAACCGGATTCCGGAACCTCGGCGCGGGTGAATGACCCATCCGGCCCCATCACCCAGCTTTGCGCCACGTCATGCAGGTTCGCGGCCATGATCTGGCTGACGATCTGGGCCTTCACGGTCGCATTGGTGATCTCGACCAGCGTTTCGACCCGGCGGTTCAGGTTCCGGCCCATCCAGTCGGCCGACGAAATGAACACCCGCGCCTTTTTCGACGGCAGGTCCGAACCATTGGCGAAACAGACGATACGGCTGTGTTCAAGGAACCGGCCAACGATGGATTTCACCCGGATATTTTCCGACAGGCCCTTCACCCCCGGCCGCAATCCGCAGATGCCACGAACCACAAGGCTGATCTTCACCCCGTCCTGACTGGCCGCATAAAGCGCGTCGATCACGTCTTCTTCGATCAGGCTGTTCATCTTGGCCCAGATCGCGGCGGGTTTTCCGGCGCGGGCGTTGGCGGCCTCGGCCCGGATCATCTCGATCAACCGGGGTTTCATGCTGATCGGTGAAATCGCGAGGTTTTCCAGCGTATCCGGCTGCGCATAGCCCGACAGATAGTTGAACACCTTCGTCGCATCGCGCCCCAGCGCGGCGTCGCAGGTAAAGAACGACAGGTCGGTGTAAATCCGGGCGGTGATCGGGTGATAGTTGCCGGTGCCGTAATGGGTATAGGTCACCAACTGGTCACCCTCGCGCCGGACCACGGTGCTGATCTTGGCGTGGGTTTTATACTGAGTGAAGCCATAGACGACATGCGCCCCGGCCCGTTCCAGCCGCCGGGACTGGCGAATATTGGCGGCCTCGTCAAACCGGGCCTTCAACTCGACCAGCGCGGTGACGGATTTGCCGTCTTCGGCCGCCTCGCAGAGGGCATCGACGATGGGCGAATTTTTCGACGTCCGGTAGAGCGTCTGCTTGATCGCCACCACGTCCGGGTCGCGGGCCGCCTGATGCAGGAACCGGATCACCATGTCGAAGGTTTCATAGGGATGGTGCAGCAGCATGTCCTTCTGACGGATCGCCGCGAACATGTCGCCATCGTGGTCCTGCACCCGTTCCGGCACGCGCGGCGCATAGGGCGGCCACAGAAGGTCGGGCCGGTCGTCCAACACCAGTTCCTTCAGATCCGCCAGCCCGATCAGCCCGTCAACCTCGACAACCTCTTCCTCGGTCACCGGCAGTTCTTCCATGATCATGGATTTCAGCGCGGGCGGCGCATCGGCGGACAGTTTCATCCGCACCACCTCGCCCCGGCGGCGACGTTTCAGCGCCACCTCGAACTCGCGGACAAGGTCCTCGGCCTCGTCCTCGACCTCCAGATCGCTGTCGCGAAGAACGCGGAAAGCGCAGTGGCCCTTCACCTTGTAGCCCGGGAACAACTGGCCCAGATGCAGCAGCAGCAGTTCTTCCAACGGCAGGAACCGGTGGCCCCCGTCCGTCGGCAGGGCGATGAACCGGTCGATCTGCTGCGGCACGGGCAACAGTGCACGCAGGGGTCGCTTGTCGGCGCTGCGTTCCAGTTGCAGCGCAAGCGCAAAGCCCTCGTTCGGGATGAACGGGAAGGGGTGCGCCGGGTCCACGGCCAGCGGCGACAGGACCGGGAAGACGCGGTTCAGGAACACCTCGTCCAGATGGGCCAGATCATCCTTTGACAGGTCGTCGCGCGACAGGAGGGTTATCCGCTCTACGCGCATTTCATCCATCAGGGCCCGGAACACCTGCTGCTGACGCCCCAGCAGGCGGCGGGCATCATGGTCGATCAGGATCAGCTGCTCCGCCGGGGTCAACCCGTCCAGCGCGGGCGTGGTATTGCCCGCATGGGCCAGTTCCCGCAGACCCGCGACCCGGACGGTATAGAACTCGTCCAGATTGGTGGCCGAAATCGACAGGAACCGCAGCCGTTCCAGAAGCGGCACACGCGGGTTCTCGGCCTCTTCCAGCACTCGCCAGTTGAACCCAAGCCACGACATTTCACGGTTGTAGAACCGCGACGGACCGGTCTTGTCGATGTCCATCTCTACCGGGTCGGGAAAGGGTGCTTCTAGGAAGTCTGCATAGGTCATGCGCGGGGTCTGGCCCAAAAATGTGACAGGGGTATGACCCATTTCATCCGGCATCGGGGGTATTGTCCAGAACCTCGCGCGCCAGCGCCTCGTTCACCTTGCGGGACCGGGCCAGCGCGGCGCGGTCGATCTGGTCCACCACATCGGCGGCGGCAGCGAAGGACCGTTCGATCCGCGCGGCCAGATAGGCGGCCAACCCCGGTGAGGGGGCAATCTGCCGGTCCTGGAATTGTTTCATGATCACCGCCGACAACAGGCGGTCATCGGGGTCGTCGATGCTGACAAGGTTGGTGGCCTGCATCCGACTGGCCAGATCGGGCAAAGCGAGTTGCCAGCGCGCCGGGGCCCGGTCAGAGGTCAGCAACAACCGACCCCGGCCCTTCAACGCGTTGTGCAGGTGGAACAACCATTCCTCTGCCTCGGGGGACAGTCGTTCAACATCCTCGATCACGACGGCGCGGGCCTCGGGCAGCGGGCTCGCGGGCGTCAGATCGGCGGCGTTCAGGATCATCGCCGCATTGGCCTGTGCAAAGACGCGGGCCAGATGGGTCTTGCCCGATCCCTTTGGCCCGACCACGGCCAGCTTTCCCTCGGGCCAGCTGTCGGGCGCGGTGACGGTGGCAAAGGCGCGGGCATTGGCCTCGGACACGAAAAAGTCCTCGCGCCCCAGCGCCACCCGCGCCGGCCAATCGAAACTCAGCTGTTCGGACATCACTCGCCGGTCTTTCCCGACAGGCCCTTGTACAGGCGGCCGTTCTTGTATTCGGCGATGAAGAACCGGGCGACGACGCCCAGCATCGCCGCGACCGGCACCGCGACCAGCATCCCGACAAAGCCGAACAACGACCCGAAGACCGACAAGGCAAACAAGAGCCAGACCGGATGCAGACCCACCGACGAGCCCACAAGCTTGGGCGTCAGCACGTTGCCTTCAAGGAATTGGCCGAACCCGAAGATCCCCGCGACGATCCCGATCCGCAGCCAATCGGTGGCATAGCTGACCGTGTCGCCATCGGTGACAGGGACCACGCCCCAGTATTGGAACAGGGCCAGCCCGATCGCCAGCGCCCCGCCGACCAGCGCGCCGACATAGGGGATAAAGGTGATCAGCCCGGCGATGAACCCGACCACAAGGCCGAAATTCAACCCCACGATCATCAGCGCCACGGCATAGTAGGTGCCCAGAACCAGACAGACGGTGCCCTGACCCCGGATGAAACTGGCCAACGTGCGGTCGATGTCATGGGCGATCTGGCGGATCGTTGGGGCATGGTCGCGCGGCAGAAGATCGTCGATCTTCGCGATCATGTTGTCCCAGTCCAGAAGCAGATAAAAGGCCACCACCGGCACGACGACCAGCAGCACCAGCATGTTGATCAGCGACAGGGCCGACGACAGGATACCGTTGAACAGGTCGCCGCCCTTGGACTGGATCGCCTCGCCGATGGCAATCAATTGCTGACGCACCGTTGATTCTTCGTCCAGCACCTGTGGGAACCGCTCGGTCAGCCAGTTTTGCAGGTTCTGGAACAGTTCCGGCGCGGTGTTGATCAATTGTGCAGTCTGCTGGATCAAGGTCGGGATCACCGCAAGGAACATCACCACGAACACCAGCGCGGCGATCAGGGTGATCAGGGCGACCGACGCGGCCCGGCTCAGGCCCTTTGCCTCGAACCAGTCGGCGATGGGGTCAAGGCAATAGGCAATCGCGCCCCCCAGCACGAAGGGCAGGATCACATCGCCCAGAAACCACAAGGCGGCGATAAAAATCGCCGTGGCGATGCTCCAGTATTTGATCTGGCTTTGAACGGGCAGGGCCATGGATACTCCGATACGCTTTGGGTCATTTCACCCCCAATGGGTCGAATTTCAACCCCCGGGCGCGTCAACTGCCCGCAGGACCGAGGCGATTTCGCCCCGCATCCAGCGGTGGGCGGGCGAATGCGACGACCGTTTGTGCCAGACCAGCGACAGGTCCACGACGGGCACCTTCATGGGCGCGGCATAGGTGTCCAGCCCGGCCTTTTCGCAGACCCGTGCGGCGAGTTGATGCGGCAAAAGGGCCAGCAGATCGCTTTCGCTGACCGTGCGCCAGACCCCGGACATCACAGGCAGGGTCATGGCGATGTGGCGGCTTCGTCCCACCCGATCCAGCGCGGCATCGCCCAGCCCCTTGCGGTGGCCTTCGGGCGAAAACAGCACATGGGACAGGTCGCAGTATAGGTCGATGGGGATCGTCTCTCCCGGTTCGATCCCGGCCCGCGCCAGCCGCGGATGCCCCTTGCGCGCGATCACCACGAACCCGGACCGCATGACGATCTGATCCTCGGCCCAGGGCGGAAAGGGATAGCGTGGCACCAGCGCGAAATCGAGGCTGGGATCCAAGAGCGGGTCTATGGTCACGTCCGGGGTAACATCGACTTGCTGCACCCCCACACTCGGCGCGGCCCGTGACAGGCGGTCCGCCAGCGCGGGCATCAGCATCTCGGTAAAGAAATCGCTGCCCGAGATACGGAAACTGCGTACGGCCGTGACCGGGTCGAACGGCTGCACGGTCAGCGCCTCGGTCAGTTGGCCAAGGATCGACTGCAACTGCGGGGCAAGGGCGCGGGCGAACTCTGTCGGCTCCAGCCCGGCGCCGACCCGCACGAACAGCGGATCGTTCAACGCCCCGCGCAATCGACCCAGCGCGGCCGACACCGCTGGCTGCGACAGGCCCACGCGCGTCGCGGCCCGGACGGTGGAATGTTCCGTCAGCAGCGCATCAAGCACCTTCAGCAGGTTCAGGTCGAAGGAGGCCAAATTGATGATGTGGATATTATCTATACAATCAATTCGTTTCAAAGATTTTATCAGACATGCCAGAGTCCACTCATCGGGTCCGGATGGGGTGGCCCGATCCCGACAACCAAAGCCTGCCGCGCCCGCCGATCCCTTCGGCGACCGGCCCCGGCATGCCAAAGGAAAGGAACGACAATGCTGGACAATCCGCTTGGCCCCGGCACCATCGACTGGAACGGGACGCTTTACAAAACCGTGCTGACACTGGCCGACAGTCAGGGCGCGATGACCATCACCGACAGCGTTTCGCCGCCCAAATCCGGTCCGCCGATGCACATCCACCACGGCGAGGACGAGGCCTTCTTCATCCTCTCGGGTGAGGTCGAGTTCAGCGTCGGCAGCACCCGTCTGCGCAAAGGCCCGGGCGAGGCCGCCTTTGTACCGCGCGGTGTAGAACACACCTTCACCGTCGTTGGCGACAAACCCTGCCGCCATCTTGTCATCCTGACGCCCGGCGGCTTTGAAGGGTTCTTTGCCGAAATGGCCGAAGGTCAATTTCGCATTCCCGAAGACATGGAACAGGTGCAAGACTCGGCAAAAAGGCATAGTCTTGAATTTACCGGGCCGCCGATTTCGCCCGAGTTGTGATCCGCGCCGCGCCGCGTGATCTGTGCCAGTGGATCTGGTTTTCATTCAAAAGCAAACAATGGGGACAATGATGAAGGGTATCGCAATTCTGTTTTTTCTGACCGCTGTTCTGTGCGTGACCATCGGGATGGGCTGGGGCATCCAGATGTCCGCGTCGCAGGATCATTCGCTTTACGGGGCACATGCCCACCTGAACCTCGTCGGCTGGGCGACGATGGGGCTGTTCGGCCTTTACTATGCAGTGACACCGCAGGCCGCGCAGGGGGTCTTGCCGAAAATTCACTACGCGCTGGCGCTGTTGGGGGTGGTCCTGATGGTGATCGGGATCGTGATGGTTCTGACCGAACGCAGCGAAATGCCGGTGGTGATCGGGTCGTTCCTGACCATCGGGTCTATGCTGGTGTTCCTCTATACCGTGTTCCGGCACGGGATCGGCCGGGCCGCCTGACCCCGCCGTTTTGAACAGGGGGCCGCCTGCACATGCGGGCGGCCCTTGCCTTTTGCGCGGGCGCACGTCTAAACCCGAAAGCGACAGTAATTTCCGCCGCCCGGAGTCCCAAATGCGCCTTAGCCGCTACTTCCTTCCCGTTCTCAAGGAGAACCCCGCCGAAGCCCAGATCGTGTCGCACCGCTACATGCTGCGCGCGGGCATGATCAAACAGGCCAGCGCCGGGATTTATTCCTGGCTTCCGCTGGGCTTCAAGGTCCTGCGCAAGCTGGAAAACATCGTGCACGAGGAACAGGTCCGCGCGGGCCACATTCCCATGCTGATGCCGACCCTGCAATCGGCCGACCTATGGCGCGAAAGCGGCCGCTATGACGACTACGGCGAAGAGATGCTGCGCATCACCGACCGGCACAAGCGCGACATGCTGTATGGTCCGACCAACGAAGAGCTGATCACCGATATCTTCCGGTCGCATGTGGGAAGCTACAAGGATCTGCCGCTGACGCTTTACCACATTCAGTGGAAGTTCCGGGACGAGATCCGCCCGCGCTTCGGCGTGATGCGGGGCCGTGAGTTCCTGATGAAGGATGGCTACAACTTCGACCTGACCAAGGAAGACGCACTGCACGCCTATAACCGCCACCTTGTCAGCTACCTGCGGACCTACGAACGCATGGGCCTTCAGGCGATCCCGATGCGCGCCGATGGCGGCCCGATTGGTGGCGATTATACCCACGAATTCCTTGTGCTGGCCGAAACCGGCGAATCCGAGGTCTTCTATGACAGCGAGATCACCGATCTGAAATTTGGCGACCGCCAGATCGACTATGATGATGTCGCACAATGTCAGGCCGTGCTGGAGGAATTCACCAGCCGTTACGCCCGCACCGACGAAACCCACGACGAGGCGCTGTTCACCCAGATCCCCGAAGACCGCCGTCGCGTGGCCCGCGGGATCGAAGTTGGTCAGATCTTCTATTTCGGGACCAAGTATTCCGAACCGATGGGCGCCACCGTCGTCAATGACAAGGGCGAGCGGGTGCCGGTCCACATGGGATCGCACGGGATCGGTGTCAGCCGCCTGATCGGCGCGATCATCGAGGCGAGCCACGACGACAAGGGCATCATCTGGCCCGAAGGCGTGACGCCTTTTCATTGTGGTATCGTGAACCTCAAGCAGGGCGACGAAGAGGCCGACACGGCCTGCGAGGCGATCTACGACAGCCTGACCGCGCTGGGGCTTGAGCCGCTTTATGACGACCGCAACGAACGGGCCGGGGGCAAATTCGCCAGCATGGACCTGATCGGCCTGCCGTGGCGGATCACCGTCGGCCCGCGCGGGCTGAAGAACGGCGTCGTCGAACTGACCAGCCGCCGCACCGGCGAGAGCGAGGAACTGCCGCCCGAACAGGCAATCGCCAAGATCGCCGCCATCTACGGTCTGGCGCAGGGCTAAAGGACAAGGGGCGGGCCGAAAGGTCCGCCCCAGTTCGTTTCAGGCGAGGAAATTGGCGCGTTGAAAACGGTCACCGCTGGGGTTCTGGAGGTTGCCTATCTGGAAACCGGGCCAGCCGATGGGCCAACGGTGATCCTGCTGCACGGGTTTCCCTATGACGTGCATTGCTACGATGACGTGACCGCCCTGCTGTCGGCGCGTGGGGTTCGCTGCATCGTGCCTTGGCTACGGGGCTATGGCCCGACCCGCTTCCTGTCGCCCGATACCATGCGGTCCGGCCAGCAGGGGGCGGTGGGCGCTGATCTTCTCGCCTTCATGGATGCGCTGGACATCCCCACCGCCGCACTGGCGGGCTATGACTGGGGCGGGCGTGCTGCCTGTATCGTTGCCGCGCTTTGGCCTGACCGGGTGCGCGGGCTGGTCAGTTGCGGGCAGGGCTACAACATCCAGAACATTCCTGCCGCTGCCCATCCGGCCCCGGCAGCAGAGGAAGAACGCTACTGGTATCAATACTACTTCCACACGGACCGGGGGCGCGCCGCCCTGACCGACAACCGTGAAGACCTGTTTCGGCACATCTGGAAACTCTGGTCGCCCGATTGGCGGTTCGACGATGCCACATGGTCCGCGACCGCCCCATCTTTTGACAATCCCGATTTCGTCGATGTGGTGGTGCATTCCTACCGACACCGGTTCGGCGGGGCCGCGGGCGATCCGACCTATGACGGGATCGAGGCGCAACTGGCCGCCCAGCCGAAAATCACGGTGCCGACCATCATCCTGCAAGGGGCCAGCGACGGGGTCGATCCGCCGACACAGGCGGACGCGGCCCGCCCGCAATTCACAGGGCCTTATGACCGGCGCGTTCTGGACGGGGTGAGCCACAACCCACCGCAGGAAGCGCCAGAGGCCTTTGCCGAGGCGGTGCTGGCAGTGATGGAGATGTAGATGGGACCGAGGCGTGCAATGATGCGTCTGAACGTCTGGCGACACTACCCGCAGGATATCTGAAGAAAGCCCAAATCGTTCCTAGGTCTTGCCCGGCGGGCACCGCCGGGCTGCGCCTGCCTGCCCCCCGGCAGGCGCAATCGACGTTTTGGAAAATTGAAACGTAGCAGTCTATTCGGATGGACGGCAGATTTCACCCGACGGCCAATGCGCCTACCCAGGCAGGCGCAGCCCTCAGTTCATCGTTCGCAGGGCATCGTGCGGAAGTCTTTCCGCAATTGTCCCGTTCCCAATGCCCGCGCCCCATGCTACGCCCCTGCCCATGTGGGATATCCTTCTTCAGACCCTTCCCTTTTTCGCCCTGATCGCGTTGGGCTTTGGCGCGGGCCGCACCGGGTTCTTTACGCCCGAGGCGACGGCCTATCTGACGCGCTTTGTCTTCTATTTCGCCCTGTCGGCGATGCTGCTGAAATTCTCGGCCAACCTGTCACTGTCCGAAATTCTAGATTGGCCCTTCGTCGGGGCCTACCTGACCGGGACGCTGGCCATCTACCTTGTCGCAACCGCCGTGGCCCTGATCCGCAAGCGCGGGATCGAGGAAGCGGCGGTCGAGGCGCAATGCGCCGTGATCGGCAATGTCGGCTTTCTTGGCATCCCTATGCTGGTGCTGCTTTTGGGGCAGAATGCTATTGGCCCGATCATGCTGGTCCTTGCGGTTGACCTGATCGTATTCTCCTCGCTGATCGTGATCCTGATCACCGGATCGCGCGACGGGCGGGTCAGCCCGGCGGTTCTGAAGACAGTGGGACTGGGCCTGCTGAAGAACCCGATGATCGTCTCGATCGTCGTCGGGCTGTCGGTTTCGGCCTCGGGGGCGAAAATTCCCGCGCCGGTGAATGATTTCCTGACCATCCTTGGCGCGGCGGCGACGCCGGGCGCGTTGTTTGCCATCGGGGCCTCGCTGGCGTCCAAATCGGCTGAGCGGCTGGCCGTGGCGGGCTGGCTGTCGGTATCCAAGCTGGTGCTGCATCCGGCGGCGGTGGCCGTTGCCGCGCTGGTCCTGTTCGACGTGGATGCCTACGCCGCCGGCGTGATGATTTCGGCCGCGGCCCTGCCGGTCGCCGGCAATGTCTATATTCTTGCGCAGCATTATGGCGTGGCACCGCAGCGGGTGTCCGCCTCGATCCTCATTTCGACGGCGCTCAGCGTCCTTACAGTGTCGGCTGTGATCGCCTGGGTCCAGCCGTTCATGGGCTAGGCTGGCGCAAACCTCCAACCTTGGGAGACGACCATGAAAACGATTTCCGAAAACCGGTGCTTTGGCGGGGTGCAGGGGGTCTATTCCCATGCCTCCAGCGCGACCGGGACCGACATGACCTTTGGCCTGTTCCTGCCGGAAGAGGCCGAACACGGGCCGGTGCCCGTGTTGTGGTATCTGTCCGGGCTGACCTGCACCCATGAAAACGCCATGGTCAAGGCAGGCGCGCAGGGATGGGCGGCGGAACATGGCATTGCGCTGGTCTTTCCCGATACCAGCCCGCGCGGCGAAGGCGTGGCCGATGACGAAGCCTATGATCTGGGGCAGGGGGCCGGGTTCTATATCGACGCGACCGAAGAACCCTGGGCCCCGCATTTCAAGATGTGGACCTACGTGGCCGACGAACTGCCGAAAATCGTGACCGCGAATTTCGCCGTGGACGAAGACCGGCAGGCGATCACCGGCCATTCAATGGGCGGTCACGGGGCGCTGACCCTTGCTATGGCCCTGCCGGGGCGGTTCCGGTCCGTGTCGGCCTTTGCGCCGATCTGCAACCCGACCAACAGCGACTGGGGCCGCAAGCAATTCGCGGCCTATTGGGGCGACGAAAGCAAATGGGGGCCGCATGACGCGACCCTTCTGATGCAGGGGCCGGGGTTTGACGGGCCGATCCTGATCGACACCGGCACCGACGACCAGTTCGGCGACAAGCTGGGCACCGAGGCTTTCGCCGCCGCCTGCGCCGCCAAACGGCAAGAGGCGACGATCCGGCTCCAGAAGGGCTATGACCACAGCTATTTCTTTGTCTCGACCTTCATGGAAGATCACATCGCCTTTCATGCGGATGCACTTTACGGGGGATAACCCATGTCCAACCACTATGACCTGATCATCATCGGCTCCGGTCCCGCGGGCCGGGCCGCCGCCATTCAGGCTGGCAAGCTGAAGCGGCGGGTGCTGGTGGTGGACCGCAAGGACCGGCTCGGCGGGGTATCGGTGCACACCGGCACGATCCCGTCCAAGACCCTGCGCGAAACCGTGCTGAACCTGTCGGGCTGGCGGGAACGGTCTTTCTATGGGCGCAGCTACCGGGTGAAGGACAAGATCGACGCGGGCGACCTCAAGGCGCGGCTGCATATGACGCTGGATCACGAGGTTGACGTGATCGAACACCAGTTCAACCGCAACCACGTCGAAGACCTGAACGGCGTGGCCAGCTTTACCGGCCCGAACGAGATTGAGGTTGCGGTGGACGGGGGCGAGGTGCAGCGACTGACCGCCGACAAGTTCCTGATCTGCACCGGGACCAAGACCTTCCGCCCCGATTGGGTGCCCTTCAACGGCAAGACCGTGCTGGACAGCGACGAATTCCTGGAGATGGGGGAAATCCCCCGGTCGCTGATCGTTGTTGGCGCAGGTGTGATCGGGGTGGAATACGCCTCGATGTTCGCCACGCTGGACGTGCGGGTGACCCTGATCGAACCGCGCGAAAGCTTCCTTGATTTCATCGACCGGTTCACCATCGACGAATTCACCCACGAGATCCGGGAAAACGGGCTGGACCTGCGGCTGGGATCGCCCATCGCCAAGGTCGAGGACATGGGCGAACATATCGAGGTGAGCCTTGAAAACGGCCGCCATGTCCGGGCCGAAATGCTGCTGTTTGCGGCCGGGCGGATGGGCGCGACCCAAAAGCTGAACCTGGACGCGGTGGGGATCGAAACCGACCACCGGGGGCGGATCAGCGTGGACCGGAAAACCTATCAGACCTCGGTGCCGCATATCTATGCCGCGGGCGATGTGATCGGGCATCCGTCGCTGGCCTCGACCTCGCTCCAGCAGGGGCGGGTTGCAGCCTGTCACGCACTGGACACGCCGACCCTGCCCGAAAGCCCGTGGTTCCCCTATGGCATCTATTCGGTGCCCGAAATCTCCACCTGCGGCATGTCCGAGGAAGAGGTGCAGGAACGCGGCATCCCCTATGAAATCGGGGTCGGGCGGTTCCGCGAAACCTCGCGCGGGCATATCATGGGGCTGGAACATGGGTTCGTGAAGATGCTGGTCAGCCTCAAGACCCGCCGCCTTCTGGGCGTGCAGATCGTGGGCGAGGGCGCGACAGAGCTGATCCATATCGCGCAGGCGGTGCTGAACCTGAAGGGGACGGTGGATTACTTCGTCGAAAACACCTTCAACTACCCGACGCTGGCCGAGGCCTACCGGATTGCCGGGCTGGACGCCTTCAACCGGATGCCGATACCCGAGGAATACAAGGTGAAGGGCAAGGTCAAGGGAAAGTCCAAGGGATGATCTACGTCGATGCCGATGCCTGCCCGGTCAAGGCCGAGGTTGAACGGGTCGGCACCCGGCACGGGGTGAAGATGTTCATCGTCTCGAACGGCGGGCTGCGCCCGTCGCCCAACCCGCTGGTGGAAACGGTGATCGTCCCCGAAGGGCCGGACGTGGCCGATATGTGGATCGCCGACCGGGCGGGACCGGGGGACGTGGTGGTGACCGGGGACATCCCGCTGGCCGCGAAATGCGTCGAGGCCGGGGCCAAGGTGCTGAAACACAACGGCGAGGCGCTGACTCAGGCCAACGTGCGCGAGGCGCTGGCCATGCGCGACCTGATGGCCGACCTGCGCGCCGCCGACCCCTTCCGGCAGGGCGGTGGCAAAGGGTTCACCAAGGCCGACCGGTCCCGGTTCCTCGACGCGCTGGAACGGCTGCTGCGGATGGTGGGTTGAAACCCACCTTACGTTCAGGGGCTCTGCCCCTCTGGCCTTTTGGGCCATTCACCCCGGGATATTTATTGACCCAAAGAAGGGGGCTGGACTGAGCGTCCTTTCTTCTTTGGGTTCCAAATATCCTCTGGGGGCCATGAATTATCTGGTGGGGGGCGAAGCGCCCCCGGGTAAGGTGGGTTTTAACCCACCCTGCGCCCTTGCCCCGGGGTCGCCCAAGGGGGCGCCGGGGTGCAGGGCCAGCGGCCGTTTTCCGCGAGAATGGGAAAAAGGATTGCCGTGGAGGTATCCGCCCCCAGGTCCGTTTCCGCGCTCTTGTCCCGCCCCTTGCGGGGCCGGCAACCAGTTCGGATATCCTTGGCGCACCCCTTGGGTAAGGGGCGCGGGTCAACCGGGGACAGGTTTAGCGGCAAAGGGTTAGCGGGCGGTTTTGCCGCCGTGACGGTGGGGCAGGCCGGGAATTGTCGCCCCTGTGGTTGCGCTTTCCCCGCGGCCCTTGTTTGTTGGGCCTATGTTCAGGTCCATTTCCGACAACCCGACCCTTCTGGGCGCGCTTTCCGCATTGGTCGCCGTCTTTTGTTTTTCGATCAACGACATGGCGATCAAGTTCCTGTCGGGCGGCTATGCGTTGCATCAGGTGGTGCTGTTCCGGTCGCTGATCGGGATGGTCGTGCTGCTGGCGGTGCTTCTGCCCCTGTCGGGCGGGCTGGCGGCGCTGCGCACCCGGCGGCTGGGGATGCATCTGTTGCGCGGGGCCTGCGTGGTTTTCGCCAACATGACCTTCTTTCTGGGGCTGGCCGCGTTGCCGTTGGCCGAAGGGGTGGCGATCTTCTTTGTCTCTCCGTTGATCATCACCGTCTTTTCGGTGATTTTCCTGAAAGAAACGGTTGGCCCGCTGCGCTGGGCCGCGATTGCCTTGGGCCTGATCGGGGTGCTGATCGTGCTGCGGCCCGGGACCGAGGTGTTCCAGCCCGCGGCCCTGTTGCCCATCGCGGCAGCCTTTGGCTATGCGGCGCTACACATGTTGACCCGCTATATCGGGCGGAACGAAAGCGCACTGGCCATGTCGTTCTACATTCAACTGACCTTCATCCTGATTTCGTCGGGGATGGGGCTGGCCTTTGGTCAGGGGCAGTTCGCGGGGTGGGAAAATGCCTCTCTCGATTTCATGTTCCGCGAATGGGTCATGCCCCATGGCCGCGACTGGCTGATCCTTGCGACGGTTGGCGCGGCCTCGGCCTTTGGCGGGTTTTTCATCAGCCAGGCCTACCGCGTGGCCGAGGCGGCAGTGGTCGCCCCCTTCGAATATGTCGCCATGCCGCTGGCGGTGTTCTGGGGCGTCGTGGTCTTTGCCGAATGGCCCGACGGGGTGGCGATTGCCGGGATTGCCCTGATCATCGGGTCGGGGCTGTTCATGGTCTGGCGCGAGGCGAAGTCCCGGCGCGCCAAGGTGCCCGATACCCCGCGCTACCGCCGCTGATAGCCCTTCCAACCCCGCCCGCCCTGTGGTCAGATGGCTGCGGTTGAACGAAGGCGAACGGGGATGCGATGCCGGTTGAAGCGGTAATATTCGACATCGGAAACGTGCTGATCGAATGGCAGCCCGAGCGATTCTACGATGCCGCCGTTGGTGCCGCGCGCCGCCGCGCCATGTTCGCCGCTGTCGATCTGCACGGGATGAATGACCGGATCGACCGGGGTGAAAACTGGCGCATGGTGGTCGAGGAGACCGCCGCGACCTACCCGGAGTTCGCCACCGAGATCATGCTCTGGCATGACCGCTGGATCGACATGGCCAGCCCTGCCATCGACCACTCGATCCGCCTGATGCGGGCACTGCGCCGCGCCGGGGTGCCAGTCTTTGCCCTGACCAATTTCGGCAAGGAAACCTTTGCCCGCGCCAGTCTCGACTATCCGTTTCTGGAGGAGTTCGACCGCGCCTTCGTGTCCGGCCACATGGGCGTGATCAAACCAGAGCCCCGGATCTATGAACTGGTCGAGGAGGGATGCGGCATCGCGCCCGACCGTCTGCTGTTCACCGACGACCGGGCCGAGAATATCGACGCCGCCGCCGCGCGCGGCTGGCAAACCCACCTGTTCACCGGCCCCGATATCTGGGCCGACCGGCTGGTGGCCGAAAACCTGCTGACCCGAGAGGACGCCCAATGACCGACGTGACGATGATCCCCTTTGCCGAGGGCGAAAAGGGGCTGGACTGGCTGGCCCTGACCGATGCGCTGGCGGCAGGCCATGACCTGCCCAAGGCAGAGGTCGAGGATGTGTTTCTCTATCGGGACAAGGACACGCTGTTGAACCGGTCGGCGTGGATCGACGGGCTGGGTGTCGCGGTAAAGGCGGCGACGGTCTTTCCGGGAAACCCGGCCAAGGGCAAGGCGATGATTGGCGGCGCGGTGAACCTGTTTTCGGACGAGGACGGGAGCCTAGAGGCGGTGCTGGATTTCCACCTTGTGACCAAGTGGAAGACCGCCGGCGACAGCCTTCTGGCCGCCCGCCGCCTCGCCCGCCCGGACAGCCGGAAAATCCTGATCGTGGGGGCCGGCACCGTGGGCCGCAGCCTATGGGCGGCCTATGGAGCGGCTTTCCCGGGGGCCGAATTCACCGTCTGGAACCGCAGCCCCGAAGGCGCGGAACGGTTCGCGCAGGACTGCCCCGGCGTCGCGGTCGCCACCGATCTGGCAAGCGCGGTGAACGCTGCGGATATCGTCACCTCGGCCACCATGTCGACCGAACCCCTGATCAAGGGCGATTGGTTCCGCCCGGGCCAGCATATCGACCTGATCGGTGCCTACCGCCCCGATATGCGCGAGGTCGACGATACGGCGCTTTTGCGGTCCCGTGTTTTTGTCGACAACCGGCACACCACCGTGGGGCATATCGGGGAACTGAAAATCCCGATCGCCGAGGGGGTGATCGGACCGGACCATGTGATTGCGGACTATTACGATCTGGCGGCCTTCCGACGCGATCCCGCGGATATCACCCTGTTCAAGAACGGGGGCGGCGCGCATCTGGACCTGATGACGGCGCGCCATATCCTCGACAACTGGCGCGAACGGGGCTGACCGGAATGGGGATCGGCACGGTCATTGCGGGTCTTGGCGTGGCGGGCGCGGGGCTGTGGCCCTTTGCCGCCGAATGGCGCCGCCCGAAACCCAACTGGGACGATGCCCCTGGCGAACTTGTCCAGCTTAGTCAGGGCGTGACCCATTACCGTTGGATAGGCCCCGTGCGTGGCCCTGTCGTCGTCTGCGTGCACGGGCTGACAACGCCCTCTGACGTGTGGTTGTCACTGGCCGAAGGGCTGGGCGCTGCGGGCTACCGGGTCTTGATCTACGACCTTTACGGGCGCGGGTATTCCAGTGCGCCGGGCGGACGTCAGGACCGGGCGTTCTTTCTGCGGCAGCTGTCGGACCTCTTGGAAGATCAGGGGCTGACCGAGGACCTGACGATCCTTGGCTATTCCATGGGCGGGGCCATCGCCACGGGTTTCGCCGCTGAAAATCCGCACCGGATGAAGCGGCTGGTTCTGGTGGCAAGCGCGGGGGTCGAGGTCGTGCGGGACCAGCTGACCCAATTCGCGATCAAGACCCCGGTCATTGGGGACTGGCTGCACCACGGGATCGGCATGGCCCGGTTCCGGCGGCATCTGGCCACCACCCGCGATGCCCGGACCGAGGTTCCGGGGATCGCCGATATCCAGATTGCCCAGCTGGATCGGCGCGGGTTTCGGCCCGCTGTCCTGTCATCCCTGCGCGGGATGGTCGCGGAACGGCAAGAGGCCGACCACCGCACCCTTGGGCGCGAAGGTGTGCCCGTGGTCGCGATCTGGGGCAAGGATGACGACGTGATCCCGATCCGGGCGCTGGGCACGCTGGCCCAGTGGAACCGCGCCACAAGGCAAGAGGTGATCGAGGGCGCGGGCCACGGTCTGCCCTATACCCACGGGGCAGAGGTTGCGACGCTGTTGCGGGGCATCCTGCGCGAAACAGACTAGGGTCCTGACCCTAGGACCATACTAAGGGAAAAGGCCCCGGAAATCCGGGGCCTTCTTGCGGATTGGGGTCGCGTCAGGCGTCCAGCTTGGGGATCACCAGACGCTGGCCGGACCGGATCAGGTCGGGCGAGGACAGGATGCTGCGGTTCGCTTCGAAAATGGTCTGGTAGTGATCGACCGAGCCATAGAATTTCACCGCGATGGCGCCAAGGCTGTCCCCGGCATTCACCGTGTAGAAGGTGTATTACTGGGTTTCGTTCGCGCGCTGCACGACCCGGACCTCGACCCCGTCTGACCCGCCGGCCGGCACTTCCGGAACCGCCGGGGCCGCGCCGCCGTTGGCGATTTGCGCCTGGCTGACGATCGAGGCGAGAAGGACATGGGTATCGACCCGCCCGTCCGAGGTCACAAGGATCTCTGGCACCGAAACGCGGCCTTCCGAGGCGGCGGCGTTCACGATTTCGTCGATGTAGCTGTCCGTCTGCCCTTCGCGCAATGCGTCGATCACAAGCGATTGCAGGGCCGACTGCGGGGCGGTGGTGGTTTGCGGCGCGCCGGTGACGCCACGAATGCCGGCCAGAACACCGGCAGTCTGGGTCATCAGGCTGTCATCCGTGGGCGCGGCGGCGCCGGTGTTCAGGCCCAGCCCGGCCAGAACCGCGGCAGTGGTTTCAGAGATCGAGCTGTCATCCGTGATGACCGTCGGGCCGGTCCGCGTCTGAACCCCGCCCGAGGCCGCAAATATCCGCTGGCCTGCGTCGCCACCCAGGGTGGTCGCGGCAGCGATCTGTGCGGCGCTGCTGGCCGGTTGTTCGGTTCCGGCAAGCGCGACGGCGGATTGAAGCGACCCGATGTCGGTCTGGGCGCGGGTCACCTCTGGCTGATCGGCCACCAGTTCCGGTGCGGTGGCGGTGTCCGTCTGACCCAGCTTCGACATCGGGTCGAGCACGATGAAGCCGCAAAGGACCACGGCAAAGGCAAACAACGCAAGAACGGTGCGGATCATCGGAAACTTCCTTCTAGGGGTGGTCAGTGTGGGCTGTTCGGGACGAGGGCGCGCCATGATCAACCGCCTCCGACAGGGGGTGTGACGGTCAGGCCCAGCATCAGCCAATCCTGCATTCCGCCCCGGTAATACTTGATCCGCTCTGCCGGGTATCCGGCATCCAGCAGGCTGCGGATGGCGCGCGGGCTTTGATCGCACCACGGCCCGTTGCAATAAAGCATGAGGGTAAAGGCCCCAGAGAAATCAAGGCCCGCGCCGGTGTCGCGTGCGCCGAGCGCCTTGAGAATCTCGATCCGGTAGGGGTTACCTTCGTCGAGGGTCGAGAAGGGGACGTTCACCGCGCCGGGGATCGCGCCCTTGGCGAACCATTCCGGCACCCGGCTGTCGATCAGAAGGCCCCGCCCGGCGGCGACCTGCCCGGTCAGGAAGTTGATCACCTCCAGTTCGGCCACGGTTTCAACCCCGGGCGCGACCGACATCGGATGGACGCAGAAAGGTGGGCAGGCCCGCGATGTGCGCGCGAATTCCCCGGTCAGAAGATTGTCCTGATCCTGTTCCCGGCTGATGGTGAAGGTTTCGCCATTAATTGTGAATGTGGCCGCGGCCATGTTGGGCGTAATCCGCACATCCTGCGCCGATACGGCAGACGACAGGATAAGCAGAAGCCCTGCAAGAAAACGTTGCATCACTTTCCCCCAATTCCACACGCACCAAATGTTGTGTTCGCGCTGGCAGGCGCGGCGAGTGTGGCTGCTCTTACACAACATTTAGGGGAAATGATTCGCTCAAGTCAAACAAAGAACGAATCAGTGCGAATCATCTGAGTCAAAAATGACACCCGAAAAAACAGAAGGACGGACCCATGTCCGCCCTCCCGCCCTGCCAAACTTTTGCATCCCCTTTGTTTTCAGGGGTTCCACGCGAACAGGGGCCGCGCATCGCTTGGGCCGACACTAGGCGAATCACTGATTCACGGTCAACAGATTTGTCGTGGTCTTCGGTGCGGGGTCAGCTGCTGAGGTCGCGCAGTCGGCAATCGGGCGTATAGGCCACGGTCGAGGCGCGCAGCGGCGTCTGCGGCGCGATCGAAGAATGTTCGACCCAGACGCCATAGAGGCAGAGGTCCTGCGCGTAGTTGCCAGAGTTGAACCCGAACCCATTGTCGCCGCAGTTGTTGACTTCACCATTGGCATTCCAGCCCTGCGAGGCGGGGCCGGGATAGCTGCCACCGGTTGGGAAGCTCATCGTCGCGGTATCAAATCGCAGGTGGAAGGTGCTGCCCGCCGCAAGGTCATCCATCGACCAGCTGCCAACCGGGATGCCCACCTCGTACCCGGTGATGCGGAAATAGCTGATTTGGTCCTCGGTGATCATGCCGCCGCTCAGGGCACTGTCCGGCACGCCGAATTCGCCGGTCATGGTGAACCCGTTCGCGCCGCGCCAGCAGAAATGCAGGTCCGCAGCCTGAACAGGGGCCGCGACGGCGGCGGCGATGACGGCGGACAAGGTCAGCGAACGAAACATGGAATCCCCCCGGAAAGCACAGGCCGAGCAGACGGGAATTGGGCCGAGTCGTCAACTTTTTGTGGCGAAATCGGGGCATGGGTTACCGTCTTGGCGACGGTGGAGGCCCTGCACCCGATTTGTTTCCGATCTTGCGCGTCAGCCGTTCGTGCGCAGCACGTGCCCGGCAAGGTAGAGCGACCCGCAAATCAGGATTCGCGCATTCGGATCGCGCGCGGTGATCGCCCGGATCGCGTCCTCGACACTGTCGGCGGTGGTCGCGGTCATGCCCGCCGCCAACGCCTGCCGTTCTGTTTCTTCGGCGGGCAGGGTGTTGGCCTCTCCGGGGATCGACACGGCGGTCAGGCTGTCGGCCACAGCTGCCAGCGGACGCAGGTAGCCGCCGATGTCCTTGGTGTTCAGCATGCCGCAGATCAGGTGCGTGGGCCGGGGCGGCTGTTGCCGCAGGGTGTCGGCCAGCGCGATCCCGGCCGCCGGGTTGTGCCCGCCGTCCAGCCAGAGCTCGGCCGGTTTGGCCAGATCCACCAGCGCGCCTTCGGTCAGCTTCTGCATCCGCGCGGGCCAATAGGCGCGGGTCACGGCGGCCTCGCAGGCGGCATCGTCCGCGCCAAGGTGGCGCAGGGCGGCAAGGACGGCGCCCGCGTTCATGATCTGGTGCGGTCCGGGAAGGTTCGGCAGGGGCAGGTCCAGCAGCCCCTTTTCATCCTGATAGACCAGCCGCCCGTGTTCGGTGCCCACATGCCACTGCTGCCCATAGGCCAGAAGGGGTGCCCCCAGACGCGCAGCCTGACGTTCGATGACTTCCAGCCCCTCGTCATGCTGCGGGCCGACCACGCAAGGAACGCCGCGCTTGATGATCCCGGCCTTTTCGCCCGCGATCTGGGCCAGCGTGTCACCAAGAAATTGCTGATGGTCCAGATCGACCGGGGTGATGATGGTCACCGCCGGGTTGCCAATGACATTGGTGGCGTCCAGCCGACCGCCCAGCCCGACCTCAAGCAGGGTGTAGTCGGCGGGCGTTTCCGCAAAGGCCAGCAGGGCCGCAACGGTGGTGATCTCGAAATAGGTGATGCTTTCGCCGTTGTTGGCGGCATAGCAGCGGTCCAGCACTTCCGTCAGCTGCGGTTCGGAAATCAGGGTGCCCGCCAGCCGGATCCGTTCGTGGAACCGCGCAAGATGCGGCGAGGTATAGGCGTGGACGGTCTTGCCCATCGCCTCCAGCCCGGCGCGGATCATCGCCTGCGTCGATCCCTTGCCGTTGGTTCCGGCGATGTGGATCACCGGCGGCAGACGGTCCTGCGGGTTGTCGAGCGCGGCCAGAAGCCGCCAGACACGGTCCAGCGTCAGGTCGATGACCTTCGGGTGGAGCGCCATCATCCGTTCAAGGATGACGTCAGAGCCGGTTGTCACTTGTCGGATGCCTTTTCAGCAGGGGTGGCGGCCTTTGCCTCGGGCTGGGCCGGGGCAGGGGCGGGCAGGTCGGCGACAACGGCCGGGTCCATGCCCATCAGAAGGCGGATGATCGTGGTCAGCTCGTCCTTCAACTGGGTGCGCGGCGTCACCCGGTCCAGCATCCCGTGATCCAGCAGGTATTCGGCCCTCTGGAACCCTTCGGGCAGTTTTTCCCGGATCGTTTGTTCGATCACGCGCGCCCCGGCAAAGCCGATCAGCGCATTGGGTTCGGCAATCTGCACGTCCCCCAGCATCGCGTAGGATGCGGTGACCCCGCCTGTGGTCGGGTGGGTCAGGACGACGATGTAGGGCAGCCCCGCCTCTTTCAGCATTTCGACGGCCACGGTGGTGCGCGGCATCTGCATCAGGCCAAGGATGCCTTCCTGCATCCGCGCGCCCCCGGCGGCGGAGAACAGGACGAAGGGCCGCTTGAGCTTGATCGCCCGTTCGGCCCCCGCGATGATCGCATTGCCGACATACATCGACATCGACCCGCCCATGAACCCAAAGTCCTGTGCGGCGGCAACAATGGGGGTGCGGTTGATCTCGCCCTCGGCGACCAGCATCGCCTCTTTCTCGCCCGTCTTCTTCTGCGCGGCCTTGAGCCGGTCGGGATAGCGTTTCTGGTCGCGGAATTTCAGCGGGTCCTGCACCGGTTCGGGCACCTCGACCTCGGTAAAGACACCACCGTCGAACAGGGCGGTGAACCGGTCGCGCGGGCTGATCCCCATGTGGTGCCCGCAGGAGGTGCAGACATTCTGGTTTTCGGCCAGTTCGCGGTGGAACAGCATCGTCCCGCAGTCATCACATTTGGTCCACAGGTTCTCGGGCACTTCGCGCCGCGAGAACAGCGAATTGATGGTCGGACGGACGTAGTTGGTGATCCAGTTCATGCCTTGGCCTTCAGAGGTTGCGGAATCCGAGATAAGCCGGGTAGCCGCGAAATGCAATCAGCGCCGCAGGCCCAGACGCGCGGCAAGCCACAGGCAGCCGATGAAAAGCGTTACGGCGACGATCTCGGCCATGGCCCAGGGTTGCAGAAGCTGATCAAGCCCCATCTGGTCGGGTGACGGCCTTTCATCAGGCAGAAGAAACAGGGCCAGCCCGGACATCGGCCCGCCCTGCACCCCCCAGATCACAAGCGCGAAGACGTTGTTGATGAAGTGCAGCGCGATGGCGGGCCCAAGGCTGCCGTGCCGCGCGGTCAGGTCGGCGCAAGCCATGCCAATCAGCGTTGCGAACAGGACCCAGATCGCCCCTTCCACCGCGCTTTCTGCGTTCAGATAGTGTAACAGCCCGAAGCCGACACTCGGCAGCACCATCCAGATCAATGGCGAGGGCGAAAGGATCGCCAGACGTTGTTGCAGAAACCCCCGGAAAACAGCCTCTTCCGCTGTGACCTGAACGGCGATGGCGACGAGCGCGACCGGAAGGACCAGAAGCCAGCTGGGCAGGAATCGCGTTTCGGCGATCATGTTTGAGGGTATCCAGGGCGGTAAGAGCTCTAGCGCGATCAGGACCAGTGCCACCGGCACCGCGACCGCGCGAAATCCGCTGACCACCCCGTCGATCGGTCCGAAAACACTGCCGAGCGTCCGTTTCTCGACCCGCCGCAGATAAACGCGCAGCGCCCAGATGGGCAGGACCATGACCAGAAGCTGGACCAGCAAGGACACTGGCGTCGCCCCGTCAAGAAACCTGTCGCGGTCGGGCGCGAACAGGCTGGCGAAATACAGTGCCTCGGGCACCAGCACGTAAAAGGTCAGCGCGATCAGTCCCAGCCCGGTCAACAACTGACCGGCAAGCACCTGCGACCCCGCGCGGGCGACAAACCCGTCATGGGCGGCATATCGGGGATGGCTCGGATCAAACATGGGCGGACTATGCTGCGGGCGCGGGGGGATGAAAAGAGGCGTTGCCGATTGTCCACCCCACTGCGGCGAATCGGGCGCCACAGCCAAAGGGGCCTTGTGCGGCGGGTCGGCTGTTCCTATCCCGTCAGGACACGACGGAGGAGGTGTGCGGGGTGCCGCGAGTTCGGGGATTGGGTTTCAGGCGGACAGCGATGGCAATCGCCGGGGCCTTGGTGATGGCGGGGTGTATGCCCGCCGATTTCGGCGCGGGCCTTCAAATCGGGTCGGACCGGGCACAGGCGCGGGGTATTCGCACGCTGTCGGTTCTGGATGGCGGGTTCCGCGTGCGCGCGCCCGAAGGGTACTGCATCGACCGGCAGGCAAGTGCCGCAGCCAACGGTTTCGTGGTCATGGCGGGCTGTGCGCTGGTCTCGGATGCGGCGATCATGCCAAACATCGCCGCATTGATCACCGTTCAGGTCGGCGAGGAAGGCTCGGCCGTGGTCGACGGGGCGGAAACCGACCTTGCAAGCTTTGTAGAGTCCGAGAGCGGCAAGGCGATCCTGAGCCAGACAGGCACCGCGTCCGAGATCGACGTGGCCTTCGTGCAATCTGCAGCAAATCTGGTGGAGGTTTGGTTTACAGATGCCGGGCCGGACCGGTTCGACGGGCTGGAATCCATGCAGGGCCGCGCCTTTCTGGATGTGAATGGCTATCTGGTCACTGTGAATGTGCGTGGGTATTCGCGCGACCCGATCAGCCGCAGGCAGTCCGCCCGGCTGTTGTTGCTGACCGTCGATGCATTGCGCGCGGCAAACACGGGCGACAATCCGGCCTGAGCCGGATTGCTTTCTTTTCACAACCGAAAATTCAGGTATTGTGCGGCAAGTTGGGCGAAAGAACCAAAGCGCGACAGCGCAGGACTATCGGGGCAAGATCACGCATGGGCAGACGCAATTCCAGACTGATCGACAGGCTGCTGCATCGGGTCATGGCGCGCCGATGGCGACGCGCCGCCCGCAACGCAGCCACGACCGACCTTGGGGGGCTGCGCAAGGAACGGGCCCGCGCCCGTGAACTGGGCGCTGCCCTGTCCCAATTCCTGCACGTGGCCGACAGCCGGCTTGCACTGCCCCGGATCGGGTCGTCCGCCTTTCCCAAACCCCCCGGAACCGATTGGTCTTGGCGTCCGCAACTGTGGCGCGGCCCGCTGGCGAGCAAGGGCATGTCCGGCGTGGAAAGCAAGACCATCATCGGGGAGGAGGTCACGCTTTTCCACGACTGCAAGATCAGCGAACTGACCCTGCGCCAGTTGCGCAATACGCGCGAACGGGATCTTGCCCCATTTGGCCTGCGGTTGGATGTGTTTCGCTTTGACGGGTCTTTTCTGAGCCTTGTTGTCGATCTGCCCAAGGATGCCTGCACCGGGTTGACCCGCAACCATCTGATCCGGCTGGACCCGATCATTGAATGGGAAAAGCCGCTGGAAATCTTTGCTCGCCTGAACATCCAGCATGGCCCGAATACCGAACAGATCGTCCGCGAAATGCCGCTTGGAGAGTCCGAACAGATGATCGAGTTTGACCTCGCCTATACCAAGCTGAACGAAAAGCGGGTCGAACGCATCTGGCTTGATCTGATCTTTGAAGGGCCGGAAATGAATCAGGTCACGATCCGCGACCTGACCCTGTCCCGCTACCCCCGCGCCGCCCTGTGACCATCCGAAGGACCGTTGCCATGGAAATCACCCTGACAAAGACCCGTCTTTACGAAGGCCATTGGGAAGGCGTGCTGACCTGCACCGGCGCTTCCGAAGGGTGGTTGCCCTCTCTGGTCGTTACCCATCTGGGCACAGCGATCGACGGGGTCAGCGTGACCGAAGAGTCCGACAAGGGCCAGTGGCGCGTGCGGGTGCCGATCCCGGCGGACCGAATTACCGATGGCGTCCAGACCTTTCTGATCACGGACAGGTCCAGCGGCGAAACCCTTGCCAGTTTCGCGATCTACGCCGGGGATGCGCTGGCCGAGGATATCCGCGCCGAGATTGGCCTGTTGCGGGCCGAGCTGGACATGCTCAAACGCGCCTTCCGTCGTCATTGCGTGGAAACTGCCTGAGCGTCAGAGCAGGCTTTCGAGCGTTTCAATTTCGGCCCTGAGAACCCGGCGGGACAACGCGGATGTCGCGCTATCGGCGTGATCGCTATCAGCCTCCAGCTTTGCCAGATCCGACTTGCGCATGTCGACGAGCGCTTGCAGCGTTGCGCGGGGAATGGCTTGACCGGCGTCATGCGCCAAAAGAAGCGCCACAAGCGGCACAACCGGCAGCGCGGCGACGGTTGCTGTGTCGGATTGCATTTTGGCCAGCGCCGCCGCGCCGGTTTTGGTCAGTAGCATGACCGTCTTGTCCGGCCTGTTGCCGGACGATTGGGTCTGACCCGTTACCCAGCCGCGCCGGGCAAACCGATCGAGGACTGCGTAGACTGCGGGGCGGCTTAGCCCCAGCATGGACAGCGGGCCTTCGGCCACGGCGCGGGAAATGTCGTAGCCGTGGGCCGGATGCGCCTTCAGAAGGCTCAAAACGGCCATTTCCCGCGCCTTGGCAAGGCTCATGCGGGCAGCTTTCCGACAGTTGGGGTCAGGTCATACATCTCGAAGGTCTCGATGATCCGTTCCATTTCCTCGGGGTCGCCATGATTGCCCTTCGCCGCGTCCGACGCAAGATAGTCGTAGAGCGCGGCTTTGTCGCGAAAGGTGCTCCAGACGACGACGGCATTCCGGTCCGCGTCGACGGCGACCTGATAGCCGATCAACCCCTCGACAACGCCTTCCATCGCTTGCGGGGGCGCAGAGGCAATGCGGACAAGATCATCGAGCATGCCGGGCTTGGCTGTGGATTTGGACATGAAGGTATATCCGGGTGTCATGGGGTTCTCCTTAATCAGACATGATTAGTAAATAATGACTATATAATAGGTTTCAAGCCCCTGACGCCGCGTCCTGCGTGACCTGCGCGTCAACTTGCGCGATTGTGCGGGCAACCGACCAAAGGATTGCCCGCCATGACCGCCTATCCGCACCTGCTTGCCCCGCTTGATCTTGGGTTCACCACGCTGAAGAACCGCGTGTTGATGGGGTCGATGCACACGGGCCTTGAAGAAACCCGCGACTGGAACCGGGTGGCTGAATTCTATGCCGCGCGGGCGCGGGGTGGGGTGGGCCTGATGGTCACCGGCGGCATGGCTCCGAACAAGGAAGGCGGGGTGTTCCCCGGCGCGGCGGGTCTGTTCACCGATCAGGCCATCGAAAACCACCGGATCGTGACGGGCCGGGTGCATGACGCGGGCGGCAAGATCGCCATGCAGATCCTGCACGCGGGCCGCTATGCCTATTCCCCCGATTGCGTGGCCCCGTCCGCCATCAAATCCCCGATCTCGCCCTTTTCCCCGAAGGAACTGGACGAAGAGGGGATCGAAAAGCAGATCAGCGACATCGTCACCGCCGCGACCCGCGCCCGAGAGGCCGGCTATGACGGGGTCGAGGTGATGGGGTCCGAGGGGTATTTCCTGAACCAGTTCCTTGTCACCCATACGAACAAGCGGACGGATCGCTGGGGTGGCAGCCTTGAAAACCGGATGCGCCTGCCGATCGAAGTGGTGCGCCGGGTCCGGGCCGCGGTTGGTCCTGATTTCATCCTGATCTACCGCCTGTCGATGATCGACCTTGTCCCCAATGGTCAGACCTGGGACGAGGTGGTGACACTGGCCAAGGCGATCGAGGCGGCGGGTGCCACGATCATCAACACCGGCATCGGCTGGCACGAGGCGCGCATTCCGACCATCGCCACCAGCGTCCCGCGCCGGGCCTTCACCTGGGTTACGAAGAAACTGATGGGCGAGGTGCAGATCCCGGTCATCACGTCAAACCGGATCAACAATCCGCAGACCGCCGAAGCGGTGTTGGCCGATGGCTGCGCCGATATGGTGTCGATGGCCCGCCCCTTCCTGGCCGACCCGGATTTCGTGGCCAAGGCGCAGGCGGGTCGCGCCGATCTGATCGCGCCCTGCATCGCCTGTAATCAGGCCTGTCTGGATCACACGTTCAGCGGCAAACTGACGTCCTGCCTTGTGAACCCGCGCGCCTGCCATGAAACCGAACTGGTGATCGAGCCAGCGGGCGCGGCCAAGAAGGTCGCGGTTGTGGGGGCCGGACCTGCGGGTCTGTCGGCGGCGCTGACCGCGGCGGACCGGGGCCATGTGGTGACCCTGTTCGATAAGGCCGACAGTCTGGGCGGTCAGTTGAACATGGCCAAGACCATCCCCGGCAAGGAAGAGTTTCACGGGCTGGTGAATTGGTTCGCGGCCTCGGTCGCCGAGGCGGGCATTGATGTGCGGCTTGGCACCGAAGTAGGCGCCGAGGATCTGGCCGGGTTCGACGCGGTGATTGTTGCCACAGGTGTCATTCCGCGCGACCCGCAGATCCCCGGGCAGGACGGGCCGAATGTCCTGTCCTACATCGACGTGCTGCGCCACGGCGCGCCGGTCGGTGATCGCGTGGCGGTGATCGGGGCGGGGGGCATTGGGTTCGACGTGGCCGAATTCCTGACCACGACGGACAGCCCGACAGAGAACCTGCGGGAGTGGCTGGAGGAATGGGGTGTGACCGACCCGGCCACGGCCCGTGGCGGTCTGGCGCCGGAAGGACCGCAGCCAGAGGCACCGGCCCGGCAGGTCACGCTGTTGCAGCGCAAGGCGCAGAAACTGGGCAAGGGTCTGGGCAAGACCACTGGCTGGATACACCGGGCGACCCTTCAGATGAAGGGCGTCAAGATGATCGGCGGCGTGAACTATGAAAAGATCGATGCAGAGGGGCTGCATGTCAGCTTTGGCGAGGCACGGGAAAATCCGACCCTGATCGCGGTGGATACGGTGGTCTTGTGTGCCGGTCAGTTACCGGAACGGTCGCTTGCCGATGCGCTCTTGGCGCAGGGTGTGGAGGTTCATGTGATCGGTGGGGCCGATGTGGCCGCCGAGTTGGACGCCAAGCGGGCGATTGACCAAGGCACGCGGGTCGCGGCGGCGCTGTAGATGCAGCTTTTGTCGATCAACGTGGGCAGGGCGGAACCGATTGCCGCGAAATCCGGGCAGTCCGGGATATTCAAATCGCCGGTGGCGCAGGCCGACGTCTCGGCCGCGGGGATTGCCGGGGATGTCATTGTCGACGTCAAGAACCACGGCGGACCGGATCAGGCGATCTATGCCTATTCTCGCGCCGACTATGACTGGTGGGAGGCGACCCTTGGTAGGGACATTCCCAACGGCACGTTTGGAGAGAACCTGACGCTCGACCGCTGGCCGACAGAGGTGATTTGTGTCGGGGACAGGTTGCGGATCGGGCAAGTGCTGCTCGAGGTGACCTCGCCGCGCATTCCATGCGCCACGCTTGAGGCGAGGATGGGCGTGAAGGGATTCGTGACGACCTTTTTGAAGGCGGGTCGCCCGGGGCCATACCTGCGGGTCTTGGAGGCCGGCACCATTGAACCGGGGCAAGAGATTGCGGTCCTGCCGTTTCAAGGTAGTCGGAAGCGGCTGGCGGACTGGCCGGGTCTGTTCGGCCCGCCCCTTCGAACCGAGGCAGAAATTGACAGCTGGCTACAGGCGCCGGTGCATCACAAAATGCGAAGCCAGTTGCGCGGGAAATAAGGTGCCGCGCGGTCGGGGCGGGGTGCTCGCCACGTTTCCCGCCCCTCTACAGTCCCGGGAAATCCCCGCAATTGTCAGGCATCCGCCGCAGTCCTGCCCGATTTGGCCGTCAGAACACTCTGCAAGAAATATGTCATGCAGAGGAACGAGTATGGATCGCCTCACCGAAATGGAAGCGTTCGCCACGGTTGTGGATCAGGGCGGGTTTACAGATGCTGCGAAGAAGATGGGGATTTCGAAGTCCGCCGTTTCCAAGCACGTTTCCGCCCTTGAAGCCCGCCTTGGTGCCCGGCTTTTGAACCGGACAACGCGCCGTGTGAGCCCCACCGAAATCGGTCTTGCCTATTACGACCGGGCCCGCAGGGTCCTGAATGATGCCGGAGAGGCAGATGCGCTTGTCACCTCGATGCAATCGGCCCCGTCTGGCCTGTTGCGGATCAGCGTGGCGACAGATTTCGGGGTAAACCACCTATCGCCGGTTCTGGGCGAATTCCTTGCCGAATTCCCTGATATCACCGTCAATATGGTTCTCAACAACCGCTACGTCGAACTGATTTCCGAAGGGTTCGATATGGCGATCCGCATTGGAGAGCTGGAAGACAGCACCCTGCGCGCCCGCAAGCTCACGGAAACCACGCGCCGGATGATCGCCTCGCCCTCCTATTTCCAGAAACATGGTCGGCCCCAGCGGATCGACGATCTGAACGAACACAAACTTCTGCATTATTCGAACCAGGCCAATTCGGCCGTCTGGAAGCTGACCGCCCCATCGGGCGAAAAACGGCAGGTTCGCACCGCGGGCTGGCTAACGGTGAACGATGGCCAGTCGCTGATGAACGCCTGTATCTCGGGCCTTGGCATCGCCTACCTGCCGTCCTTCCTTTACGCCGACGCGATGGAAAAGGGCCTTGTCGAAGAGGCGATCCCCGATCTTCCGGTCGATACGCAGGGCATTTATGCGGTTTACCCGCCGGGCCGCTTTACCCAGCCCAAGGTGCGCGCCTTCATCGACTTTCTGGTCAATGCATTCGCCGAGAAGGGCCCCGACAAGTGGTAGCCCGCCGGTCTCGGCAACGAAATCCCTAAGGGTGCAACGCCCGACTTACGCGGTCTTCGGACCGCGTTTTCTTTTTCGGGGGTCAGTCGAGTGTCCGGCGGAACCGCAAGAGCGCAATGAGTGCCAGCCCGAAGACGAAGGCCCAAAGGGCGGCGAATGTCGGCGCAACCGTCGCGGCATCCGCGCCTTTCAGCATCACCGACCGGATCAGCCGCAGGAAATGCGTGAGCGGAAGGATCTCGCCCAGCATTTGCGCCCAGCCGGGCATCCCCCGGTAGGGGAACATGAACCCGGACAGCAAGAGCGAGGGCAGGAAGAAGAAAAAGGTCAGTTGCATGGCCTGCATCTGGGTCCGGCTGACCGTTGAAATGAGATAGCCGAGGATCACCAGCGCCAGCACGAAGACAAAGACCCCGGCAAGGATCAGGGCAAGACTGCCGACGAAGGGCACCCCGAAGATCAGCCGCGCGGCAAGTAGAACGACGGTCACTTGTGCCGCGCTGACGGCCAGATAGGGGATGATCTTGCCCAGCATGATCTCCAGCGGCGTGACCGGCATCGCCAGCAGGTTTTCCATCGTCCCACGCTCGATCTCGCGGGTCAGCGCCATCGCGGTCATCATCACCATCGTCAGTTGCAGGATCACCCCAAGAAGACCGGGGACGATGTTGTATTGGGTCACGCCTTCGGGGTTGTAGCGCCGGTGCACGATCACCGACAGGCCGTGATTCGTTGCTTCATTCGCCGCGATTTCCGTTCCCGCCTCCCGCAGCAGCGCCCCCTGCGCCACGGTGCTGAGCGTCGATATCGCCCCCGAGGCGACCGAGGGGTCGGTCGCGTCCGCCTCGATCAGGATCTGGGCGCGGTCGCCCCGTTCGATCCGGCGGCCAAAGTCGGAGGGCACAGTGACGACAAAGGCCACCTCGCCGCTGGCAATCATCTCTTCGGCCTCTGTCGCGGTCGCGTCGGGGACGATGAACCGGTAGTAGCCGGTCAGTTCCAGCGCCGTGACCATGGCGCGGGTGAACCTGTCCTGCGTTGGTGCGACAAGGGCCGCGGGCAGGGATTTCGGGTCGGTGTTGATGGCAAAGCCGAACAGCATCAACTGCACCAGCGGAATCCCCAGCATCATCGCGAAGGTCAGCCGGTCGCGGCGCATCTGGATGGTTTCCTTGGTCAGAAGCGCCCAAAGGCGACGCAGCGAGAAGAAGCGGCTCATCGCATGTCCTCCGCCCCGCTCATCAACTGGATGAACACGTCCTCCAACGATGTTTCCGCCGGTTCGATCCGCGCGCCGGTGTCCTTGGCGATCTTGCGGGCGGTCTTTTCCAGCCGGGCCGGGTCGCGTCCGACGACGTGCAGGGTGCGGCCAAAGGGGGCGACCTGATCCACACCATCCGCGCCGTGAAGGGCGCGCGCCGCGGCGGCAAGATCGCCGCCGTGCATCAACATGGTGGTCAGCCCGGCGTCGCGCACCACGTCGGGCACGGTGCCAAGGGCGATCAGATGCCCGTGCGAGATATAGGCGATTCGGTGGCAGCGTTCGGCCTCGTCCATGTAGTGGGTCGAGACAAGGACGGTCAGCCCGTCGCGGGCAAGTTGGTGAATCTCGTCCCAGAATTCACGCCGGGCCTTCGGGTCCACCCCCGCCGTCGGTTCGTCCAACATCAGAAGGTCGGGCCGGTGCATGATGCAGGCGGCAAGGGCCAGCCGCTGTTTCCACCCCCCGGACAGGGACCCCGCCAGCTGTGCCTTGCGCCCGGTCAATCCCAGGGTTTCAAGGGTGTCCCGCACCGTTTGGCGCGGACGTCTCATGGCGTAGAGACCAGCGACGAAGCGCAAATTCTCCTCGATCGTCAGGTCTTCGTAGAACGAAAACTTCTGCGTCATGTAGCCGACCTTGCGCTTGATCGCGCGCCGTTCGCGGCGGATGTCATGGCCCAGCACCGCGCCGGCCCCTTCGTCGGGTTCCAGCAGGCCGCACATCAGCCGGATCGTTGTCGTCTTGCCAGAGCCGTTAGGGCCGAGGAAGCCCATGATCTCGCCCCGCTGGACGTCCATGCTGACCTTGCTGACGGCGGTCTTCTGTCCGAACCGCTTGGTCAGGTCCCGAACCGATATGGCCGGGGCGTCCGTCATTGGCGGAATCCTTCGGGGGCTGCGACCTCGACGATCTGGCCGGGCTTGAGGGGATGATCCCCCTCGGGCCGCGCCTCGACGAGGTAGACAAGCGTTTGCCGGTTTTCGAGCGAGTAGATCACCGGCGGGGTGAATTCGGGTTCGTTGGCGATGTAGGTAATCCGAGCCGTCAAGCCGGGAGGACAGGCGTCGCAGGACACCGACAGGCTGTCGCCGACTGCGACGGTGGCAAAGGCGGTCTCGGGGACGTAAAGCCGAAGTTTGACCGCGCCGTCCCCCAGAACCGACAGGACCGGGGCGGACGGGCCCGCGATTTCCCCGGCAGTGCGGATCACATCCGACACGGTGACGGGTTCCGGCAGGGTGAGCGTGCGCCGTTCCAGGTTCCATTCGGCGCGGTCGCGTGCGGCGCGGGCGCCTTCAACGGCGGCTTCGGCCTGGGCAATGGCCTGCGGCCGGGCAGGCAGGCGGGCAACGGCAAGCTGCGCCTCGACCTCGGCCACCTTGGCGGCGGCGATATCGGCGGCGGTTTCGGCGGTATCGCGCTGTGCGTCATTCAGCACGCCGCGCGTGGCAAGGCTGGTGACCCTGTCCCGTTCCCGCTCTGCCTCGGCTGCCTGCGCACGGGCCGATTGCAGGGCGGCTTCGATCACGCCAATCTCTTCGGGACGCAACCCTT
Source organism: Marivivens marinus (assembly GCF_035969385.1). Lineage (NCBI taxonomy): Bacteria > Pseudomonadati > Pseudomonadota > Alphaproteobacteria > Rhodobacterales > Paracoccaceae > Marivivens > Marivivens marinus. The sequence continues at coordinate 57,225 of NZ_JAYKKJ010000008.1, read as the reverse complement.
CGCGCAGGTCGGCCAAGCGGCTTTCGGCCTGCGCCAAGGCTGCATTGGCTTCGGACAGGGCGATTTCGGCATCGCGCCGCTCTGTCTCGACCAGAACCTCCCCTGCCTCGATCCGGTCGCCGCGCGCGACGGGGACATTCGTGATCTGGACGACCGCGACCGGGGCGACCAGCGTATATTCCCCTTCGACATAGCCGGTGGCAAAGGGCGTTGGCGGGGCGCATTCAGCAAAGAGCGACAGGGCGAAGGGCAGGGCGCAAAGCAGGCTCATCGGCGTTGGCTTTCGATTGTGGCGCGGATCTGCGCGGCGACGGTATCGGCGATTTGCGCGGCCTCGGCCGGGCCGATGTCCTGCCATCCCATGCGGCGGGAAATGATCGGTTGGCCGATCCGGAAATAAAGGGCCTGACCGATCATCGCGAAAACAGAGAGCTTCACGCTCTCGCTTTCTGCCGGGAGGCCGGTGGCGATGGACCAAAGGGCACAGACCATCCGGTGCCGGGGCTCCAGAAACTCGGAATAGACAAGGTCCGCCACCTCGCCCGGGGTCATGATTTCACGAACCAGGAAGGAAACGATATCGCGGGCATCGGGGGAGGTGACGATGAAGGCAACAAAGCTGCGGCCGACCTGTTCAAGAAGCGCCTGCGCGGCGTCCGGGGTGCTGGGCGGGGCGGGCATGTCCGTGGCGATTGCCCCGGTCACGCGGGCTGCGACATCGCGGGCGCAGGCCTGCCGCAACCCAGCCTTTGATCCGAAGTGGTAAGAGATCGAGGCGACATTCGTGCCTGCTTCGGCCGCGAGGGCACGGGTCGAGGTGCCGTCATAACCGGTCTGGCCGAACAGCCGCAGCCCGGCGGCGATCAGCCGGGCACGGGTTTCGGAATCGGGGGCGTTCTGGGTCATGTAGTCATTCAATCAAACGTTTGATTGAATGTAAAGCCAGCGGGTTCCGCCTCCAAATGCGAAACGGGGCCCGAAGGCCCCGCCGTAGTCGTGTTGTATCAGGCGCCCTATTGCGCGGCGACGTAGCGTTCGACCAGCAGCCGGACGAAGCCTTGCGACCCGTCGTTCAGCTCTCGCAGCGCGATCAGGTAGGTGCCCCGGTTGACCCGCGCGACGACCTGCGAATCCAGCCCGTTGTAGTCATCGTTCTGATCGACCAGCCGGCCAAGATCATCGTAGAGATACAGGTAGGGGTCGCCATTGCCGCCCGCTGCGAGTGCTTCGATCAGGAGAAGGCCGCTTTCCGGCACCTCGACGCTGAACCATGTGGCGGTGGTGGTGTTCTGCACGTCGATCCGGACCCGGCTGTCCACGGTCCCAAGATCGGTGATCGGGTGGCTGCCATCCATCGGCGGCGCGCTTTCGCCCCGGTCATACAGCGCGGCCAGCGCGGCGACCGGGTCATATTCCGTCACGGTGACAGTCACCGGCGCACCGGGATCGGACAGCGCTGTCATCGACACGCAATAGCGCCCGGGCGCCAATGGCGCGGACATGTCCAGCCGCGAATTCAGCCCGTCGAAATCGTCGTTTTCGCCCAGCCAGTTTCCGTCGCCGTCATAGAGGGTGACAATCGGGTCTGCGTCCGGGTTTTCTGCGGTGATGGTCACCGGCATCGGTTCGGTCAGGGTGAAGGCCCAATAAGGGGTATCCGCGACCGAGGCAGTCGACGACCCACCAAGCGGGATGTCCTGCGCCGGGGTATTGGCATCGCATTCGCCGCCGCCCGAGCCGTAGTCGGTCGAATCGAAGAACCCGTCGGTGTCGCCCATGCCTTCGGTCAGCGGCTCCATATCGGTGGTGCCGACCCGGACAAAGCTGGTCATTGGCGCGTTGTCGAAGGACCGCAGGGCAAGGCAATAGGTGCCCGGCCCCAGCGTCGTTTCGGCGCGCGATGCGCCGTTGCCGCCGGAATCGTCATCCGACACGACGATGTTTCCGAACCCGTCATAGAGGTCGATCACGGGGTCGCCCGCGCCACGGCCTGCGGCCTCGACCCGAACGTCGGCGGTGCCAGACAGGCTGAACAGCGCGACATACTGGTTGCCCCCCAGCACCAGCGCCATCTGTTCCATGTAGCCGCCCGCGATAGACAGGTCGGATGCGGATTCGGTCCCGCCAATCCACTGGCCATTTGCGCCAATGCCGCCGCACATGTCCTGCGCCGCGGCGGGCAGGGCGAATGCAAGTGTCGTGAACCCCGCTATCGCGGTGGTCCGTGCCAGATGTTTCATGGTGGGCTCCCTTCATCATACTTGTTACGCGTCAGCTTAGACCCGCCGTGTGGGGCCAAGCCACCCTTAATCACGGCAGGGTCAGGAAAACCCTGCCTTGGGCGGGTGTCCGCCACCCGAATGCAGGCCTGCGCCCTAAAGGGCAGCCTTCTGGCCCAGCGTCGCGTATTCCTGCAGGCACCCCGCATTGGCCAACGACGCCTGGTTTTTGACCTCGCCGCCGGTCGCCATCGCCTTGGCCGCGCCTTCGACGCGTTTGCCATTGATCGTGTAGGGCACGTCGGCAACCACGTAGATTGCCGCCGGAACATGCCGGGGCGAACAGGCGGTGCGCAGCGCGGTCCGTATGGATTTGGCCAGGTCCGCCGTCGCTGCCTGCCCCTCGGCCATCTTCAGGCAGAGCACGATTTCCTCATCCGTCGGATCATCGGCGAGGGGCCGGCCAAAGACCACGCAATCGTCCAGTTCGGCAAACCCGTCGCAGACGTTGTAGATGTCAGCTGTCCCAATCCGCACCCCGCCGGGGTTCAGCGTGAAATCCGACCGCCCGTGGATCACGGCGCTGCCGTCCGGGTTCAGGGTGGCGCGGTCGCCGTGGGTCCAGATCTCGGCCCGGTCGGCGAAATAGGCGTCGTGGTAGCGCTGGTCGCCGCCCTCGCCCCAGAATGTGCGGGGCATGGAGGGGAAGGGCTCGGTGCAGGTCAGTTCGCCATCGCGCCCGATCACGCCGACGCCCCTGTCGTCCAGAACCTGAACTGCCATGCCCAGCCCCTTGGCCGTCAGCGTGCCCTTGCGCAGCGGCAGGGCGGGGCAGCCGATCAGGAAACAGCCCAGAAGCTCCGTGCCGCCCGAGATCGAGGCGAACCCCATGTCGCCGCCCTTGGCCTGCACGTTGTCGTACATCCAGTCATATTGCCACGGGGCCATCGGGCTGCCCGCCGCCAGCATCCACCGCAGTGAGGATGTGTCGTAGTTAGCGTTCGGCACGAAGCCTGCGGAAGACAGGGTCGCGAGGTATTTGGGCGAGATGCCAAGGTGTGTCAGATTCTCCCGTTCGACCACTTTCCACAGGGGCGACCCGTCCAGCCCATCGCCCGCCTTCAGCACCGGGGCGCCGTCGTAAAGCACGATGGTCGTGCCGCAGGACATGGCCCCGACCAGCCAGTGATACATCATCCACGCGGTATTCGTGTACCACATGAACCGGTCGCCCTTGCGCATATCCGAATGCAGCAGGTGTTCCTTCATCAGGTTCAGGGTCGGGCCACCGGTGCGATGAACGATGGCCTTGGGCTTGCCCGTGGTGCCGGATGTGTAAAGGACGAATGCCGGGGCATCGAAGGGAACGCGGGTAAAGGTCAGGTCTGCCGCCGCGCCGAAATCACCATAGCCCACGACCGGCACATTGGCCGAGAGCGCCCCGTCCCCCACCTGCACCACAGTGGTCAGATGGGCCAGCTGCGTTGCGATCTCGGACATCCGCCCGGTCAGGTCGAGCGTCTTGCCCCCGTAGAGCACCTGCGTTCCCGCGAAGAAGACCTTTGGTTCCACCTGCCCGATCCGGTCAAGGATTGCCGCCGTGCCGAAGTCGGGCGAGCAGGAGGTCCAGACCGCGCCCACGGCAGAGGTGGCAAGCATGGTGACAAGGCTTTCCAGCCGGTTCGGTAGAACGGTTGCGACCCGGTCGCCTTCGGTCACGCCCGCATCCCGCAGGCCCTGAGCGACCCGGGCGACCTCGGCCCGAAGTGTCGCGGCTGTCACCTCGCGCCGGTGCCCGGCCTCGTCGGTTTCGATCACGGCGATGGCGTCGCCGTCCAGCCGCATCATGTTTTCGGCGAAATTGATCCGCGCCTCGGGAAAGAACCGCGCACCGGTCATCCAATGCGCCGAGTCGGGGGCAAAGGCCACATCGCCCTTGTCGCCGATCACCCCGGCCACGTCCCAAAGATGCGACCAGAACCGGCCCAGGTCCGCGACCGACCAGGCGTGAAGCCCGGCGTAGTCCGATGGATCAAACCCAAGGTCGCGGGCAAAACAGGCATAGGCGGTTTCGTCAATGCGGGCTTGGGACGGGGTCCAGACGATTTCGGACATCGGGCATCCTTTCGGGGGCGGAATTTCGCGCGTCACAGTAGGCCCGGTTCTGCCAGATGCAAGCCAGCATGGGCAGGGTGGGTTGAAACCCGCCTTTCGACGGCGGGGCGTAAGGTGGGTCTTGACCCACCATTCCGGTTCAGTTCGCCCAGTCGTGCCCCTGCATTTCCCGCAGGCGGCTGGCGGTCCGTTCAAATTCGAACGTGCCCTCGCCCTCGACATAAAGCATTTCCGGCTCTGCCGCCGCGGAACAGATCAGTCGCACCTTTGCTTCGTACAGCGCGTCGATCAGGGTGACGAAGCGGCGGGCCTCGTTAAAGTTCGACCGGCTGAGGCGCGGGATGTCCTCCAGCACCAGCACCCGGACAGCCTCAGCCAAGGCAAGGTAATCTGCCGGGCCAAGGGGCTTGGCGCAGAGGTCATAGAAAGTCGCGCGTCCGACCCCGTTGCGGAAGGCGGGGATTTCCAACTCGCGTGCTTTCACGGTCAGGATCAGCGGGTCGGTCGCCCCGCCGGTCATGTCCTCCCAGATCGAGGCGATCTCGGCCCGGGCTTCGGCGTTGATCGGGGTGAAGTAAACCTGTGCCCCGGCAAGCCGCCCCTGCCGGTGGTCATGCGGGCTTTGCAGGTGCCAGACATCCAGCTTTTCCTTGATCAGCGCGATGAAGGGCAGGAACAACTGTCGGTTCAGCCCGTTCTTGTATAGATCATCCGGCACCCGGTTCGACGTGGTGACCACCGTCACCCCGGCGTCGAACAGTTTTTCGAACAGCCGCCCGACGATCATCGCGTCGGTGATATCGGTGATCTGCATTTCATCGAAGGCCAGAAACCGGACATCCTTGGCCAGCGTCGCCGCGACGGGCGCGATGGCGTCGTCTACCCCCCGGGCCCGGGCGGCGTTCATCTCGGCGTGGACCCATTGCATGAAGGCATGGAAATGGGCACGCCGCTTGGGCACCTCGACCGCGTCGAACAGAAGGTCCATCAGCATGGACTTGCCGCGCCCGACACCGCCCCACAGATACAGCCCCTTCACAGGCGGCGGGGCCTTGGAAAACCACCCCTTTTTGACCGGCTGGGCCAGTTCAAGGCGAATCCGCTCCAGCTCTGGCAGGACGCCTTCCTGCGCCGGGTCCGGGCGCAGGCGCCCATCGGCGACGGCGGTGGCATATGTTTCCGGGATCGGGTTCATGTTCCCTGCAATAGCGCCCTAGCACGGCAGAGAAAAGCGCAGAGGACAGGGAGGGCACATCGGCATTTCCGTTTCGCTTTCCCGCCCGATATGTTCTAAGTCACTCAACCGGAACGGGGCCCCGATGGGGCGGGGACAGATGGCAGAACGCTTCGAAACTGAAAGCCGCAAGCTGCTCGGGCGGTTGCGCGACACGCTGGCCGAGGACAGCGCCGGGCAGGCGCGTCTTGACCGGATCGTGAAGCTGATCGCGGATTCCATGCGCACCGAGGTCTGTTCGATCTACCTGTTCCGCGATTCCGAAACCCTTGAGCTATGCGCGACCGAAGGGCTTCAGGCCGAGGCCGTGCACCAGACCCGGCTGCGGCTGGGCGAAGGGCTGGTTGGCCGGACGGCAAAATCCCGGTCGGTGGTGAACACCGCCAACGCCCCCGCCGAAAAGGGGTTCCGCTATATGCCGGAAACCGGGGAGGAGCGGTTTTCCAGTTTCTGCGGCATCCCGATTCAGCGACTTGGTGACGCCTTGGGCGTGCTGGTCGTCCAGTCACGGGCCGAACGGCAGTTTACCCCGGACGAGGTCTATGCGCTTGAGGTCGTGGCCATGGTCATCGCCGAGATGACCGAACTGGGCGCCTTCGTGGGCGAAGGCGCGGCCCTGTCGGCCCTGCACCAGCAGCCGGTCATGTTCCGGGGCACGATCGGGCAGGAAGGGGCGGTCGAGGGGCAGGTATTCCTGCATGAACCGCGTGTCGTGGTGACCAACCCGATTTCAGACGACCCCGAAACCGAGCTGAAACGCCTGCGTGACGCGGTCGAAACCTTGCGTGTTTCGGTCGATGACATGCTGACGCGGACAGCCACCGTCAGCGCCGAACAAAGGCAAGTGCTGGACGCCTATCGCATGTTCGCCAATTCCCGCAGCTGGATGCGCCGGATGGAGGCCGACGTGGAAAACGGCCTGTCGGCCGAGGCGGCGGTGGAAAAGGAACAATCGCTGGCCCGAACCCGGATGAACAGCGCGGCGGATGCCTATCTCCGCGACCGGCTGCACGATCTGGACGACCTGTCGAACCGCCTGCTGCGTATCCTAACGGGGCAGGGCCGCGACACCGGGGCCGAAATGCCGGACCGTCCTGTGCTGATTGCCCGCAACATCGGACCCGGCGAATTGCTGGAATACGGCAAGAAACTGCGCGGCATCGTGCTCGAGGAAGGGTCGGTCGGCAGCCATGCGGCCATCGTCGCCCGGGCTTGGGCGATTCCGCTGGTGATCCACGCGGGGGGCATCACCACCGAGGCGCTGAACGGCGACCCGATCCTTGTCGACGGCGATCAGGGGATCGTTCACCTGCGCCCCGACGACACCGTCACCACCGCCTTTCGCGACAAGATCGCGATGCAGGCCCGTGCGCAGGAACGTTATGCCTCGATCCGCGATCTTCCGGCCGAGGATAGGGCGGGCAATGTCGTGGCACTGCACATGAACGCGGGGCTGATGGCCGACCTTCCGTCGCTGCCGACCTCCGGGGCCGAAGGGGTCGGTCTGTTCCGCACGGAATTGCAGTTTCTGATCCGCAATCAGATGCCCAAGCGTGCCGAATTGTCGGCGCTGTATGCCCGCGTGATGGATGCCGCCGAGGGGCGGCGCGTGGCCTTCCGCACCCTAGATATCGGGTCGGACAAGGTGCTGCCCTACATGAAGCCCAATGACGAGCCGAACCCGGCGATGGGCTGGCGCGCGATCCGGGTGGGCCTCGACAAACCCGGCGTGCTGCGGATGCAGTTGCAGGCGCTTTTGCGGGCGGCCAACGGGCGGCCCCTGACCATCATGTTCCCCTTCATCGCCCAATACGACGAATTCCGCGCTGCCCGGGCCGAGTTTGACAAGGCCATCGCGCGGGAAAAGATCCTTGGCCACCCGCTGCCCGACAAGATCGAGGTCGGAGCGATGCTGGAAACCCCCAGCCTTGCCTTCGCCCCGAACGCGTTCTTCAAAGAGGTGGATTTCCTGTCCATCGGCGGCAATGACCTCAAGCAGTTCTTCTTTGCCGCCGACCGGGAGAACGAGCGGGTGCGCCGCCGCTATGACACGCTGAACGTCAGTTTCCTGAGCTTCCTTGAACAGATCGTTGAACGGTGCCGCGCGACCGGCACCCCGGTGTCCTTCTGCGGCGAAGACGCGGGCCGCCCGGTCGAGGCGCTGTGCCTCGCGGCGATCGGGCTGCGGATGCTGTCGATGCGCCCGGCCTCTGTCGGACCGGTCAAACACCTGATCCGCCGGGTGAACCTTGATGAAGCGCGCGAAGTGATCCACGCGGCCCGCGACGCAGGCGAACAATCGGTCCGGAAGGCGATCACCGAGTGGCTGGCGAAGCAGGGGTAGGGCTGCGGATTTGCCTATCAGGATGGGGGGTAATATGCGGGATAGGACTCTTTGAAGCTGAAAGCATGTGGCTTCGCGCTAGGTCTACTTGGTTCGCTCTTGGTGGTAGAGGTAGAGTGCTTCGATCAGGTTCACGATGGTCATCCAAGCAAAAAGACCGACGCCAATCACCACTGAGTTGACGAAAGGAGAAACGTAGCCTGCTTCTGCCAGCTGTTGTGTCGAGGGGATGACTTCTTTTGCCTGCAGCATAGCGAACACAGCAAGCATCCCGACAAAACTAAGGGCGCCGTAAAGTGCTGCGAAGCACGTTTTTCGAATGAAGCGTTTCGCAATCATGGGTGCAGCGGCCTTGTAATCATGATTAATCTCACGGGTATCTTCTAACGGTTAATAGAGTCGTTTCCTATCTGCGACCTTGTGGTTTTCAACACTCTCGAACCCGTCCGGTCCCCGGCAAAACGATATCCCATCCCGGCTGCTCGCCGCCAAATCGCTGACAGGCTTCGCGGATCACAAGTTCGGCGTCGGTAATTATCTCGGCTGTTGGCGCTGCAATAATAGATATCTCGCTATCATAGTAACCGTTTTCGTCAGGCTTCAGGCCGACAACGAAGCTGGCTTTGGCAGCATTCCCATCTCTTTCTTCGGTTATCGATTTGGAAAATTTTCGGGCTTCAAGGGCGGTTTCCTCGTCGGGAAACTTAGCACTGACAACGATTGCAACCGCTTTCTTGATTGGGATGTGGTTTGACAGTGCCTGAAGTGCTGTTCGGTTTTCGTTCAGCAGCGCTTCGTATTCGGTCATTTCTCTAACCACCTTGTTCACTGGTTTCGGGCTCCGACGCGCGGATTTGCCGGAAACACTATTCCTGCTGCGGTACAACGGCAATCCGCGCATTTGTCGTGAAAGTTCCAAGATGAGTTTCTAAGAAACCCAAAGATAGAAGACCCTACTTCCCCCGCAACACCGGCGCGGTCAGCCGCGCGAGTTCGCTGTGGAAGGCCTCGGTTACCTCTGCTTCGTTGTGCAGCCGTGCCAGCTGCCGCAGTCCGAAATGCACATGGGCGACCTCGGTGTAGTAGCGGATGAAGGCAAAGTTGGTTCCGGCCCCGGCGGCGGCCCCAAGGACCGGCACCGCCTGCGAGGCGAGTTTCTGCGACAGGACGGCGGCAAAGCGCGGCGCGACCTTGCCGATCAGGCCATGCACCGCCGCGCCGGTCAGGCTGATCCTTGCCCCAAGGAAAGAGGTATCGACCCCATCGTCCAGCCCGCCCGGGCCGCCTGCCCCGAACACCCGCAGGCATTCGATCCGGGTTTCCGTGCTGGTCGGGTCTTCGCCATGCGCCTCGGCCACTTCCTGCACCGCCCGAAAGATCAGCGTGGTTGCGACCGGCAGTTCCAACAGGGCCGTGGGCAGCCCGCCCAAGCCCCCGATTGCCCCCGAAAGCGTGGCCATCGCCCGGTGGGCGGCCCCGCCGGACAGGGATTGCCCCGCGCCGCTGCGGCTTTGGCTGGCGGCGTGATAGCTGCGCTCCAGCGCCACCTTCGCCGCGGCGTCCAGTTGCGCGCGGGTCGATTTGGGCAGCAGTTTCAACCCATCCTCGACCTGCCCGCCAACAAAGTTGATCGCCTGCATCAGCACCCCGCCTGCCTTGGACTGTCGCCGGGCAAGCGCGGTCACCTGCGCGCGGGCGGCGTCGGTCAGGGGCCGGTCGGGGTTGATCTCGCGCAGGGGCGGTTTGGGGTCGGTCATTCCCTAGAGATGGGGGGCAGGGGCCGAATTGCAATCCTCGGCCCGTTCCACCAGACCCGTCACGCCAACCCACGCGCCGGGCACCAGATCCTGCCCCAGCACCCGGTCAGGGTTGGTGGGCGGCGGCATTTCAACGCCCTCCAGCCGTTCGAACCCGAAGCGCGAATAATAGGGGTAGTCGCCTACCAGCATGATCCGTTCCCAGCCCAGGTCCCGCGCCTCTTCGATGACGCGGCGCATCAGGTAGGCGCCCAGCCCTTCGCCCTGCCGGGTGGGGTGCACGGCGACCGGGCCAAGCAGGATCGCCAGATGGCCGCCTACCCGGACCGGCCAGTTGCGGATTGCCCCGCCAAGGATGCCCGCCTCGTCCCGCGCGGTGAAGCACAGCGGCGCGATGGGCGCGACCCCCTCCCGCAGCCGGTAGGAGGACAGCGCGGTCCGCCCCGGCGCAAAGCACAGGTCATAGAGCGCCTCGACTTCCCACCAGTCCTCTGCCGTTTCCACCGCAAGCGTGATCATTGCCGCCTGTCTGTCCCTGTCTGCCCTTGCCGTCCCTGCCGGTGCGCCTAGCATGGGCGGAACGCAGAGGCAAAGGAAGGGCAAAGCGATGTTCTATCGACCGGAAGACGGGCACGGGCTGCCGCACAACCCCTTCGGCGCCGTCATCGCGCCCCGGCCGATCGGCTGGATTTCCACGCGCGGGGCGGATGGGGCGGACAACCTTGCCCCCTATTCGTTTTTCAATGCGGTCGCCTATGAGCCGCCACAGGTCATGTTCGCCTCGACCTCGGCCAAAGCGGACCGGGGCGACACCAAGGACACGGTCGCCAATATCCGCGACACGGGGGTGTTCTGCGTGAATATGGTCGGGGCGGAACAGCAGGACGTCATGAACCGCACCTCTGGCGCATGGCCGCGGGGGGTGGATGAATTTTCCGATGCGGGGATCGACCGGGCAGAGTGCGCGGTGATCCCCTGTGCCCGCGTTGCAGCCTCTCCGGCGGCGCTGGAATGCCGGATGACCCGGATCGTGCCGCTGGAGGGTGCGCATAACGTCGTCGTCTTCGGGCAGGTCGTGGGGGTGCACCTGCGCGACGACCTGATCCGGGAGGGGCGGTTCGACACCGTCGGCGCCAACCTCCTCGCGCGGCTGGGATACAAGGACTACACCGTGGTGCGCGAGGGGTTCGAACTGACCCGGCCCGGCGAAAGCTGATCTTGCCCCGCCCCGTCCCTTTGGCCAATGTGGCGCCGAAGCAGGGGGGACAGTGATGACAACCGACAACGACCGCGCCGCGCGCCTGATCCATCACCGCCGCGAGGGGCTGGCGAAGGGCGATCCCGTCGCGCTGCCGCTGTCCGTGTCGTCGATGTTTCATCTGCCCGGCGATCCGGCGGGGGTGCCGGGCTATGGCCGCTCCGCAAATCAGACGTGGGAGGCGACAGAGGCGGCGCTGGCCCTTCTGGAAGACGCGCCCTGTCTGTTGTTCCCGTCTGGCATGGCCGCGATTGCCGCGCCCTTCTTTGCCTTGCTGAAGTCGGGGGATCGTATCCTGCTGCCTTCCGACGGCTATTTCGCCAGCCGCGCGCTGGCCGATGGGTTCCTGTCGCGCATGGGGGTGACGATTGAAACCCGCCCGACGGCCCGGTTCGAAGAGGGGGGCTTTGCCGGCTATGCGATGGTCCTGATCGAAACCCCGTCTAATCCCTTTTTGGACCTCTGTGATCTGCGGGCGGTTTGCGCGGCGGTTCGTGCGGCGGGTGGGATCAGCGTGGTCGACAACACGACCAGCACCCCCTTTGGGCAGCGCCCGCTGGATCTGGGCGCGGACATGGTTGTGGCCTCGGACACCAAGGCGCCGGGCGGTCATTCGGACCTGTTGCTTGGCCATGTTGCGACCCGGGATGCAGATCTGATGGAGGCCGTCCGTGGTTGGCGGGGCCTGTCAGGCGCGATCCCCGGCGGGCTTGAGGCTTGGTTGCTGCACCGGAGCCTCGAGACGCTGGAAATGCGGTTTGACCGGATGTGCACCTCGGCCCAGATCATTGCAGAACGGTTGCGGGATCATCCCTTGGTGCGGGCGGTTCGCTATCCCGGTCTGCCCGGCGATCCCGGCCATGCGCTGGCCCGTGCTCAGATGGCGCGGTTCGGCTTTTTGATCAGCGTGACGCTGGCGGATGCCGACGCTGCGGAGGGGTTCATTGACGGCTGCGCCCTTTTGCAACCGGCGACGTCCTTTGGAGGGGTGCATAGTTCGGCCGAGCGCCGCATCCGCTGGGGGGATGCGGTGGACCCGGGCGCGGTGCGCCTGTCGGTCGGATGCGAACCGGTCGAGGAATTGTGGGCCGCGCTGGCGGCGGCGCTGGATTAGACCATACCTGCAATTGTGCGCTAAGCCGTCCGCGGGTGGCGCGAAACGCGCCGCCCATGGGGGCGGACGGCGCGTGGCCAACCTGCGGCTGGCCGGGGCCATGCCCGATCTGCGGCGGCGCTGGGCTAGAGGCCCAGCCCCGCGACCCGCCCTTCATAGATTGCCGCCGCGGCAAGCCGGGGCGCATTGGCGTCCCCGATGGCGGTAAAGCCAACACCCAGCGCCCGCAGCGTCGCGGGCAGGTCTGGATCGGCCCGGTTCCCAGTCGCCAGAACCAACGTATCGGCGGCAATGACCTGCTCCTCGCCTGTCAAAAGCGAGGCACAGCGCGCGCCTGTATCGCACCATTCCAGTATCGCGGTTTCAGGGATGAAGCGGACGCCCATCCTGGCCAGCGTCCGCCGCGCGGGGAAATCGGCGGCAGAGCGCACCAGTTCCTTGCCGATCATGGCGTCGGGGGTGACGATGGTCACCTGATGGCCCGCCTCGGCCAGATGCCACGCGGTGCCCATCCCCTTCCAATGCCCGCCTTCGTCAAGGATCAGGACATGCGGCCCAAGCCGCGCGGCGCGGCCCATCACATCCTCGGTTGACCAGACGTTGGGACGGTCCACGCCGGGAAGCGTTGGGATATGGGGAAGCGCCTTTTGAAATCCGGTGCCGGTGGGCTGCGACCCGGTCGCAAGGATGACATGGTCAGCGCCAAACGCGGCAATCTCGTCGGCGTCCAGATAGCTGTTGAACCGCATCGTGACCCCAAGCTGGCCCAGTTGCCGCCCATACCATGCGATCAGATCGGTGATCTGGGCGCGGCGGGGTTGCAACCCGGCCAGCCGGAACTGTCCGCCGATCTCGGGTCCGGCCTCGGCCAGTGTTACCCGGTGGCCGCGCTCTGCGGCGACCCGCGCGGCCTCCAGCCCGGCAGGTCCGCCACCAACCACCAAAACGGATTTCGGGGTATCCGTGGGGGTAAACCTGTCGCCGCCCCAGAGGTATTCATGTCCCGCAGAGGGGTTGATGAGGCAGGAGATGTAGTAATCCCGCCCGCGCCGTCCCCAGCATTGCTGATTGCAGCACAGGCACCCCCGGATGTCCCCGGCCCGGTCCGCTGTGGCCTTGGACACAAGGTGCGGGTCGGCGATCTGCCCGCGCACGATCGACACAAGATCGGCCCGACCCGCACCGATGACCGCATTGGCGTTGTCGGGGGTGCGGATGTTCGCCTCTGCCGTGACCCGCGCGGTCAGGCCCGCCTGTTTCAACCGCTCGGCCAGATCGGCGCCAAGGTTTTCAGGATATTGGAACGTTGGCAGCAGTTTGTAGAAGTCGAAGTAACTGCCCGCGCCAACGGTGACGTAATCCATCAGCCCTTCGGCATCGTGCATGGCGACGATCTCGACCATCTCGTCCCGGCTCAGGCAGACCTCGACCTCGGCGTCGTCGTTGATCGACAGGCCGATGATGAAGTCCTCGCCGCAGGCGGCGCGGATGCGGCGCATGATCTCGCGCGAGAGGCGGGTGCGGTTTTCAAGACTGCCGCCCCAGTCGTCGGTGCGCTGGTTGGAAAACGGGGTCCAGAACTGATCCAGAAGACAGTGGTAGGCAGCCCAGACCTCGACCCCGTCGAACCCCGCCTTCTGGCACCGGACGGCGGCGTCGACGAAGGATTGGATCGTCTCGTCGATCTCGGCCACGGTCATTTCGTGGCTGCCATCGTTGTCGTGATAGCTGGGCCTGCCGGATGGGGACCAGTTGGCGTGCCAGCTGTTGTCCCAGTCGCCATGGGCGCCGACGTGGTACAGCTGTTGAATCATCACCGTTCCATGGGCCTTGCAAGCCTTGGTGATGCGGGCGAAATGCGGAATCACCTCGTCCGAGGAATGCCGGAAATTGCCGCGGGTCAGAACGGCGGCGGCGTGGACCGGCACCGGTTCCACCACGATCATCGCGGCCCCCCCAATGGCCCGTTCAAGGTAATACCCAAGATGCTGATCGCCGGGCAAACCATCCCGCGCCATGTTCGTCGTATGCGCCCCGAAGACGATGCGGTTCTTCAAGGTCTTGTGCCGCAGGGTCAGCGGTTGGAAGACATGCTTGAACGTCATCTTGCGCCCCAAGTGTCAGACAAGCGGTAACCATTGGGCCAGGGGTCGTCCGGGTCCAGCATGTGCTGGTGCACCCCGGTAATCCATCCCCGGCCCGATATTTCCGGAATGATCGCGGGCAGGCCGCCAAGGTCGCAGGTGGCCGCGATCCGCCCGGTGAACCGGCTGTCGATGATCGAGGCGCAGTCAAGCGTATCGCCCACACCCATTTGCCCCCGCGCCGACAGGATCGCCATGCGGGCCGAAACCCCGGTGCCGGTGGGCGAGCGGTCGATCTTGCCGGGGCGGATGGCGACGGCGTGCCGGGTTTGCCCGGAAACCACAGGCGTAGTGAAGGCGCAGAAGCTGATATGGGTCCAATCGGGGTTTGTTGGGTGGCTGAAGCCGAGTTGTTCTGTTGCGGCGGCGGTGATCCTTACCCCCAGACGGGCAAGATCCGCCGCCTCGTCCGGGGCGATGGAAAACCCCAGCGCGGGCGCATCGACAAAGACAAAGCTGTCGCCGCCAAATCCGGTGTCGACGGTCAGGGTGCCCAGCCCCTCGACTTCTAGCCTGGCATCGAGGTGTTGGGCGAATGAGGGCAGGTTTTGCACCGTGATCCGTTCCGCCTTGCCATTGCGGCAGTCGGCACGGACCTTCACCAAACCGCCCGGTGCCTCCAGCAGCATCTCGGTCACCGGTTCGACCATCGGGATGATCCCGCTGTCCAGCAGAACGGTCGAAACGCAGATGGAGTTGGAGCCGGACATGGGCGGCGTGTCTTCCGGTTCCATGATGATAAAGGCCGCCTGCGCGTCGGGGTGCTTGGGCGGAACCAACAGGTTCACATGCCGGAACACCCCGCCACGCGGTTCGTTCAGGACGAAGTTGCGCAGGGTTTCGTCCCGCGCGATCCAGCGGCTTTGATCCCACAGCGTGTCACCGGGCGGCGGCGTGACCCCGCCGACGATCACATCGCCCACTTCGCCCTCGGCATGGGCGGAAATGACATGGATCGTGCGGGTGCTGCGCATGTCAGAGATCCTTCATCAGCCGCAGCGCATCATAGATCGCCGCGTGGGTATTGCGGGAACTGACCGCATCGCCGATCCGGAACAGTTGAAAGCTGCCATCCGGGTTGCGGGTGATGTCCTGCCGATGCCCGGCGATCAGCGCATCCGGGTCAACCGCCCCATCATTGCGCGACAGCGGGCGCAGGTCAAAGTAAAGGTCGGCCAGCGGCATCGTCCCATAGTTCACCACGATCTGATCATGGGTCTGTTCGCGGGTCAGGTCGCTGTAGTCGGTGCCGATTACCGCCTTCAACTGGTTGCCGTCGCGCACAACGTCCGACAGGCGGCGGGTGACGGTAAAGGTCACGTCCTTGTCCTGAAGCGCGCGCATATAGGGGACAAGGTTCATCGCCATCACATCGGGGGCGAAGGTGCGGTCGGGGGTCATCACCTCGACCTTTGCGCCGGCGTTGGCGGCGATCTCTGCCGCCATCAGGCCGGGATGGTCGCCGCTTTCGTCATAGACCAGCACCGACTGCCCCGGTTTCACATCGCCGGAAATCAGGTCCCATGCGCTGACCACCAGATCGTTGTCACCCCCGCCTTCGAACAGGTCCGTGTTGGGAAGCCCGCCGGTGGCGACGATCACCACATCGGGGGACAGGGCGGTGACATCCGCGACCTCGGCCCAGGTGTTGAACCGGAATTCCACGTCGCGGGCGGCGCATTGGGCCATGCGCCAGTCGATGATGCCGATCATCTCGCGCCGTCTTGGGTTCTGCGCGGTCAGCCGGACTTGTCCACCGGGGTCCGGCTGCGCCTCGAACACGGTCACATCATGGCCGCGTTCAGCGGCAACGCGCGCGGCCTCCAGCCCGGCGGGGCCTGCGCCAACGATCACCACTTTCTTGGCGGTGTCCGCCGGGGCGATCTCGTGCGGCATGGTCAGTTCGCGGCCCGTGGCCGGGTTGTGGATGCACAGCGCCTCGCCCGCGCCATAGATCCGGTCAAGGCAGTAGGTGGCCCCGACACAGGGGCGGATGTCGTCCTCGCGCCCTTCGATGATCTTCTTGACGATCTGCGGGTCGGCCATATGCGCCCGCGTCATGCCCACCATGTCCAACTGGCCAGAGGAAACAGCAAAGCGCGCGGTGGCCACATCGGGAATACGCGAGGCGTGGAAGACGGGCATTCCCGTTGCCGCCCGCACCGCCCCTGCCAGCCCAAGATGCGGCGCGCTGGCCATCCCCTGCACCGGGATCATGTCTGACATCGCCGGGTCGGTGTGGATGCGCCCGCCGTTGATGTTGAACACATCGACCAGCCCCGCCGCCTGAATATGTTTGGCCAGCGCCAGCCCCTCTTCGGGCGTGATCCCGCCGGGGGTCTTTTCATCCGCCCCCATCCGCAGGCTGAGGATGAAATCATCCCCCACCCGCCCACGGACAGCGGCCAGAACGTCCAGTGTCAGCTGCGCCCGGGTTTCAAGTGTCGCGCCGCCGTAGGAACCGTCCAGATCATTCGACAGGGGCGACATGAACTGGTCCAGAAGATGACCATGGGCGATGATTTCGACCCCGTCCATGCCGCCGGCCTTCATCCGTTCGGCCGCGTCCGCGAAATCCGAGATGATCCGCTCGATGTCCCAATCTTCGGCCAGTTTCGCGAAGGACCGATGCGCGGGTTCGCGGTGGCGGGAGGACGAGACGGAGGGCAGCCAGTCGCCCTTGGACCATCCCGTGCGGCGGCCAAGGTGGGTGAGCTGGATCATCGCCGCCGCGCCATGTTCGTGGATCGCATCCGTCAGGTTGCGAATCCACGGCACGACCTCGTCCTTGTAGGCAAGGATGTTGTTGAACACCGGCGGACTGTTCAGCGACACCGCCGCCGACCCGGCGGTCATGCACATGGCAACCCCGGCCTTGGCCCGCGCCGCGTGATAGGCGGCATAACGTTGCTTCGGCATTCCGTCTTCGGGATAGGCCGGTTCATGGCTGGTGGTCATGATCCGGTTGCGCAGGGTCAGATGCTTGATCTGGTAGGGCTGCAAGAGAGGGTCGTTTGACATGGAAGCTCCGCCATCAGGTTGACGCGAGGATTCCGAAAATGTTCACTTATGTCAAGTTTGTGTTCATGGGTGACGATTTTATTGCCCTCCCTTCTTTGCGCCGGTAGGGTCGGCCCATGGCGGACACCGATCAAATCGACACAGAAGACAAATCCAGCGGCTGGCGCGGTTCGCGCGAGGGCTGGCTGACTGCCGCGCGCGAGGCCTTTGTCTCGTCGGGTCTGGACGCCGTGAAGATCCAGCCGCTGGCCAGCCGGCTGAACCTGTCGCGCACCAGTTTCTA
Source organism: Marivivens marinus (assembly GCF_035969385.1). NCBI lineage: Bacteria > Pseudomonadati > Pseudomonadota > Alphaproteobacteria > Rhodobacterales > Paracoccaceae > Marivivens > Marivivens marinus. The sequence continues at coordinate 39,736 of NZ_JAYKKJ010000008.1, read as the reverse complement.
CTGGTTCTTCAAGGATCGGGCGGCGCTCCTTGATGCGCTACTGGACGACTGGGAAGCGACCAACACGCGCAGCCTGACCGATGCGGCGGGCGCCTATGCTGAAACCGTGACAGAAGCGGCGCTGAACCTTGTCGCGGTCTTCATGGAAGGTGGCCCGTTCGAGGCAGGGTTGGATTTGGCCGTGCGCGGCTGGGCGCATCAGTCCGAGGATGTGGCGGCGCGGGTCAACGCGGCGGACGCAGAGCGGCTGGCCGCGATCCGGGCCATGTTCGAACGGTTCGGATATGCCCCGGTCGAGGCGGACGTGCGGGCGCGCACAGTCTATCTCGTCCAGATCGGCTATATCTCGATGCAGGTGGTCGAGGACATGGCCACCCGCATGGCCCGCATCCCGGGCTACATCCATACCTTCACCGGCCAGAGCCCGACCGAGGCGGAGCTGCGCCGGTTCCATGCCCAATGTGGGTTCGATGAAGGCCGCTGAACCTACCGTCCCAGAATCTGGGTGACAGCTTGGCGATTGCCCGCTTAGACTGGGGCATCGGCCGCCATCGCCGCAATTTCGGCTATTCAGGTGGTGTACCGACCGGGCCAGTCAGGGCCGGGCCCGATCTCAGCACCGCCCCGACAGATCGAGAAGGGACCGACATGATCACAACAGATACCGCCGCCACCGTCGAGATTGGCGTGATCCTTGGGTTCAAGAAGGATCAACCGCTTGTCGTCTTTGCGTCCAATCCTAAGGAGGCCGCGGTGCCCGCCCGGTCGCTGCACCAACTGTCGCAGGACAATATCGGGGCCGAGGTTGCGCTGATGTTCGAAGGCGGGCGGCTGGACCGGCCGCTGATCATCGGACTGGTGCAGAAACCGATCCGGACCGAAGCCACGCCGGTCACGATCCAGCGGGACGAAGACTTGCCCATTCAGATCACCAGCCGCAAGAGCATCGAACTGCGCTGTGGAAAATCCAGCATCGTGATGAAGGCAGATGGAACTGTCACGATCCGGGGGACGCAAATCCTGACACGGGCGGAACGGAACAACCGCATTCAGGGGGCCAGTGTTCAGCTGAACTAGGGGCGCAGCTCCGAGAAATCGATGAACGGATTGTCCCGGTCGCCCTGCATCAGCCAGTTGTAAAGCGATGACCGGGCAGTGGCTGGATCATAGTCGGTTTCCGGCACAAATACATCCCGACCGACGACGGGCTCGAACCTGACCGGAACGTCGAACAGCCCGAGCTTCGGCATCTCGCTGCGGGGATGAACACGGGCAAGGCGATCCGCCGCCCAGTTGAACCAGGCGTCAAACGTCTCGGCATCATCTTCAAGGACGTAGCGGGCAAGGTTGGCCATCCAATGGGTCCGAATGCGCACCTCTGGGTCTGCATCCCGGCAATAGAGCGCGTCCATCGCGATCACGGCCATGATCGACATCGGGGCGCGAACCGGCCCGCGCCAATCATTATCGTTGGGTTCGTAGTAGAAACATGATTCCGGTTCGAGCATGAAGGCCCAACCGGCCCGCAACGCATAGTCCGGCATCGGATCGGGATCGACCCGGTTCATCCGTGCTGCGATCCAAGCGCCGGATGCAAGCATCAAACCCACAGCGGCGGCGTCTGAAACCTGTTCCAGAAACCCTTCGGGCGGGTCCCACATGTAATAGTCACGGCACTTCCAGTCTTCCCAGGCGAACCGGGGCAGCGCCGTGCCGGACACAAGACCTTCTATGTAGGCGGCAAGTGCCATCAGGTCGCCCCGTATGGTTGGCCGTCGAATCCGAGCGCTGCCATCTGCTCGGCGGTGCGAAGATATCGGTTGGCTCGAGGGTCAAGCTTGCGCAATTCCTCCAGTGCCCGATCCGACAGCCCATCCGCTTCAATCGCGATCGTTGGATCAAGTGCGAGCATTGGTACGGGCGCGCCGCGCCTTGGGGCGCAATAGTCGCGATAGGCTTGTTTGTTCTCAAAGTCCGCGAAGTCAGGAACCTCAAGGTCTGGCGCAGCGCAAAGTGCGTCCAAGCGATCAGAAGTTTGCACAAGCCAGTCTTCAAAAATGTCGCGCAAGTCCGGTGGAAGGATGAATGAAACCACACTGGACATGTGGAACAGCTCCATTGTCGGCTGATAGAAGCTGTGCCATGGCTTTTCGCCGCGGATGCTCTTGCGTACGAAACTGCGCAAGACCATTGGAGCCGAAACCTCAACAGGCTGGTCAGCCGGTTTTCCTTTTGGTTCAACTTCGGTGTCCAGATAGCGCCAGTCGAATTGCCAAGCAAAACTGGCCTCTGCCAATTCGTACAGAAAGCCAGTGTCTGTGAAGGGGCGCAACCGCGCGGCGCCCCAAGTAACGACGCCGGCGATCATCGCCACGGTTGCACAAGTCGTCTTTCCGGACAGACGATCTACCAGTGGCGTCACGGTCTGAACCGGACCGATATGATCAAGCGCACCCTGCCAGTTCGCCGGAAGAGGCGCTGCAGACATGTCGATTGAATCAAGGGCCTTTATCGATATCATTCGTCACACTCTTCTGATTGATCTATGGGTTCGTTTTCTTCATCGCATACCACGATGTCAAAGCACGCGAGAGCAGCACAAATCAGGGCCTGACATTCCGGACACGGTGATTTCGATGACATGCCTTTGTTTGGCCCCCCTGGCCAATCGATGCCAAAGACAACCTTGCCAAAGCCGTTGGTTGTATCCGCTGGTGGATTGGCCGCAATCGTTTCCAGAATACGTGCTTCGGTATGGCTAGAATGCGGCATGAAGAATCCGCGCTTGTAGACATGGCCTCCACAAACCGCCGAGTTCATTTTTTGTTTCTCGCCGGCAACCCGAAGCTCTTCTTTCTCGTCCGACGACAGCCCCACAACAAAGCTGGGGTCATACTGTGACATGACTTGACGAGAGGATGCCCGGATGACCCTCGTGTCGCCCTGACCCGGGGGAGGGGTGTAGAGAGCGTGAGTAATCGTCGTATTCCCCTTTGCCGTGTCCTGAACATACTTTGGATGGTCCGAGCCGCGCATGTTGTCACGGGTGGCCTTGTTCGCGGCTGCGAGTTCGGCGCAGGGGTTGTCAAAGTCGTCAATGAGGCTGACGTCGAACGCCGCTGCGTTGATGGTGACAGCCGTCGCCGGGTTGTTGTGGTTCGTCGTCGTCATGTCCGAGAACCGATTTACCCCGGCACCCTGCGCCTTGACGTCGAAGGAATAGGCCTTGTGTTTGGTTGCCCCGCTCAGCGTATGTGTGACCACGTCCATCCCGAAAGACCGGGTTGCGGCCTCGTTTCCGTTGGACTTCTTGTAGGTCGAGGAGTTCTTCTTGCCGACTTCCTTTTTCTTGATCTTGACGGTGGTCGTCCCCTGCGATGTCTTCTTGGCGTTGGTGAACATCGGGTAGGGGATTGGCACCGGCCCGGCGGGCGGCGACGGCGGGCTTAGACAGACGCTGGGAAAGCCCGCGATGATCTGGTTGGCCTGGGCCTTGCCCGACACTTCCCGTCCGTTTGCAAATACGCTCATCCTGAAAATTCTCCAACTATGGCGACCCGCGTCCCGTCGTCCTCTCCGCCGTGGAACAGAACGTGGCGCATGGGCAGAATTCCCATGCGGCCCGCCTCGAACGCCCAGCCCATCGCGGCGGGCAGCATCGCGGCGCCAACTTCGCCGATCGCCTCGGCTGTGTTCCAGTCTTCCAGAAGCTGGCGCGGGCGTCTAGACACTCCCTCCGGCGGGAGCCGATCGTTGCGCATCACCGCCACCGTCGCTTCTTTGAACTTGCCGTGCTCGCCGTTCAGGTCGCCCAGCAGGACCCCGATGTCGAACATCTGGGTTCCGGCGGTGGCAAGGGCCGACCGCATCGCGTTGGTCAGCCCGGAACAGCGTGGGGTTTCATCGTCGGGATTGCCGATGGGTTCACGCCCTTCGCCGACCCCGGTCAGCCGCAATTCCGGCAGGCCCGTGGCCCCCGGCGCAGAGAGGATCACCGCGGCCCCGGCCTCGCCCGGGATGAAGCCCGAGGAATTGCCACCGCACAGCAGCCGGTTTTCGCGGATGTAGTGGTTCACGATCGCCTGTTGCAGCAGACTTTCGACGCCCAAAAGGATCACATAGCGCGACCGGCCCAATAGCGCGCTGGCGTTGGTCAGAAGCGCCGGGATCGCGGCCTTGCCACCGGGCAGGATGCCGCTTCCCTCTGGCAGGTCGAACCCAAGCTGCGCGGTCAGTCGGGCCAGCAACCCCTGTTCAAGACCGGGCGTGCGGCCGGGCCGCGTCTCGGGCGCGACGCTGATCAGGATCGGCACCTCTTCGGGCTTCGTTCCGTCGATGGCATCGATCTGTGCATGGCATTGGCTAATGACCTCGGTGGCAATCTCGGCCAGAAAACTTTCGCCTTCCCACCATTGATGCGAGCTGAGCTGAAAGGCGTTCAGGGTCGCGCCCTTGGTCGGGTCCCACAGCGGGGTTTCGATGGCGGCGGACAGCCCGGCCCGCATCGAGGCGACAGATGACGGCCCGTCATGTCCTGCCGCGGTCCACATGCCATAGCCGATCACCGCAAGCATGGCATGCCCCCCGGAGTTATGATCGCGCGACCGGTCATTGCGCCTCGACCACGACTTGCGACAGGTCGAAGATGTCCCGATCCGGTTTCAGATGGGTGCGCCACGTGATCGTCAGTTGGTGGTCGGATGGGTAGAAGACCACCGTGTCGGGTTGTGCGATCCGTTGGGTCATGCGCCCGGTCTTGCGTTCGAACCGCATGGTGACCTTCGGCGCCGGAAGCACCCCGTGGATCGGCCCACGCGGTGACAGGCCCACCAGCGAAAAGGCCTCTCCATGTGTTGGGTAGCGGATCTGCTGGTCCGGCGGGGTTGACTGGAAATAGCGCGGGTCAAGGTCGGTCGGCGGAAACGGCATCCGCGTGTCCTGCCAGACCTTGTCATAGGTTCCGGCGAAGGTGCGCCGGGGCAGCCAAGCCCGACCGATGGGGCCAAACGCCATGGGCACATATGTGCCGACCGGTTCCAGAACGGGCTTGCCGACCTCTTCGGTGTTGGGCAGCGGTTTGCCTTCAGTCCTTGAGGAATATGGGTAATACCCGACCCCGGCCGGGTTGGTGTCGACTGTGTCCCAGATGTCTTCCTTGCGGGGGTGCTGTTCGCCGCCGCCCCAAGCCTGCTGATAGCTGATCTCTTGCACCGAAAAGGGTTTGGGCTCGGACGGTTCCACCCCCAGCATCCGGCCCTGCCATGCGCGGGGGCCAAGGACATGGAAGGATTTCTTCATCTTGCCCAGTTGCGCAGCGACCAACAGCCGTTTCACCTCTTCCCCGCCGGGGGTGCAGGCGGGCCCCGAGACCATCACATCGCAAAAGGGCTTGGTCGGCGCGAAATCCGTCTCAGACAGGATCGCGCTTCCCAACCCGTCGGCGATTTCGTCGGCAAGGTGCAGCGGGCGCTGGGCCGGGGAGAGGGTGCAGGCGTCGCCCGGAGCCTCAGGCAGGGTATAGGTGCCCTTGGTGACAACCACGACCATCTCGCGCCCGGCCGAGTCGAACGCCAACGTGAACTGGCAGGGGAAGGAGGTCAGGTTTTCAATATGCATCGACATGGCTCATCCCATCTGCCAGTCGCGTTGAAATTGCCGGTCCTGCAGGAAGACCCGCGACCGCCAGTTTGGCAGGCGCCGGTTGGGCGCTTGCATGGCAATCGCCTGCGCCACGGCGCGGAACCGGCCCTGAAACTCCAGCTGGGTCGTGTCGATGTCCTGATAGCTCCACCGCGCGAGGCCAAACAGCATCGAGTGGTCACTGCTGAGCCGAGACCCGTTTTCCGACATCCAAGCCTTGACCCGCTCCGGGTCTGGCCAGGGCAGGGCCTCTTCGATGGCATCTTCTTCGGGCGCGTCCTCCAACAGCGGGTTGTCGGGGCTGTCAGGGAATTCATCCAGTTCCAGATCATCCTCGGCCACATTGGCGCCGGTGATCATTGAAAACGCCCATCCGGCCATGCGGGAAAATTCCGGCGCGGCCATGTCCGAGATGATGAAATCGAGGGTCCGGGCGGCCCCGATCACCCCGAGCGCCAGAAGCCCCCAGCGCCGTGTGTCAATGTCGGACAGAAGCGTGCGGACGTGATCGCGGGCGTTCTCTTCGTTGAGGGTCAGAAAGGCGACCTCGGTCGCAAGGCGGCTGTCCCGTGCGCTGCTGGAGGGGCCGATCTTTGACAAAAGCGGAACGATCGTTGCGCCCGAGGCAATCCGGCATCCAGCCACCGCCGCCGCAAAAGACACGTCGGGGGCGCTGTCTCCCGCCGCCTCCTCGGCCCTTGGTCCGTGTTCGGCCAGTCCCATCACCCCTGCGTATTCGAACGCGCGGGCGCGGATGCCATTGTCTGCATGGTCAAACAGCGGGATCAGCAGATCGCGCAGGTTCAGCCGATGCTGGATCGCTGCTTCCAGCGCGGATTGCACAAGGAAAGGATTGTCCGAATGTATCCACTGACCAAGATAATCCCGCCGAACCGGCTTTCCACAAAAGGCAAAAGCATGGCCGATGGCGGCAACGGCATCCTGCGGGTCGGCGGCCATGTCGCCGATCAGTTCCGGGAAACCCTTATTTCCCTGCAACATTGCCACATGGGCGAACATCGAAACTTCGCCCCGCGTCGGGCTTTCCTCAAAGATGCTCCGGGCCATGTCCAGCGCCTGTGCGCCGCAGTACATCCCGAAATCAAGATGTGCAGATAGACGCTGCTCGGTCTCGTAAAGGTCGGGCAGGCGGACGTTGGGCATTTCCGTCAGATGACGGTGCTGCATGAACAGCATAGCCGCGTCCTCCAGATGAACACGGAGGAAGTCGTCCCGCACAGTCGGTCTATTTACCTTTTTGAGCATAATGACTTCGCAAAATGGGATGCGAGGATGCTAGCCCGGCGGTCATTGAATCAGCAAGGAAATTTCTGGGCGAGGTCGCGGTGCCTAAAGCGTTTCGACTTGACCTCGGATCGGCCATTCGCGGCCTTTCGCGTGAGAGGCTCTAACGCGAAGGCCGATACCGGGCGCCTCAATACAAAGACGAAACGCTCTAGTCGGCCGAGTTCCAGATCCGCCGCCGCCGTTCCCGCACGGCCGCATCCCCGTCCTTGGTTCCATCGTGGAAAGTGTTGAACCACTTGTCCCAAGGTGTTTCCCATGTGCCGTAGTTGCAGTCGAAGAACCGGTGATGAAGCTGGTGAAAGAAATCCCCGACCTCGATACCGCCCTTGCCAATCTTCAGTTTCTCAAACCCGGCGTGCGAGGTGGGTGCGCCGATCCCGTGATGGAACAACAGGAACAGCACATGCACCGGATGTGCGGGGATCAACAGGAACAACAGCGTATCGGTCATCAGGATGAAGCTTTCGACCGGGTGCATCGCAAGCCCTGACCACGGCCCCGTGTTGACGTTCTTGTGGTGCCACGAATGGACGTGGCGATAGAAAGGCCCGACATGCAACAGCCGGTGGTGGGTGTAGAAATAGAACCCCGCCCAGATCGGGATCAGCACGATCAGGGTGACGAACCAGACCGGGTTCGTGTCGAAAGTGATCATCGTGGCCCAGCCGTTGGCGTAGGCATACCAGATCAGGCATTCGAAGAAGGTCCAGAACTGAAGCGCGACAAAGGACCAGAACATGTTGTCCCAGACCTGATTGCGGAACCAGAAGGCCCGTGCACCTTTCATCATCGGGCGCATGTCGTAGCGGTAGTCGTCCTTCTGCACCGCGAACCGCCACAAAAGCAGGTGCAGCCCGCCTGCGACGCCAGTCAGCAGGACAAAGTTGCGCACCCAGACCTCGGCAATCCAGTCGAACCGGATGGTTTCGGCGCGTGACAGATCGGGGGTGAACCATGTCCAGACGACAAAGGCTGCAACAAGGAACAGGAAACGAAGTCCCACCGGGTTCCAGCTGCGCAGGAGGTAGACCGCTGCCGCGAGCGGGCGCATTGGCCAATCCCAATAGGGCGCAAGCTTGATCGGCAGGTCGGGCGTATAGTTCCAAACCCGCCGCTCCGGGCGGGCAGGCGGCGGGGTCTGGTCGGTCATTGTCGTGCCTCAGGCTTGTGCGGCGCGCTGGGCCGCGACCTCAGGGTCGGCCAACGGCAGGCGCGTGCCGGGGGTCATCACGTCGGGATCATAGGGTTTGCGGGCAAAGACCTCTTCGACCATCGGCGCAAAGAACGACAGCGGCAGATCGTCATAATCGGGGTCAAAGCTGGCCTGATCCCAGCGTTCGCAGAATTCGGCGCAATCATCGAAATATGGATGGCCGCGGTGCCGTTCCCGCTTGTGCTGGTCAAACCCGTCAAGGTGGTGTCCGTAATAGAGCATCTGGAAGTCCCCGTGGGTCTGTACGCACCACGCGCATTGGTCGCGGACGAAGGGGCGCAGGATGGTCGCGGCGTATTCGTCGTGGTTATAGGGGGCGTAGATGTCCCCAATGTCATGCAGCAGCGCCGAGACGATCCAGTCAATATCGGCCCCATCGCGGTAGGCGCGGGTGGCGGATTGGATCGAATGCCCAAGGCGCGTGATCTGGTAGCCCGACAGGCTTTCATCCAGTTCGACCAGAGCTTTCATCAGCCGCTTGGCGGTGTCCTTGGTGTGGTCGATCTCATGGGCGGTCAGGAATTCATAGTCTTCCTTTGTGCCGTCCTTCATCTGGGTGAAGCTGACCTTGTCCATTGTGGAATCTCCTTTGTCTGGCGCTACCATGACCCGTGCACCCATTTACGCCGAGGGGGAAAAGTGGAATAGTTCGATACCTTTTTGTTATGAAGGATCGTTGAAATGCGCCGCAGGCTGCCGCCCATGAATGCCCTTCTTGCCTTCGAGGCAGCCGCCCGTCTGGGCAATTTCACCCGCGCGGCGGAAGAGCTGGGCGTGGCCCAGCCAGCTGTCACCCGCCATGTTGCGAAACTTGAGGATTGGATCGGCGCGCCGTTGTTCCTGCGGCGGGGCAACGCCATCAGCCTGACGCCCGAAGGGCAGACGCTTTCGGAACTTGCGACCTCGGTTCTGGACCGGGTCGAACTGGGCGTGCGGGATGTGCGCCGGGCCGGGAGCCGGGATTTCGTTGTGGGGGCGTCCTTTGGTGTGGCGCATCTGTGGCTGATGCCGCGCATTGGCGCCATGCGGCAGGTCGCCGATGCGCCGGTAAACTTCTTGACCTCGGACGATTATCGCAGCTTCGACGAGGGGGGCGTCGATTTCTCCATACGTTTCGGGAATGGGGATTTCCGGGGGATGGAGGCGGATCTGTTGTTCCCGGAACGGTGCCGGATCGTCGCCGCGCCCGGGTTCGCCAAGGCCCATCCCGGCTTTGACCCTGCCGCTCCGTTCGAAACGCTGCCGCAGCGGTTCCTTCTGGACCATGGCGACCCGAGCGGATCGGGTTGGATGACCTGGGAACGGTGGTACAGGGCGCTGGGCCGAAGCCTGCCGCGATCCGCCAATCTTCCGGTCGTGCGCAGCTACCCCACCATGCTGGATATGATCACCGCGGGCGATGGCGTGGGCATCGGATACCTCGGGCTGGAAGATGCACTTGTCGACAGCGGGGCCATCGTACGGATCGGGCCGGAACTGGGGCGTGAGGGATATGGTTATTACCTCGTCTACCGCCCTTCATTGCGCGAAAAAGCCTCGTTCGAAAGGCTGCGGACCTTTCTGCTACGTGATGCGCCGGTCAGCTGATCCGGCTGCGCTGCGCCATCGGCGTCACCCCAAAGGCGGTGCGATAAACCCGCGAAAAATGACCGGGGCTTTCGAAGCCGCAGGCATAGGCCACGTCGATGACCGAGGATTCGGTCTGGATCAAAAGGTGCCGCGCCCGATCCAGCCGCAACTGCATGTAATACTTCTTGGGCGAGGTGTTCAGGTGCTGGCCGAACAACCGTTCCAACTGCCGCGTGGATATCCCGATCTCTGCCGCGATGGTGGCCGGGGATATCGGGTCTTCGATGCGGTCTTTCATTCGTCTGATCGCGCTGGACAAATGGACGTTGCGCATTCCCATCCGCGATTGGATCGATACCCTCTGTTCGGCGCTCGCCTCGCGGGCAGAGCTATAGACGATCTGGTCGGCCACGGCGGTGGACAGGTCGGCCCCGTGTTCCAGCTCGATCAGGTGCAGCATCAGGTCGGCGGTAGCGGTCCCGCCCGAGGCGGTCAGGTATTTTTCGTCCGCAACAAAGACATTCCGCACAAGCGTGACCTGGGGAAAGGTCTCGGCGAAGCTGTCGTGATAGTCCCAGTGGATCGCCGCGCGCCGCCCGTCGAGAAATCCCAGATGCGCCAGAATCCACGAGGCCGAACACAGCGCGCCAATGGGCCGCCCCCGATACCGTTCCCGCCGCAGCATGGCCGTCAGCGGTTTGGTGATGTGGTTGCGCATGCCAAGGCCGGATAGGACGAACAACCGGTCGCAGGCCGGAACGCTGTCAAAGCTGCCGTGCACCAAGGTCCGCGACCCATTCGACGATTTCGCGGTCTGCCCGTCTTCGGACAGGAACGACCAACGATAAAGGTCTTTTCCGGCGATGAAATTTGCGATCCGCAGCGGCTCGACCGCGCAGGAAAAGGCGATGTGAGTGAAGTCTTCGACAAGGGCAAAGACGATGTGCTGCGGGGTTGGCATCGCTCAGGCTTTCACGCTGCGGGCAATATTGCATCCTATGGAAATTCAAATTGAATACAAGTTGTATTTTTGATAGGGCTTTGGTGCGCACGTAACGTGGATCGGGCCAAACGAGGGGTGAAACGCCATGAAAGACGCGGGAAAAGGGCCCAAGGCCGCCCTTTACGATCACCTGAAGACATCGATTCTCACGATGGAGTTGCGCCCCGGAGATGATCTGGACGAGGCGGGCCTAAGCGACGCCTTCGGCCTGTCCCGCACCCCGTTGCGCGAAGTGTTCCGCGAACTGGCGGGCGAAGGCTATGTCGAACTTCGCGCGGGTCGAGGCGCGCGGGTTTCGGAAATGTCTCATACGACGCTCCGGGATTTCTTCCTTGCCGCCCCGATGATTTATAGCGCGATCATGCGGCTGGCCGCGCTGAACGCGACGGCGGACCAGATTGACCATCTCAGGGCCGCACAAGAGGACTTCCGGGCGGCCCTGCGCGACGGCAGCCCCGCCGACCGGGCGCTGGCCAACAACCGGTTTCACGAAATCACCGGAGAGATGGCCGCGAATGTCTATCTCCTGCCCTCATTCAGGCGGTTGCTGATTGATCACGCCCGGATCGGGATGACCTTCTATCAGCCGCGCACCAACGCGATGGCCGACAACCTGTCAACGGCTAGCGATCAGCATGACCAGATCATCGCGGCGATCGAGGCGCGTGACCCGGATGCCGCCGCCCGTCTTGCCGATGACCACTGGAAGCTTTCGCGCGACCAGATCGAACTGTTCGTGATGCCGGGCGGCTTGACCGCTCCGCTTGGCACCCTTCCGAAATCCACCGCCTGAGGACCCCATGACCCCCATTTTCAAGTTCGAAGGGATCTACACCCCCGTGGTGACCCCCTACCATGACGACGGCAGCCCCAATTGGGAGGCGCTAGCCGAGGTGATCGACTTTCTGATCGACAAGGGCGTGCATGGCCTGATCTCCGGCGGGTCGACGGGCGAAAACTATGCCCAGACCGTGGCGGAACGGGTTGAAACGGCCCGCTTTACCAAGGAGAGGATCAAGGGGCGCGTGCCACTGGTGGTGGGAACCGGTGCCATGCTGACCGGCGATTCCATTGCGCTGGCGACCGCCGCCCGCGACATGGGGGCGGATGCGATCCTTTTGGCCAGCCCGCCTTATTCCGTGCCAACCGACCGGGAAAACGCCCTCAACGCGCTGGCCATCGACAAGGCCGCCGATCTGCCGGTGATGCTGTACAACTACCCGCACCGCACCGGGACCATGATGGGCGAGGAATTCCTGGACCGCGTCGGCCGCAACCGTAATTTCTGCGGCATCAAGGAAAGCTCGGGCGACATAAACCGCGTCCATCTTCTGGCCCGCGACTATCCCCATATCGCGCTGGGCTGTGGCATGGACGATCAGGCGCTGGAATTCTTCGCCTGGGGCGCGCCATTCTGGGTCTGCGGCGGGTCCAACTTCCTGCCCGAAGAACATGTGGCCCTGTATGAGGCCTGCGTGATCGAGGGCAATTTCGCCAAGGGTCGCCGGATCATGTCGGCTCTGATGCCACTGATGCGGGTGCTGGAACAGGGCGGCAAGTTCATCCAGACGATCAAATATGGTGTGACCCTGAACGGGTTCGACGCCGGCGCGATGCGCCCTCCCCTGAAGGGGCTGAACAAGGACGACAAGCGCGCGCTGGAACAGGTGGTGCGCGTGCTGAAGAAAACAATCGCTGATATCCGGGCGGAGGGCTGACCGATGGGACTGCTGACACAAGACGAATACAAGGCCATCGCCGCCGGGCTGGACCTGCCCACTGCGGCCTTCATTGACGGGGCCTTTCGCCCGGCCATTTCGGGCAGCACCTTTGAAACGGTGAACCCGGCGACGGGCGAAAAGCTGGCCGATATTGCCGCCTGCGGGGCGGAGGACGTGGATTTCGCTGTGACGAAGGCGCGCGAGGCTTTCGACGATGGCCGCTGGTCGCGCCTGCATCCGTCGGATCGCAAGGATGTCTTGATCCGTCTGGCGAAACTGATGACCCGCAACGCCCGTGAACTGGCGGTGATGGAAAGCATCGATAGCGGCAAGACCATCTATGATTGCGAAACCGTGGATGTCCCGGAGACCATCCGTTGCATCAAATGGCACGCCGAACTGATCGACAAGATCTACGATCAGGTCTCGCCCGCGTCGGACGATCACATCGCCATGGTTGTGCGGGAACCGGTGGGCGTCGTGGGCCTTGTCCTGCCGTGGAATTTCCCCCTGCTGATGCTGGCGTGGAAGATCGGGCCGGCGCTGGCCGCGGGCTGTTCGGTAGTGGTGAAACCGGCGGCGGAAACGACCCTGACTGCCCTGCGGGTCGCCGAACTGGCGATGGAGGCGGGGCTGCCGCGCGGCGTTCTGAACGTGGTGCCGGGCCATGGGGCAGAGGTGGGCGAGCCCATCGGCCGCCACATGGATATCGACGCCGTGTCCTTCACCGGGTCAACCGCAACCGGCAAGCGGTTCCTGACCTATTCGGCGGAATCGAACGCCAAGGAGGTCACGCTGGAAATGGGTGGCAAGAACCCGGCCATCGTGATGGACGATGCCGAGAACCTTGATCGCGTGGCGCAGCATATCGTCAACGGCGCCTTCTGGAACATGGGCGAAAACTGCTCTGCCTCGTCCCGGTTGATCGTGCACAAATCGGTCAAGGCCGACCTGCTGGCCCGGATCGCCCACCACGCGAAGCAATGGAACGTCGGCGACCCGCTGGACCCGGAAACCCGCATGGGCGCGCTGGTGTCGAAGGCCCATTACGACAAGGTCTGCGGCTATCTGGACAAGGCGGAAAACATCATCCTCGGCGGCAAAGCCGACAAGGGTTTTGTCGAAGCAACGGTTGTCGAAGTGCCAGGGAACGACCACGAACTGGCGCGCGAGGAAATCTTTGGGCCGGTTCTGTCGGTGATCGAGGTCTCGGGCTTTGACGAGGCGATCAACCTTGCCAATGACACCGACTATGGCCTGTGTGCGTCGATTTTCACGGCCAACGTGAAACGGGCGATCCGGGGCGCGCGCAGCCTGCGGGCCGGGACCGTCACCGTCAACAGCTTTGGCGAAGGTGACAGCACGACCCCCTTCGGCGGGTTCAAGCAGTCGGGCTTTGGCGGGCGTGACAACGGCATCCATGCCCACGACCAGTATACCCAGCTCAAGACGATCTGGATCGATCTGGCCGACGACGCAGACGAGGCCGTGGATTGACGACCTATCACGCGCGCCGCCTGCCGGTGCACCTTGGTCCGGCGGCCTGGAACGCGATCCTGCCGCCGCGCCCAGAAGGGCCGGAACTGGAACAGGACCAGACTGCGGATTTCGTGGTGATCGGCGGTGGCTTTGCCGGCATGGCCGCCGCCCGCCGCCTGACCCAGCTTGCCCCGGGCGCCCGGATCGCGGTGCTCGAGGCGGGGGCGGTGGCCGAGGGCGCATCGGGCCGCAACTCTGGCTTCATGATCGACCTGCCGCATGATCTGGCAAGCGAGGATTACGCCGGATCGGGCGACGACCGTGCGGTGATCGCCCTGAACCGGCAGGCGCAGGCCTTTGCCGCGTCCGCGGTCGAAGATTTCGGCATCGACCGGAATTTCTTTGATCCGGCGGGCAAGATCAACGGTGCGGCAAGCCCGGCGGCGGACGCGCACAACGCCAGCTACGCGCGGCATCTTGCGAGCCTTGACGAAGCCTCGGAACGGCTGGATGCCCGCCAGATGCAAGAGATCACCGGCAGCGCGCACTACCTGTCCGGCCTCTACACCCCCGGAACGGTGATGTTGCAGCCCGCAGGATATATGCGCGGCATGGCCGATGGGTTGCGCCGGGACGGGGTGCAGGTGTTCGAACGCGGCCCGGTGACCGGGTTTTCGCGGCAGGGCGACAGTTGGACCGTCACGACCCCCAAGGCCCGTCTGACTGCGGGCAAGGTGATCCTGACCGTCAACGGGCACCTGGAAAGCTTCGGGCAGGCGCGGGGGCGGTTGATGCAGCTGTTCCTGTTCGCGACGATGACCCGCGAGTTGGACGCCGACGCGCTGGCGCGGCTGGGGGGGCAGCCCCGCTGGGGCATCACCCCTTCCGATCCGATGGGCACGACCATGCGCCGGATCGACAGCGGGCAGGGGGGCAACCGGATCATCACCCGGACTTGTGCCGTGCTGCGGTCGGGCATGGCGGCCAGCCCCGCCGACCTGCACCGCGCGGCCCGCACAATGCGCCGCAAGTTCGACAGCCGCTTTCCGCAGCTTGCTGGCATGACGATGGACCACAGCTGGGCCGGGCACCTGTGTCTAACCATGAATGGCGTCGCGGTGATGGGCGAGATTGAAAACGGTGTCTATTCGGGCTGCGTGCAGAACGGGCTGGGCACGGCACGGGGCACGCTGACCGGGATTGGCGCGGCCGAACTGGCCTGCGGGGTGCAAAGCGACATCACCCGGCATTTCACCAGGGAACCCGCGCCGACACGCCTGCCGCCCCGGGCGGTTCGGGATATCGGCGCGAATACCGTCCTCCGCTGGAAGGAATGGAAGGCGCGAGCTGAGTAGCGGTCTAGTTGCCCCTGCGACGCGGGTTGAAATCGGGTTCGCAAGCCTCCCCGCGCATGCAGGCCTCGACCGCGCGGATCATTTCGGGGCTTGGGTCCGGAAAGACCCAGCCGCCGCAGGGGTCGGCCTCGACCGTATAGCCACCGTCGGGGCCAACCTTGACGAAGGCCAGTGTAGGAAGGTCGGGCGTCATATTCCCGCACCACGGGCCAAAGCAAAGCGGTTGAATGGTCACGCTGCGGTCGGATGTCGAAGCAAAGCCTGCCGCGCCAAGGCCCTGCCCGGAAAACCGGGCGACTGCGCTGGGCGGGCGATAGTTCGGGTCGTTCGTCTGTTCCATCCCCGGCAGGTCAATGGGATCGAAGCGGAATGTGCCGAACAGCACGGCATAGCTGTCTTCCGCCTCTGCCGCGCGCTGAAAGCTGGCGGCAGGGTCGGGCGGGATGCAGGACAGGGCATTGGCGCCCCCGGCAGCGCAGATCAGCGCAGCGGCAATGGTCAGTTTCATAGCTTCTCCTCGAACTCGTCCAAAACACGGGCATAGACATCCCGCTTGAATGAGACGATCGAGGCAAGCAGTTCCTTGGGATCGAGCCAGATCCAGCGGGAAAATTCCGGGTAGTCGGTTTCGATGTTCACGTCCGCGTCGGTTCCAAGGAACCGCAGAAGGAACCATTTCTGTTCCTGACCACGATACCGCCCCTTCCAGATTTTCGGGACAATGTCATGGGGCAGGTCATAGGGCAGCCACTCGGCCGTTTCCGCCTCGATCCGGACGAGGTCGGCAGGAATGCCGGTTTCTTCCCACAACTCGCGCAGGGCGGCTTCACGCGGGTTTTCGCCGGGGTCCACGCCCCCCTGCGGCATTTGCCAGGCGGCCTGATGGTTGTCGATCCGCTGACCGACGAAAACCCGGCCCTCGGCATTGACCAGCATCAGGCCGACGCAGGGGCGATAGGGCAGGCGGGCGATCTCTTCGGGCGTCATCTGGAAACCTTTGGCAGGGGGCGTGGGTCAAGACCCACCTTACAGGAGCAATGCGCCCGTAAGGTGGGTTTCAACCCACGCCACCAGTTCAGTTCTGGGGACCAAGCGCCGACAGCCCGCGCAGGATGTCGAGAGCATAAGCCAATTGGTAGTCTTCTTCGCGCAGCGCGGCTGTCGCCTCGGCGGCGGCCTGATCCTCTTCGATCTGGCGGATTTCATCCTCGGACAGGCTGTCGTTGTTTAGCGCGCCGCGCAGGTCAGCCTCGGACCGCAGCCGGGGCTGCTCCTCTTCGCCGGTTTCGTCCTGAAGGCGCGGGCGCGGCTGTTCGACGATGATGTCGGGCTGGATGCCCAGCGACTGGATCGACCGCCCCGACGGCGTGTAATAGCGCGCGGTGGTCAGGCGCATGGCCCCATCACCTGGAAGCGGCATCAGTGTTTGAACCGACCCTTTGCCAAAACTCTTGGTGCCGACGACAATGGCGCGGCGGTGGTCCTGCAACGCCCCCGCCACGATTTCAGAGGCCGAGGCAGAGCCGCCGTTGATCAGCACCACAAGCGGTAGCCCGCCGGTGATATCGCCCGGCTCGGCGTTGAACCGGTCGCCGTCCTGCGGGTTGCGGCCCCGGGTCGACACGATTTCGCCTGCTTCAAGGAAGGCGTCGGACACCATGATTGCCTGGTTCAGCAGCCCACCGGGATTGTTGCGCAGGTCCAGCACGACGCCATTGATGTTCTCGATCCCGCCGGCCTCTTCGACCTGTTCAAGGAACTGTTCTTCCATGCTGGGATAGGTCTGGTCCGAGAAAGTCACGAGGCGCAGCACCACCGATTGTCCTTCGGTCCGCGACCGGACGGCGGTCAGGCGGATGGTGTCGCGGATGATCGACACATCGAAAGGTTCGCTTTCGCCTTCGCGGACCACGGTGACGATGATCTCGGACCCGACCGGGCCGCGCATCAATTCAACCGCTTCGTCCAGTGTCAGCCCCAGCAGGCTTTCGCCATCGACCGCGGTGATGAAATCCCCGGCAAGGATGCCTGCCGCGTCCGCGGGTGTGCCATCCATGGGCGAGACGACCTTGACCCAGCCTTCTTCCTGCGTGACCTCAATCCCCAGCCCACCGAATTCACCACGCGTTTGCACCCGCATGTCGGCCGCGTCATCGGGCGACAGGTAGCTGGAATGCGGGTCAAGCGAGGTAAGCATCCCGTTGATCGCCGCCTCGATCAGGTCGGCTTCGTCCACCTCTTCCACATATTGGGCGCGAATTCGTTCGAAGATATCGCCGAACAGGTCCAGCTGTTCATAGACGCTGGCATTGCGCGACGCCTCCTGCGCGATCAGCGGACCGGCGATCTGTGTCGTGGCCAAAAGCCCAAGGACCGAACCGGTGACGGCGGCGATGGCGAATTTCTTCATGGTCTTTCCTACCTCGTTTTCAGGGCGTTGGCGGGCGTTGCCTGCCGTCCCTGTCATTGCAGCGCGAACCAGGTCGCGGGATCAACCGGACCTTGCCCCTCTCTGACCTCAAGATAAAGGGTTTCGGTGGCACGTATGCCCCCGCCAGAGGCTGTTTCAGTCAAAATCTCGTCAATCGGCGGGCTCTCGCCGCCCATCAGCCCGATCGGCGCCCCTTCGGGAAGGATCTGGCCCGGTTCGCCGTAGACCTCGGCCAGACCGGCGATGACGAAAAGGACATCGGCGGCGGGTTCAAGGATCAACACGTTGCCGTAGTCCAAGAGCGGCCCGCGAAACCGCAGCGTCGCGGCGACGGGTGTGGTCACAAGAGCACGGGGACGGGCGGCGATAATGATGCCGGGCCGGGCGATCCCGGCGGCGTCCGCCTCTCCGGCGCGGCGGATCACCTGCCCCTGAACCGGAAGCGCGATCTGCCCGCGCAGATCGGTGGCATCGGGCGCCTCGCCGGTAACATCGCCACCGATGGTCATCGACAACCCGCTTGCAAAGGCATCCAGCGTCTCGGTCGATGCGATCAACAGCGCGGTTTGAACCGGGTCTTCGGCGTAGCGCCGGGGCAAGTCAGTCCGGTCTTGGATCGCGACGGCCAGGGCGGCCCGGGCCTCTTGCGCGCCTGCAAGCCCATCGCGCAGGGTGTCGGCCGCGCCGTCCTGCAATTGCCGCAGCACCGCGACCTCTTCCAATTGCGCGCGCAGGTTTTCCACCTCGGACTGAAGCGCCGGGGTCACCTCGGCCACCATCATGCCGGACCGGGCGGTTCCGGTCGGGCCGGAGGGGTGCAGCAGCAAGAGCGGCGCAGGCGCGCGACCCATGGTTTCCAGCACGCCCAGAAGACGGGCGACCTCGCCCGACCGGGCGTTCAGGTCCGCCTCGATGGCGCGCTGGCGGATGGCGGCGCGGCGCAGCCCGTCGCGCAGCGCGACAAGCCCGTCTTCATAAGCCTGAACCGTGGCTGTCAAGGCGGCGACCCTGTCGGATGCGGTCTCGGCCTGCCCCAGCATGACGCTGGCCTGTTCCAACCGGTCCGACGCGGCAAGCGCTGCTGTCGCCGGATCCGACTGCGCCTGCGCAAGACCGGCGCAGAACGACAGGCAAAGGGCAAGCCGCCGGATCATCTGTCGATCAGGCTCTTGCCGGTCATTTCCGGAGGCAGGTCAAGGCCCATCAGGTCCAGCACCGTCGGCGCGAGATCGGCGAGCCGCCCGTTGTGCAATTGCGCCCCGTCCGGCCCGCCAACCACGATGACATGCACGGGGTTGAGCGTATGCGCCGTGTGCGGGCCGCCTGTCTCGGGATCGACCATGGTTTCGCAATTGCCGTGATCGGCGGTGACGACCATCGCGCCGCCGGCCTTTTCCAGCGCGGCAAGCGCCCGGCCAAGGCCGGCATCCACCGCCTCGCAGGCTTTCACCGCGGCCCCCAGGTCACCGGTGTGGCCGACCATATCGGGGTTGGCGAAGTTCACCACGATCAGATCGTAGCCCTTCTCGATCGCTTCAACGAATTTGTCAGACACTTCGGGCGCGGACATTTCGGGTTGCAGGTCATAGGTCGCGACCTTGGGCGACTGCGGCATGAACCGATCTTCGCCCGTTTCGGGTGTTTCCTTGCCGCCGTTCAGGAAGAAGGTGACATGCGGGTATTTTTCGGTCTCGGCCAGTCTGAACTGGGTCAGCCCATGTTGCGCCACCCAGGCACCCAGCGTATTTTCGATTCTGCGTTTGGGAAATGCCGAGGTCATGAAAGAGTTGTGCTGTTCGGAATAATCGACCATGCCTAGCACCGCGCTCCACAACGGTACGCACCTGCGATCAAATGCATCAAAATCGGGGTCGGCCAGGGCCGAAAGGATTTCGCGCGCGCGGTCGGCGCGAAAGTTCAGGCACCACAGCCCGTCGCCGTCACAAATGCCCTCGTAACCACCAATTGCGGCGGGGAGCGTGAATTCATCGGTAATACCAGCTTCATAATCCAGCGCCCCAAGCGGCGCAGCGGGCGTGATACCTTCACCCCAGCGCATGGCATCATAGGCCGCATGCACCCTGTCCCAGCGGTTGTCGCGGTCCATCGCGTAATAGCGCCCGATCACGGTGACGATGCGCGCGCCCTCGGGCAGGCGCTCTTGCAAATCCGAAAGATAGGGCGCGGCAGAGGAGGGCGGCACATCACGCCCGTCCGTGATGGCATGCACGGCAACCGGCACGTTTCGGGCGCATAAGAGCCGCGCGGCGGCGACGATATGGTCGATATGCCCATGGACCCCGCCGTCTGACGCCACCCCCATAAGATGCGCAGTGCCACCGGCAGTTTTCACCTTGTCGGCAAAGTCGATGATGGCGGCATTCTGAAAGAACGATCCGTCCTCGATCGCCAGGTCGATCTGGCCAAGGTCCATCGCCACGACCCGGCCCGCGCCGATGTTGGTATGCCCGACCTCGGAATTGCCCATCTGCCCGCTGGGCAGGCCCACATCGGGCCCGTGGGTGATCAGCTCGGCACTCGGGTTGGTGGCAAGGATACGGTCGAAATTCGGGGTGTTGGCCAGTGCCGGGGCGTTCGCCGTGGTCTCGGCTCGCTTGCCCCAACCGTCAAGAATGCAAAGGACAACGGGTTTGGGACGGCTCATGGCTGGCTCCTTTTGGGTGTTCTATGCCTTTTACCCAAGGACCGGGTCGGGGGAAACCACCGATCGGCGCTAGCCAGACCCGATCAATGCCCCGGCGGCAAAGACCAGCGCACCACCCAGCACGACCTGAAAGGTGGCCCGCATGAAGGGCGTGTCCATGAACCGGTTCTGAATCCAGACGATGGCCCAGAGTTCGACAAAGACGACGATCATCGCGATGGTCGTCGCAGTCCAGAAATGCGGGATCAGGTAGGGCAGGGCGTGGCCCAGCCCGCCGACGGTTGTCATGATCCCAGAGGCAAACCCGCGTTTCACCGGCGAACCCCGACCGGAAATCTGGCCATCATCACTGGCCGCTTCGGTGAAGCCCATGGAAATCCCCGCCCCGATCGAGGCGGCGAGGCCCACAAGAAACGTGGTCCACGGGTCTTGGGTCGCGAAGGCGGTGGCGAAAATCGGGGCAAGCGTCGAAACCGAGCCGTCCATCAACCCGGCCAGACCCGGCTGCACCCATGTCAGGATGAACTGGCGATGGGCTTCGTCATCTTCATCGGCACGGGCCTCTTGCCCCAGATGCTGGTCGGCAAGGTCGTGGGCCGATTGTTCATGTCCTGCCTCGGCGGCGGCCAGATCCCCCAACAGCTTGCGCGTCGATGCATCGCTGGTCCGCGCCGCGGCGGCCTCGTAGAACCGTTGGGCATCCCGTTCCATCGCGGCGGCCTCTTGCCGGATCCGGTCAAGCCCGAGGTTTTCCACCAGCCAGACCGGGCGGCGGGCATAGAACCCGGCGACATGTTCGCGCCGGATCAACGGGATCGTGGGGCCGAACCGCGTCTCGTGCAGGTCGATCAGGCGGCGGCGGTGCTCGTCCTCTTCCTCGGCCATGCCGTCAAAAATGGCGGCAGAAGCGGGGAATTCGGCCCGCAGCCGTTCGGCGTAGGTTCGGTAGATCCTTGCATCATCCTCTTCCGAGGAAATCGCCAGCGCGATGATTTCCTGTTCGGACAATTCCTTGAAGTTGCGGCGGGACGAAACACCGGGGATCATGCTACACTCCAATTTAGAACGGTTCTAATCTAACAATTGCCTATTGGATTGCAAGAGACGGACCCAAGGATGCCTTGCCGGTTCTGAACCGCCCGGTTTATATTCCAACAATGAGAGGTGACATGGCAGACGGCAATCCGGAAATCAAACGCGGACGCAAGTTCGATCAGGTGCTTGAGGGCGCCCGCGAGGTATTTCTTTCCTCGGGTTTCGAAGGGGCCTCGGTGGACGAGATTGCGCGGGCTGCCGGGGTGTCGAAGGCAACCCTCTATAGTTATTTTCCGGACAAGCGTCAGTTGTTCATTGAGGTGACCCGCGCCGAATGCAAGCGGCAGGCGGATCTGGCCATGGGACAGATCGACCTGAACCAGCCAATGGCGGACCTGTTGGCCATCGGCGCGCGGCTGATGATCGACCAGTATCTGTCGGACTTCGGGCAGAACATCTATCGCATCTGCGTGGCCGAGAGCGACCGTTTCCCCGAGATTGGACGGGCCTTCTGGGAAACCGGGCCGGGGCTGGTGCGCCGGACGCTGGTGCCGGTGCTGCAAATGGGCGTGGCGCGGGGCGAATTGCGGATCGAGGATTTCGACCTTGCTGCCGACCAGATGAACGAGTTGTGCAAGGCCGACCTTGTCCATCGGGTACTGTTCAAGGTGACCGATAGCGTGACCGAGGCCGAAAAGGCGCGGGTGGCGGACGGGGCGGTGGCGACATTTCTGGCGCGGTATGGGGCTGGCTAGGCCGTGGTCAGGCACCATTTGTCAGGGAAAGAAGCCCGGCGTTCCGTCCGGGCTTCCTTGTTTCATACACTTGAAAGGATCAGTAGATCACGACCGACCGGATCGATTCCCCTGAATGCATCAGGTCGAAAGCGGTGTTGATGTCATCCAGCGGCATGGTGTGGGTGATCATCGGGTCGATCTCGATCTTTCCGTCCATATACCAGTCGACGATCTTCGGCACGTCGGTCCGGCCCTTGGCGCCGCCGAAGGCGGTGCCTTTCCAGACCCGGCCGGTGACCAGCTGGAACGGACGGGTCGAGATTTCGGCTCCAGCGGGGGCAACCCCGATGATGACCGAAACGCCCCAGCCCCGGTGCGAGCATTCCAGCGCGTCGCGCATCACCTGCACGTTGCCGGTCGCGTCGAACGAATAATCCACGCCGCCGAACTGGTCCTTCTCGGTCTTGGTCAGTTCGATGATGGCCTGGGTGACCGACTGGCCCTCGGGCAAATCTTTCGGGTTCACGAAGTGGGTCATCCCGAACTTCTTGGCCATCTCGGCCTTGTCGTTGTTCAGGTCGACCCCGATAATCATGTCGGCCCCGGCCATGCGCAGGCCCTGGATCACGTTCAACCCGATCCCGCCCAGACCGAAGACGGCGGCGGTGGAGCCGATCTCGACCCCGGCGGTGTTGATCACCGCGCCGATCCCGGTGGTGACGCCACAGCCGATGTAGCAGATCTTCTCAAACGGGGCGTCGTCGCGCACCTTGGCCAGCGCAATCTCGGGCATCACTGTGTGATTGGCGAAGGTCGAACAGCCCATGTAGTGATAGATCGGCGTCCCATCCAGCATCGAAAACCGGGTGGTTCCATCAGGCATCAGGCCCTGACCCTGCGTGCCCCGGATTGCCGTGCACAGGTTGGTCTTGCCCGACAGGCAGGCATGGCATTCCCGGCATTCCGGGGTGTAGAGCGGGATCACGTGATCGCCCGGCTTCAGGGTGGTGACACCCTCGCCGACCTCGATCACCACGCCCGCGCCTTCATGCCCAAGGATTGCGGGGAACAGGCCTTCGGGGTCGGCCCCCGACAGGGTGAATTCGTCGGTGTGGCAAATGCCGGTTGCCTTGATCTCGATCAGAACCTCGCCCTTTTTCGGGCCGTCCAGGTTCACTTCCATGATTTGAAGCGGTTTTCCGGCCTCAAGGGCCACGGCGGCACGGGTGCGCATGATTATCTCCCATTTGTCATTTGGGGGCAGGTTACGGGAAATGGCCGCACAGACAACCCGCAGAAGGCGGCAGGACTTGTCCAATTGGCGGCATTGGGGGATGATTCAAAGATGAAACTTCATCGCGTCCCATTCGCAATCGGAATCTGCGCTCTGGCCGCCTGCACGCAGGGCCCTGCCCCCGTGCCTCCCCCGGCCGAAGACACCTGCGGCGCGGCAGAGTTTTCCCCGCTTGTCGGGCAACAATCGAACGCGCTGGAGCGGCAACTGATCATGCGTCAGGTTCGGGTCATCCGGCCCGGTGATGCGGTCACGATGGACTATCGTCCGGACCGGCTGAATTTTGAAATCGACTCGGCGGGACAGATCGCCCGGATCTTCTGCGGCTGATCGGGCAAAAGAAACGCCCCCTGTGTTAGGGCACAGGGGGCGTTGAAACTTCACCAAGAGAGACCCGACGTCGCGAACTGGGTGGGGGCTGTACTGCCGCGCCGCCGGGCCATCTCTTGTATGACTTCTTTATTGTTTCCGAATCCGGCGGGGTCGTGGAATCAAGTGGACAGGTTCGGGGTCATTTCATGGCAGACTCAAGGCAGGCTTGATCTGGCGGAAAAATGGCGCAACTCTGTTCCCATGACGTTCCAGTCCCCATTCCCGGGCGTTCAGCCGGAACAGGTGGCGTTCCACCGGACCGAGCTTGCCGTTGTCCTTGGGCTATACGGGCGGATGGTTGCCGCGGGCGAATGGCGGGACTACGGGATATCCTGCCTGCGGGACGTGGCGGTGTTTTCAGTGTTTCGGCGGACGGCAGAAAACCCGATGTACCGGATCGAAAAACGCCCACGTCTGCGAATGCGGCAGGGGCAATACGCGGTGATCGGGGCCGAGGGGCAGGTTCTGAAACGTGGCGATGATTTGAAAACCGTGTTGCGGGTGCTGGAACGGAAACTGATCCGGGCGGTGACCTGAGGATCGGCTTGCCCGAAACTTGGTGCAATGTGGGGGCGCTGCGGGACGCGGAGCGGCCCCTGACTCGTCCGCGACTGATTGGCGGCGAGGAGCGCAGGTTGGCGGATACTTCCAGACGCTTTGCTTGGTCGTCGGCATTGTGAGAGCTACAAGATGACTTGTGCCATGGTCGAATAGTGCTCCGTTCCTTCGATCAATCTTAGTTTCGCTTTCTCGCCAAATGTATTGCAAAGCGCGAATGACATTTGGGGCGGCGACCATGTGTCTTTGCTTCCATGCCATAGTTCGACAGGGCAAGTCAGCAAGTCGAGCGAATCTTTCCAATCAGAGACGTAGGCATTGATGTAGGCGAGGTAGGCGTCTGGGCACCGAACGAAACTCTCCATAAGGGCTTGGGTCAGGGAGGTTTTGAAGTCAGGGTCTTCCAAGAGGGCTTTCTCTGCCTCACCACAATTTCGGAAAAGGAGGCCTACGACCCGGTCAGGCGACCAGCGCGCTATCAAACCTTGGAAGGCTGTCAACGCACGCAGCAACATCGGACGCGCCAAAGCTAACTCAAACACAGTTCTACCAGCCATTTGAGGAAGAAAGTCCCCCAACGACAAGGGAGCCGCAGGTGAAATGAGTATCAACCGTGACACGATATTCGGATGTGCTGCTGCGATCTTGATGGCTGCCATTGCCCCAATGGAAAACCCGGTCAGAACGATCTTGTCTTTTTCGGCGACAACCTCTTCAGCGTTCAGAGCCTTTGAGAATGCCAAATCGGCGTCTCTTGGTGCAAAGCCCAAGAGGTCAATCGCAACGATATTCAGTTTTGGATTGGCCTTTCGAAGCAGCGTGGCATCTGCTTTGCTTCCCGGCATTCCATGGCAAAAAAACACTGTCTCCATCAGCCAGGTGCAATCCCTTATTCAATAGAATTCTTAGTGCTACTACATCTTTGGGACCATGCGATAAATCGCAAACAGACATTCATTCAAATCAAAGGAGTTCCGCAAATTCACGCAAGGACCCCAGCGACAAGATCGAATCGTTGGGGCCGTTGAGTAGACAAGTAACTATTGTTCAACCGATACGAATGATGAGTTGAAACCCAACTTACGGTCCGGCGCGGTACAGTAGGTGGGTCTTGACCCACCTTCCCCTATGGTCTCCGGTGGTGCGTGACTGGGCCGTCACCCTGGGCCTTGATCCGCAGGATCGCCGCCTCGGCCGGTTCATAGGCCACTGCCATGTGGTGCGCGTTGGCGTGGATTAGGGTCTGGTCGTCGACCGCCAATGCCACATGCCCCTTCCAGAACAGCAGATCGCCGCGCCGAAGCGGGCTGCCGATAGCGACCGGGGTGCCGACGCTATTCTCTTGCAGGTCGCTGTCGCCGGGGCAGGGGATGCCGCAGGCCAGCAGCGCCGCCTGCACCAACCCGGAACAGTCGATCCCATCGCTGGAATTGCCCCCCCACAGATAGGGCACCCCATAGAACATCTGCGCTACGGTCGCCGGATCAGTGAAGGGCCGGTCCAGCGGGCGCAGGTGTTTTTTGGGGATGAAGCCGACATTGGTTTCAAAGAACCTCTGGCGCTCGTCGAGGACCGCGACCGCCGCCCCGAAGGACAGGCGCAGCAGGTCGGGGGATTTCATATCCTCGTCGCGATAGGCATGGGTTGCGGGCGTGCCGATACTGTGGGTGGGGGTCGTCGGGTCGCCCAGGGCCTCGGCCCGCAGATAGCCAACATAGCCGTCCCGGTCGGACCGGACATAGGCCCAGCCGTCCCGAGTTTCGAACACATGGACCTGCCATCCCAGAAGAAGTTGCCGTTCCCGCCGCCCGTCGGGCGCGTCAAGCAGGTTGACGACCGGGCGGGTGACCGACGCAGGCGTTCCGGGAACGAACCGCTCCGCCGCGACCTGCCCAGTCAGCGCAATGTCCGCGACCCGCCCGTTGGCGACTGTCAGGCGCCGGTCCATCACAGGTCCAGCAGATCGGGCAGCGCGGCCAGAAGCGCGCGCGCCCCTTGCCCGACCCCGCCTTTTGGGCGACCGGGCTTGGCAGCGGGGCACCATCCGTAGATGTCGTAGTGCACATAGGGGTTCGCGGCGAAGCGTTTGAGGAACAGCGCCGCCGTGATCGACCCGGCAAACCCGCCCGAGGGCGCGTTGTCCAGATCGGCAATGCCGGGTTCGATCATCGCCTCGTAGGGGGCGTGGAACGGCATCCGCCAGACGGGGTCGGCCACCTGTGCTGCGCCTGCCGCAATCGCTGCGGCGTGGTTGTCATCCGTCGCATAGAACGGCGCAAGGTCTGGCCCAACAGCGACCCGGGCCGCGCCGGTCAGCGTGGCGAAGGATACCATCAGATCGGGGTCTTCCTCGGCCCCATAGGCCAGCGCATCGGCCAGCACCAACCGGCCTTCGGCGTCGGTATTGTTGACCTCAACCGTCAGCCCCTTGCGGCTGGTCAGGATGTCGCCGGGCCGGAATGCATTGCCCGCGATGTTGTTCTCGGCCGATGGGATCAGCACCCGAAGGCGCAGTTTCAGCCCAAGCGCCATGATCATATGGGCAAGGCCCAGAACGGTTGCCGCCCCGCCCATATCCTTTTTCATCAGGCCCATGGACGATCCGGGTTTGATGTTCAGCCCGCCAGTGTCAAAGCAGATCCCCTTGCCGACCAGAGTCAGCGCCGGGCCCTCGTTGCCCCAGCGGATGTCGATCAGGCGAGGCGCTTTCTCGGCGGCTCGTCCGACGGCGTGGATCAGGGGGAAGTTTTGTTCGACCAATGCCTCGCCAACGATCGAAGAGACCTTTGCCCCGAAGGTCTGGGCTAGGCTGCGGGCCGCGGCCTCCAGTTCGGGCGGGCCCATGTCGGCGGCGGGCGTGTTGATCAGGTCGCGGGTCAGGCATTCCCCGGCGGCGATGGTTTCAATCCGGCCCGCGTCGATCCCGTCAGGCGCAACCAACGCGGCCTTGGCCGGGGACTGATCCTTGTAGCGGTCGAACCTGTAGCTTTCGAGAAGCCAGCCAAGCGCCGCTTCCTCTTGTTCCGCGAGGGTCAGTTCGCCGGTCAAAGCATAGGTGCCCTCGGGCAGGGTCGAAGCCGCCTTGCCGATCTGGAACCGGTCTCGCGCCCGAGACTCTGGCGCGCCGATCCCGACGAGGGCTGCGATGATTGCCCCGTCCGGGCCGGGCAGGGCGATGGCCGCCCCGGCCCCGGCCTTGAACCCCTGCGCCCGCGCCCAGGACGCGGCGCTGTCGGGCAGGCGGCCAAGAAGGTCGTCCAACCCTTCGGGTGCCACGGCATGCAGCGGGATGGCGGTTTCGGTGTCTGTGGCGAAGGTCGGGGTCATGGTCTGTCCTGCGGCTGGCCGGTCTGGCATTTTGCCAGAAGACTACTGCCCGGACAGTTGCCCGCAAGAGGGCTATTGGCCGGGCGTGTCCCCGATCAATGAGCCAATCACCGCCCGGGCACTGTCGCTCGACCAATCGGCGTCGCCCTGAAGCCGGGCAATCTCCATCCCGTCGCGGTCAAGGATGACCGTCACGGGCAGGCCCATCACCCCCATCGACCGGGCAAAGCCCTGCCGGGGGTCGGTGTGCAGGGGCAGGTTGTCTACGCCGATTTCATCGAAGAACCGGGTCATGGCGGGGGCGGGGTTCGGGCCGGTGGCGATGGTCACCACCTCGAAATCCTCGCCGCCAAGCTCGGTTTGCAGGGTGGACAGCGACGGCATCTCCTCGCGGCAGGGGGCGCACCATGTGGCCCAGAAGTTCACGAGGACGATCTTGCCCTGATAGTCGGCAAGGCTGCCATCGGTCCCATCCTCGCGGGTAAAGCCGGTGTCGGACGCCTCCATCGGCGAAGAATGGAACATCAGCTTCATCATGTCGCCTTCGCGCAGGGCCGCCGGATCGGCAATCGCGCCGTTTGCAACAAGGGCAAGCGCCGTATAAAGAACCGCTGACTTTACTATCCGCATGGGACCTCCTGACATGACCAAGACCTCGAACCAGATGTGGGGCGGGCGTTTCGCCGCCGGGCCGGACGCGATCATGGAGGCGATCAACGCCTCGATTGGTTACGACCAGCGACTTGCCCGACAGGACATCGAAGGGTCAAGGGCCCATGCCGCGATGTTGGCGGCGCAGGGCATCATTACGGATAAGGATGCAGACGCGATCCGGGAAGGGCTGCTCACGGTTTTGTCAGAAATCGAGGGTGGAACGTTCCAGTTTTCGACCGCGCTGGAAGACATCCACATGAATGTCGAGGCCCGGCTGAAAGAGTTGATCGGGGAACCCGCCGGGCGGTTGCACACCGCGCGCAGCCGGAACGATCAGGTCGCCGTGGATTTCCGCCTCTGGGTGCGGGACCAGTGCGATGCCGCAGATGGGGCCATCGCGGCATTGATGCAGGCGCTGGTGGGTCAGGCCGAGGCCGGCGCCGATTGGGTCATGCCCGGGTTTACGCACCTTCAGACCGCGCAGCCGGTGACATGGGGCCATCATATGCTGGCCTATGTGGAAATGCTGTCGCGGGACCGGTCGCGCTTTGCCGATGCCCGCGCCCGGATGAACCTGTCGCCCCTCGGGGCGGCCGCGCTGGCGGGGACCTCTTTCCCGATCGACCGGCATGCGACTGCCGCCGCGCTGGGCTTTGACGGGCCGACGAACAACAGCCTGGACAGCGTTGCGGATCGCGATTTCGCGCTGGAATTCCTGTCTGCCGCGTCGATCTGTGCGATGCACCTGTCCCGCTTCGCCGAAGAGCTGGTGATCTGGTCCTCGGCCCAGTTCCGCTTTGTCGCGATGTCGGACCAATGGTCGACCGGATCGTCGATCATGCCGCAGAAGAAAAACCCCGATGCCGCCGAACTCATCCGTGCCAAGGTTGCCCGGATCATGGGCGCCAACGTCGCGCTGATGACGGTGATGAAGGGGCTGCCGCTGACCTATTCGAAGGATATGCAGGAAGACAAGGAACAGGTCTTTGACGCCGCCGACAACCTGATGCTGGCGCTGGCGGCGATGACCGGCATGGTCGAAACCATGATGCCGCAGAAGGACAATCTGCGTGCTTCGGCCGCCAGCGGGTTTTCCACGGCGACCGACCTTGCCGACTGGCTGGTGCGCGAGCTGAACCTGCCGTTCCGCGAGGCGCACCATGTGACTGGGGCGCTGGTCGCGATGGCCGAACAGAAGGGCTGTGACCTGCCCGACCTGTCCCTGGCCGACATGCAAACGGTTCACAATGAGATCCGGCAGGACGTGTTCGACGTATTGACGGTAGAGAACTCTGTCGCGAGCCGGATGAGCCACGGCGGCACCGCCCCGGCCAAGGTGCGTGAACAGATTGCCCGCTGGAAGGAGATCCTTGGATGAAACTGCGCCTGATCGCGGCCCTGATGATCGGTCTCGGCCTGACCGCCTGCGGGGCCGATGGGCCGCCGATCCCGCCGGTCGCGGAGTCGGCGCGGTGAGGTGGCTGTGGCTGGCGCTGGCCGTCTGGGGAACGATCCACCCAATGAGCTGGTTCGTCGCGTGGTTCCGCGCAAACGGCGTGGACCTGATGGGGATGGTGGATGCATGGCATGCGAACGCGGCGTCCTCTGGCCTTGTCTGGGACCTGACCATCGCGGCAGTGACCCTGACGATCTGGGTGCTGGTCGAGGCGATCCGCGCCCGCCGCTGGGTCGAACTTCTGGCAATTCCGGCGACCTTCGGCATCGGGGTCAGTTGCGGACTGCCGCTGTTCCTATTCCTGCGCACCTTCCGCAATTAAGCGGCGCGGCTGCCGCCGCACTCCCATTCTGAAATCGGCCCGTTGTCGCCCGGCGATCGACTGGCAGTGGGGGATGAGGGCTCCGGAAGCCTCCGGCGGGAGTATTTGGGGCAAAATGAGGGGTTGGGCTTTGGTCCTGACCTGCTATGACGCGCGAAACAGCGTTTCGGAGTTGGCGATGGATCATTTCCTGTATCGTGACGGGCAGTTGCATGCCGAAGATGTGCCGGTGGCGGAGATCGCCGCCGCCGTTGGCACCCCGTTCTATGTCTATTCCTCGGCCACGCTGTTGCGCCACTTCCGCCTGTTCGATGAAGCGCTGCACGGCATGCCGCATATGGTTTGCTACGCGATGAAGGCCTTGTCGAATCAAGCGGTTCTGACCCTTCTCGCCAAGGCTGGGGCCGGAATGGACGTGGTGTCCGTCGGTGAATACCTGCGCGCGAAGGCGGCGGGCGTACCGGGTGACCGGATCGTGTTTTCCGGCGTCGGCAAGACCCGCGAAGAGATGCGCGTGGCGTTGGAAGGTGGCATTCGCCAGTTCAACGTCGAATCGGAACCCGAGATGGAGGCGCTGAACGAGGTCGCCCTGTCGCTGGGCACCGTGGCCCCGATCACCGTTCGGGTGAATCCGGATGTGGACGCCAAGACCCACGCCAAGATCGCCACGGGCAAATCCGAGAACAAGTTCGGCATTCCGATTTCCCGCGCTCGCGAGGTCTATGCTCATGCGGCATCCCTGCCGGGGCTGAAGGTGATCGGGATCGACGTGCATATCGGCAGTCAGCTGACCCAGCTGGAGCCCTACCGCCTTGCCTATCAGAAGGTGGCGGAACTGACCGAGGCGTTGCGGGCCGATGGCCACCAGATTGACCGGCTTGATCTGGGCGGCGGTCTTGGCATTCCCTATGAGCGGTCGAACACCGCACCGCCCTTGCCGGTGGAATACGGTGCGCTGATCAAGGAAACCGTGGGCCATCTGGGCTGCGAGATCGAGATCGAGCCGGGCCGGTTGATCGCGGGGAACGCGGGCCTTCTGGTGTCCAGGGTGATCTATGTGAAGCAGGGCGAGGACCGCCAGTTCCTGATTATCGACGGGGCCATGAACGACCTGATCCGCCCGGCCATGTATGATGCCCACCACGACATTGTCCCGGTGGTTGAGGCTGCGCCGGGGGCGGAGCCTGCGACCTATGATATCGTTGGCCCGATCTGCGAAAGTGGTGACACCTTTGCCAAGGGCCGCACCCTGACCGAACTGGCCGAGGGGGATCTGATCGCCTTCCGGTCCGCCGGGGCCTATGGTGCGGTCATGTCGAGCGAATACAATTCCCGCCTTCTGGTGCCCGAGGTTTTGGTTCAGGGCGATCAATTCGCAGTTATCCGCCCACGACCCACCTTTGACGAAATGATCGGCCGCGATACCATTCCCGAATGGCTTTGACCCGGTTAGGGTCGGCCTGAACCGTAAAACGGAGAGGCCTGCTGACCGACCCGAGCCGAGACCTGCGCCACCTGCGCCTGCCTGTTGCCGCGACCCACGCCGGGTTGTTGGCCGAACAGGTGGTGCGCGCGTTCTGGCCGTTGTGGACGGTTCTTTTCGTGGCCGTCGCGCCTTTGCTTTTGGGCTGGCAGGATGCGCTGCCGGTTGAACTGGTCTGGGGCTTTGGCGTTTTGTGCCTGCTGGCGGCGGTGGTCTCACTTGTCCGTGGTGTGCGCGGTTTTCGTTGGCCCGACCGGGCCGAAGCCGTTGCGCGTGTCGACGCCGCCCTGCCGGGACGTCCGATTGCAAGCCTTACGGACAGGCAGGTGATCGGCGCGGGCGATGCCGCCTCCGAAGCCGTCTGGCGTGCCCATGTCGCCCGGATGCAGGACCGAACCCGCGCCGCCCGGATGGCGGACCCGGACCTGCGATTGTCAAAGGTCGATCCGTTTGGCCTGCGCTATGTTGCCCTTCTTTTCTTCGTCGTGGCTCTGATGTTCGGGTCGGTCTGGCGGGTGCAATCAGTGACCCAGATGGCGCCGGGGGCGGGTCAATCGCTGGTGACCGGCCCGACATGGGAAGGCTGGATCGCCCCCCCGGCCTATACCGGCAAACCGACGCTGTATCTTGCGGATATCCCGCAGGGTCCCCTGCGCGTGCCAGAGGGGAGCGAGATAACCCTGCGCTTCTATGGTGAGATCGGCGCCCTGACCCTGGCCGAGACGGTTTCGGCCCGCAGCGGCGACGACTTGCCGCCGGCAAGTGACCCGTCGCAGGTGTTTTTCGTGATGCAGGACGGCACCCTGTCGATCAATGGCGAGGGTGGGGCTGAATGGCAGGTTTCGGTTATCCCGGACACACCGCCCACCGTAGAACTGACCGGCCCGGTCGGGGCGGAGGCCGACGGTGAAATGTCCCAACCATTCTTGGCGCTGGACGACTATGGGATCCTTTCGGGCACAGCCACGATCGCGCTGGACCTTGGGCGGGTGGACCGCCGCCATGGGCTGGCAATCCCGCCCGAGGCGCGGGAGCCGCTCGTTCTTGATCTGCCGATGCCCTTTACCGGGGACCGCCGGGATTTCGAGGAGATGCTGACGGAAAACCTGTCCGAACATCCCTTTGCCAACCTTCCGGTCACGCTGACGCTTGAGGTGCAGGACGCACGGGGGCAGGTGGGCCGCAGTGATCCGGAACCGATCATCCTTCCGGGCCGCAGGTTCTTTCAGCCGGTTGCCCGCGCGGTCATTGAACAGCGGCGCGATCTGCTGTGGTCCCGGGACAATGGGCGCCGGGTCCTGCAAATCTTGCGGGCCGTGGCCTATCGCCCGGAGGAGCTGTTCGACGACGATACATCTTACCTGCGTCTGTCCTTCACCCTGCGCCGCCTTGCCCCGATGGTTGACGAGGGTCTTACGGTTGAACAGCAGGGCGAGATCGCGCAGGCGCTTTGGGATCTTGCGGTGCAACTTGAGGAGGGCACCCTTGCCGATGCCCGCGAGCGTTTGCGCCGAGCACAGGAACGCCTGGCCGAGGCGATGCGCAATGGCGCGACGCCCGAGGAAATCGAAGAGCTGATGCAGGAGCTGCGCGACGCGACCAACGACTATATGCGGATGCTGGCCGAACAGTCGCAGCCGCAGGATGGCGATGGCACGGATCAGCCTGACCGAGCGGACGGGGATACCATGGAATTTACCATGGACGAACTTCAGGCCCTGATGGATCGCATTCAGGAACTGATGGAAGAGGGCCGCATGGCCGAAGCTCAGGAACTGATGGAACAGCTTAATGAGTTGATGGAGAACCTGCAGGTCACGCAGGGCGACGGTGGCGGCGAACCGATGCCCGGCGAGCAGTCGATGCAGGACCTGTCGGATACTCTGCGCGATCAGCAGGACCTGTCCGACGATGCGTTCCGCGATCTGCAAGAAGGATTCAACCAGGGGCAGGGGCGGCAGGACCAGCCGCAGGACCCCGGCCAGGACCCCGGCCAGCAGGGCCAGCGCCCTGGTCAGCAGCCCCGCGATGGCGAAAGCGGCGAGGGCCAGGGCTTTGGTCAGGACAGCCAGCAGGGCCAACAAAACGATCAAGGGCAGGGCGGCGAGGGCGACCAGCAGTCCCTTGCAGATCGGCAAGAGGCCCTGCGCGAAGAATTGGAACGCCAGCTTGGAAACTTGCCCAGTCTGGACGGGGATTCGGCAGAGGCCGCCCGTCGTGCCCTTGAACGCGCCGAAGACGCAATGGATGGGGCAGAGGATGCCCTGCGAGAAGGCGATCTGGCCGAGGCGATTGACCGGCAGGCCGAGGCGATGGACGCCCTGCGCGACGGGCTGCGCAACCTTGGCGACGCGTTGGCCCAAAACCGTCGCGAGGAAGAACCGGGGCAGGGGCAACAGGACGGCAATGCTCAGGGTCGACTGGAACCGTCTCGCCGCGACCCGCTGGGTCGGCAGTTGGGCAACAACGGTCAGTTCGGCACCGAGGAAAACATGCTGCAGGGCCAGGAACTTCAGCGGCGGGCAGAAGAGCTTTTGCAGGAACTGCGCCGCCGGTCGTCCGAACAGGACCGGCCCCAGTTGGAGCTGGATTACCTCAAGCGCCTGCTGGAGCGGTTCTAAAGCGTCATGCGAAGAACTGAATCACCTAACGTTGCCTGAATCCTTGGATTTCAATGCGTTAGGTGATGCTTTCCGCTTCAGGTCTTTCGCCAGATGCTCTTGGCCTTAGGTCGCGTCGCCAGCGATGAAGTCTTGCATCTTCAGGTCAACCCAAAGCCGAAGGCTATCCACCCAGTTCACATAGGATGTCAGGAACGGCTCAAGCTGTGGGACAGCCGCGCCGATCCGGGGGGCATAGATGTAGATCACTGCCGCCAGCACTGCCAGAAGGATCACCGTCATGAACCCGCGCCGGAACCCGCTACGCCGGTTCTGGCTGATGGCTGCATCCTCGACCGGGTCGCTTTCGCCGCGTTCCGCCGACGACCTGAGGGTCGAGTTGATTTCCTCGATATCGGGCAGGAGGTCGGACCGGGCGCCTGCGCCGGCTACCGCCGGGGCCGGGGCGCGTTCGCCCTTGAGCCGGGCCATGCGGCGGCGCGCCTCTTCCGCGCGCTGGTCTTCCGGGGCCAGCGGTGCATCGAGTCCCAGATCGGGTTGGCTTTGCAGCCCATCGCTTGCCGATCCGTCTCGTTGCGCCCGTTCACGAGCGGCCTCTTGGCGCAGAATGTCCGCAATTGCCGGGTCCAGTTCACGGCGCTGGGGTTCCGGCTCAGGGGCCGGATCAGGCTCGGACACTTCCGGTTCCGGCTCCGGTTCTGGCGCGTCCTCCGGCTCGGGTTCCTCTTCGCCTTGTCCCATCTCCGCCGCCGGGTCGTCGTCATGATCCATTGCCGGGGGGGCGGGCTGCGGTTCGACCGGGTCTTCGCCCACAGGCGGCGGGGGCGGGGTCAATCCGTCTTCTTCCGCCTCGGACATGCCCGGGCGTTCGAACCACGTGTGGCTACAGTTCGAACATTGCACATCGCGGCCGGCAGCCGGGATGACATCATCCGGAACCTCATACTGTGCCCCGCAATTCGGGCAAATGAGACGCATCGCTCCTGTCCTTCCTGCCCCTATGGGCCCGGTTTTGGGCCACTGTTTCCGCTTTTCTAACAATGAGAAAGGCAATCGGAAAGGAAATACAATCCCAAGCGGGTAAAAGGGCCGATTGAAAACCCCGTCTGTTTTCGGCAGAACACAGGTGCGGTGAACGGGGGACTTATGGTGATCGAGCTCGACAAGGTGGCCTATTCCTATGGCGGGGGCGAGCTTTTTTCCGATCTGTCGCTGACAATGGCGCCCGGGTCCTTCCATTTCCTGACCGGCCCGTCGGGTGCCGGGAAGACGACCCTTCTGAAGCTTTGCTATGGCGAATTGACCGCGACCGCCGGTCAGGCGCGGATTTTCGGGCAGGACAGCCGGACCCTGAGCCGCGATCAGGTGGCGATGGTGCGGCGGCGGATTGGTGTGGTCCACCAGGATTGCCAGTTCCTTGATCACCTGTCGGTCGCGGAAAACGTGGCCCTTCCCTTGGCGGTTGCTGGCCGGGCGGGGGAAGCGGGGCAGAACCTGTCGGACCTTCTGGCATGGGTCGGCCTTTCGCAACAGGCGGCGCAACGGCCGCCAGAGTTATCGGGCGGGGAACGGCAGCGTGCTGCGCTGGCCCGCGCGGTCATCATGTCACCGGATGTGATTATCGCTGATGAACCGACCGGCAACATCGACTGGGAAATGTCGCAACGCCTGCTGCGCCTGCTGGTCGAACTGAACAAGATGGGCAAGTCGGTCTTTGTCGCGACCCATGATCTGAACCTGATCCGCGCGGCAAAATCGCAGGTTTCGGCCCGCATTCTACGGCTCAAGGATCGGCGGTTGCAGGCGGCGGGGGTGGACCTGTGAGCCTGCAACTTCGCCATTCTCTGTCGTTGCTCACCGGCGACAAACAGGCCGACCGCTCGGTGCCGCCCACCGGTTTTACCGCATGGCTGACGCTTTTCACCGCCGCCGCCATGGCCTTTCTGGCGGTTTTCGCGCTGGCCCTGTCCACCGCGACGGACCGGCTGGCAGACAGATGGGCGGCGGAACTGGCCCGCACCTCGACCCTGCGGATTTCCGCCCCCGAAGACCAGATGGCGGCACAGACCGCTGCGGCGATCCGGGTATTGGAAACCACGCCGGGCGTGGCCGAAGCCCGGCCCCTCACCGACGAAGAACAGCGCACCCTGCTAGAGCCGTGGTTCGGCCCCGACCTGCCTGTCGAAACCCTGCCCATCCCACGCCTAATCGAGATCATCGAAGAGGGGGATGGCTATGACCCGACCGGCCTGCGCGCCCGGCTTCAGGCCGAGGTGCCCGGCGCGGTTCTGGACGATCATACCCGCTGGCGCGAACCGCTGGTCGAAGCGGCCAACCGGCTGCGGTTTCTGGGTTGGGTGTCCATCGTGTTGATCGCGGCGTCCACGGGCGCGATGATCACCCTTGCCGCCCAAGCGGCCCTATCGGCCAATGCGCAGGTGATCCGGGTGATGCGGCTGGTGGGGGCAACCGACGAATACATCGCGTCGGCCTTCGTGCGGCGGTTTACGATCCGGGCGTTCAACGGGGCCTTTGTCGGGGTGGTTCTGGGTGGCATCGGCATCCTGTTCTTGCCCAGCACGGATGTCGCCGGCGGGTTCCTGACCGGGCTTGGATTTCAGGGCGGTGAATGGCTATGGCTTCTGATCGTCCCGCCGCTTGCGGCCATGGTGGCATTTCTTGCAACATGGGCCGCGGCCCTGCGTAACCTGAGGGAACAGTCATGAGATATGCCTTCCAGTGGCTTCGGTCCCTGTTGTTCATCGTCCTGATCTACGTGGCGATGGTCGTCTACGCGATTGCCTTTCTGCCCTGGGCACTG
The DNA here is from genome assembly GCF_035969385.1 of Marivivens marinus. NCBI lineage: Bacteria > Pseudomonadati > Pseudomonadota > Alphaproteobacteria > Rhodobacterales > Paracoccaceae > Marivivens > Marivivens marinus. Next base: position 2,672 of record NZ_JAYKKJ010000008.1, on the reverse strand, counting down.
GTCAGCAGCCGGGGGGCGAGCGCCGCCGCCCACGCATGGTGTGCCTTTGTCAAATGGCTGGCCGCCTGGTTGATCGGGCTAAAGAACGAGGTGCGTGGCACCCCACCCACGGACGAGGTTCTGGTCGCGGCCAAGCACCAGTCGTTCTTTGATATCATCCTGATCTATTCGGCCCTGCCGAAATCCAAGTTCATCATGAAGCGTGAACTGCTCTATGCACCGATCCTCGGCCAATACGCCAAACGGATCGGATGTATTCCGGTCAACCGGGGCAAGCGGGCCGAAGCGATCAAGAAAATGCTGGCCGACGTTCAGTCCGGCAAGGCAGAGCCGGGGCAATTGGTGATCTACCCGCAGGGCACGCGGATCAATCCCGGGATCAAGGCGCCATACAAGGTCGGGTCAGGTGTTCTTTATCGTGAGTTGGGACAGGACTGCGTGCCCGTGGCCTGCAATGTGGGCGTCTTCTGGCCCAAGCGCGGCATCTACCGCAAACCGGGCAAGGCGGTGGTCGAATTCATGCCCCGGATCAAGGCGGGCAAGCCGTTGGATGAGTTCATGGCAGAACTGGAACAGGCCGTCGAAACCCGCTCGAACGAGTTGATGGCCGAAGCAGGGTTTACGGAGCTGCCGACCCCCGACAGCAAAAGCTAGGACGCGAGTATGAAGATCATCGACACTTTGGACGCGCTGGAAACCCTATACGGCGCGCCCTCGCAGCTATCCCTGACCAAGGTAGCGACCCGGCTGACGCCCCTATACCGCAAGTGGATAGACGCGTCGCGCTTTGTCGTTCTGACAACGGTCGGACCGGAGGGAACCGACGGCAGCCCGCGCGGCGACGATGGCCCCGTCGTGCGGATCGCGGATGACAGCACGATGCACCTGCCGGATTGGCAGGGAAACAACCGGCTGGATTCGCTGAAAAACATAGTGACTGACGGCCGTGTAAGCCTGATGTTCATGGTCCCCGGGTCGACGAATGTGGTCCGGGTCAACGGCACCGCCGTGATTGCCGATGATCCGGCGATCACCGGAACCTTCGAACGGAAGGGAATGCATCCGAAAACGGTCATTGTCGTGACCGTCGCGGAAACCTATTTCCAATGTGCCAAGGCGGTCATGCGGTCGGGTATTTGGACGCGGGACGATACCGACGGGCTGCCGACCGCGGGCCAGTTCCTGAAGGAAATGGAGGCGAGTTTCGACGCGGACGGCTACGACAGCGCCTATCCGGACTATGCCAAGACGAAGATGTGGTAGGGGCTAGGCGGCCAGCCCCTTGGACCCCAGCCCAAGGTATTTCTTGCGCCGGTCGTCGCGCAGTTCCTTGCCCTTCATCTTCGACAGGTCCTTGAGCAGATCGCGGATCGCGCCGCCCACGGATTTGATCGCCGCATCCTTGTCCCGATGCGCGCCCCCCAGCGGTTCGGCGATGATCTTGTCGCAGATATCCAGCTCGTTCAGATCCTGAGCGGTCAGGCGCAGCGCCTCGGCAGCCTCGCGCATCTTCTCGGCGTCTTTCCACAGGATCGAGGCGCAGCCTTCGGGCGAGATCACGGAATAGATGGAATGTTCCAGCATCGCGAGACGGTTCGCGGTGGCAAAGGCCACGGCCCCGCCCGATCCGCCTTCGCCGATCACGACACTGATCAGCGGAACCTTCACATTCAGACAGGTTTCGGTGGACCGCGCAATGGCCTCGGACTGGCCGCGCTCTTCCGCGCCCTTGCCGGGATAGGCACCGGGGGTGTCGACCAGCGTGATGATCGGCACGCCGAACCGGTCGGCCAGTTCCATCAGCCGGATCGCCTTGCGATAGCCTTCAGGCCGGGCCATGCCGAAATTCCGTTCGATCCGGCTTTTGGTGTCGTTGCCCTTTTCATGGCCGATCACCATCACCGGCTTGCCGTCGAACCGGGCGAGGCCGCCCATCACGGCATGGTCATCGGCAAAGTTCCGGTCGCCGGCCAACGGTGTGTATTCGGTGAACAGCGCCTCGATATAGTCCTTGCAATGAGGACGGTCGGGGTGCCGCGCCACCTGACATTTCCGCCAGGGCGTCAGGGTGCGATAGAGATCCTTGAGAAGATCGCTCGCCTTCTTGTCCAGCGCAGCGGCTTCTTTCTCGACATCCATCTCAGGGTTCGACCGGGCCATTGCCCGCAGTTCCTCGGCCTTGCCTTCGATCTCGGCGAGGGGTTTTTCGAACTCGAGGTAATTCATCGCAGGTCTCCGAACGGTTTCAGCCGATATAAGGGTGAGCGGGGGCGCAATGCAACTCGACAAGCGGGGGAAAGCCCGGCGGGTTTCACCCGTTGCCAGCCGCCGGACCTTGGGGCAGGGTGGTCAAGAGAGAGAAGGAGTATTTCAAATGCGTATTCACACATTGGTTTTTTGTGGGGCTCTGGCCGGGTTCGCAGCCACTGGCGCACAGGCTCAATCCATTGATTTCGGCGATGATGCCAGCCGATGGTCCAACGATGGGGAATGTGACGATCCCCGGTTTGAAGGCCCCGGTATGACCAATACGCCGCTTCTGGATTCGGACATTGGGCATGACGCCACGGATTGCCGGACAGCGTTTGAAGCCGGACTGGCGTGCCCCCATCGGGTGGTCCGGTTTGATTGTTAGTGCATCGTGGGCCTCTGGTCCATCGGAACGATGCTTT
>NZ_JAYKKJ010000007.1:0-194529 GCF_035969385.1 Marivivens marinus | reverse complement strand
CCCAGCCATCGCTGATCCTCCAATTTGCGGGACAAACTATCCCAGTTGGTGGACCACTTTCAGGGGGCTATTCCATCTTCACAAACACCTCGCGCCAACCTGAACAAAGGAGAAACAACCCGAACGGTCACGCCAAGGACCAATTCAACATCGACCAGAAAATGTGGGGCCACATTTGGGTCTGCCCCAGTCACGACATGCAAAACCGAAACCAATCAGTATCTTAAATGAAGTAATGGCGGAGGAGGTGGGATTCGAACCCACGGGACGCTTTCACGCCCAACGGTTTTCAAGACCGCCGCATTCGACCACTCTGCCACTCCTCCGGTCGTGGGCAGGCTTAAGGCGGTCCGGACGATTCTGAAAGACCTGCTGAAACAATGGCCGGGCCTGCATTTCTGTGGAAATCCGCCGAACCCGGGGGGAGACCACTTTCAATAGCCCCACAGGATCGCTATTCTTGCGCAAACCCGGGGTAGTGGGCATCCGGGGCGACAGACCGAACAAAATGCAATCGGCGGCGCACAGGCACAAGAGGGGCGACAGATGGCAGGCATGACCTTTGGCAAGACGCGGGCAGGACTGCTTGCGGCGGTTTCAATCGCGGCGCTTGGACTTACGGCTTGCGACGAAAACGGTGAGTTCAGCTTTGGCGCAGGCGCAAACCGCGATGCCGGTGAAAGCGCAGCGGCCGGGCAGGCCGTTCAATTGGTCGAACGCGATGTGGAAGCCCCCGATGTCTTTCAGGTGACCGATAGCGGCCTTTGGGACGGTCGTCCGTCGCTGGGTGGTGTCTGGGTGGCGCATCCGGACGTGTCCGACCCCGAACGCGTGATCATCCGCAACACCGAGAATGGAAAATTCGTGATCGGCGCCCTGTTCCGCCGCGAACGGGAACAACCCGGCCCGGCGCTTCAGGTGTCTTCGGACGCCGCTGCCGCCCTTGAAATGCTGGCCGGCGCCCCCGCCAGCCTGAACGTGACCGCCCTGCGCCGCGAAGAGGTTCCGGCCGAGGCCCCGCCCGCCGCCATCGCCGATTTCGACGAACCGGCGGAGATCGAAGCGACCACACTTGACCCGATCGCCAATGCCGCTGCCGCCATCGACGCAGCAGAGGGTGCCACTGAGACCGCCGTCGCGGCAACGCCCCCTGCCCCGCGTCCGACCGCCCCGGCCAGCAGCCTTGAAAAGCCCTTCATTCAGATCGGAATCTTCTCGGTCAAGGCCAACGCCGACCGCGCCGCGGATATGATGCGCGCCACGGGGATCGTCCCGACCGTGCTTGAGCAATCGAGCCAGGGTCGCACCTTCTGGCGGGTCATCGTCGGCCCGGCGGGCACCACCGCCGATCGCGCTGCCCTTCTGGAACAGGTGAAGGGCCAAGGGTTCACCGACGCCTATTTTGTGACCAACTGATCCCCGAACACCCAGGACCAAAGGACCAACCGACCCGATGCCGATCCGACAGACCGCCCGCCTGATCCTCGGAACGATCTTTGCCTTCATTCTGGCCATCGCCGCCCAGGCGCAGGATTTCGAAACCCCTGCCCGGGCGGCCTATGTCTATGACCAGACGACGGGTACGGTCCTGTTGGCAAAGAACGCGGATGAACCGCTGCCGCCAGCCTCCATGTCCAAATTGATGACGGTCTACATGGCGTTCGAGGCGATCGCGGACGGGCGGCTTCATGTTGACGACGAACTCACCGTTTCGCAGCACGCGATGAACTACACCGGGTCATCCATGTTCCTGCGGGCGGGCGAACGGGTTCGGGTCGAAGACCTGCTGCGCGGTATCATCGTCCTGTCCGGCAACGACGCCAGCGCGGTCATCGCCGAGGCCCTGTCCCCGGACGGAACCGAGGCTGGCTTTGCCCGGATGATGACCGAACGGGCCCGCCTGATGGGCATGACCAATTCCTCCTTCGCCAATTCCAACGGCTGGCCCGCCGCCGGGCACCGGATGTCAGTGCGCGACCTTGGCATTCTTGCCGACCGGCTGATCACCGATTTCCCGACCTTCTACCCCCTGTTTTCGGAACAGGAATTCCTGTTCGACGGACGGGTGCCCGCCAATACTCAGAACCGCAACCCGATCCTTGGGCTGGGGATCGGGGCAGACGGCCTCAAGACGGGCCACACCCAGGAGGCTGGCTATGGCCTCGTCGGCTCTGCCAAGCAGGGGGATCGGCGGGTCATCTTCGTCTTGACCGGGCTTGAAAGTACGGCGGCACGGGCGCAGGAATCCGAAAAGATCGTCAACTGGGCATTCCGCCAATTCGCACAGCATGACGTGGTCGAGGCAGGCACCGAACTGGCACAGGCCGATGTCTGGATGGGCGATGCGCCGACGGTCGGCCTGTCCGTGGCCGAGGATGTGTCGATCCTGCTGCCGATCCTGAACAACGACAGCGTCGAGGCGAGCCTTGAATTTCGCGGCCCGGTCGAGGCCCCGATTGCCGCCGGGCAGGAAATGGGCGAACTGGTCATCAGCCCGCCCGGCCTTCCGGAAACACGGGTAAAACTGGTCGCGACCCAGGACGTGGCCCGTGGCGGATTCGGGGTTCGGCTTCGCACCGCCGCCATTGTCTTGCTTCGTAAAGTCGCCCCCGAAGCCGCCCAGGTTCTGGAAGACGGCGCCGTATGAGGCAGGGGCTGGGCGGCACGGGACGGTTCATCACCTTCGAAGGGATCGACGGGTCCGGCAAGTCCACTCAGGCCCGGATGCTGGCCGAAAGGCTGCGGGCCGAGGGGCAGGACGTGCTGCTTACCCGTGAACCGGGTGGCAGCCCGGGGGCCGAGGAGATCCGGCAGCTTCTTCTGACTGGCGACCCGGACCGCTGGTCGGCCGAGGCCGAGATTCTGCTGTTCACCGCTGCTCGCCGCGACCATCTGGAAAAGACGATCCGCCCGGCGCTGGCTGCCGACCGGATCGTCATCTCTGACCGCTTCGCCGACAGCACCCGGGTCTATCAGGGCGCGACGCGGGGCGACCTGCGGGCGACGGTCGACAAGCTGCACAGCCTGATGATCGGGCGCGAGCCCGACCTGACCTTTATCATCGACATGGACCCGGAGACCGCGCTGAGCCGAGGGCTTGCCCGCGGATCGGGCGAAGACCGGTTCGAGGATTTCGGCCTGTCGTTTCAGGAAAACCTGCGGCACGGCTTTCTTGCGCTTGCCCATGCGGCCCCGGACCGCTGCGTCGTGATCGACGGCAACCGCCCGCCCGAGGCCGTCGCCGCAGAAGTCCTCGCCCAGTTCGAGGCCCGCGCATGACCGAAGACACCGCCCCCGAACCGGACCGCATTCCCGGTGCCCCGCATCCGCGCGAAACCCCCACCTTGTTCGGGCAGGACCGGGCGCAGGCAGATTTCCTTCAGGCCTATACCTCTGGCCGGCTTCACTCTGGCTGGCTGATCACCGGGCCGCGCGGCGTGGGCAAGGCAACGCTGGCGTGGAAAATCGCGACCTTTCTTCTATCCGAACCGGTAGAGGGGTCCGGCGGCGGCCTGTTCGGCGACGCGCCCCCTGCCCCGACCTCGCTGACCGTTTCCCCGGACCATCCCGATGCCCGGCTGGTGCAGTCGGGCGCCCATCCGCGCCTGTTCATCGTGCGCCGCCCGGTGGACGACAAGACCGGCAAGCTGAAGACCGAGATCACCATCGACCCGGTGCGCCGGTTGAAGAACTTCTTTCACATGTCAGCCGCCGACGGGGGCCGCCGCGTGGTGATCGTGGATAGCGCGGACGAACTGAACCGCAACGCCGCCAACGCGATCCTGAAGGAACTGGAAGAGCCGCCCGCCCGCACGACGCTTCTGCTGGTCGCGCATCAGCCGTCGCGCCTTCTGCCGACGATCCGGTCGCGCTGCCGCGAGTTGCGCCTGTCGGCGCTTGGGTCGGATGACATGGCCTCCGCGCTGCATCAGGCAGGTGTCGAGGTGGTCGAGACCGAGGCATTGGCGACCCTGTCGTCCGGCTCCGTAGGCGAGGCGATCCGCCTTGCCCAGCATGATGGGCTACAGCTTTACGCCTCGATCATCTCGCTTCTGGAAGGGATGCCGCGCATGGACCGCCCCGCCGCACTGGCCCTTGCCAACAGCTGCGCGGGGAAAGGGGCGGAGTTGCGGTTCGACATGGTTCTGGACCTGATGGACTTGTTCCTTGCCCGCGCCGCCCGCACCGGGCTCGTGGGCGAACCGCACAGTCAGGGTGCCCCGCACGAGGCCCGGCTGCTGGCCCGCCTGTCCCCCGGCCCGCATGCGGCCCGCCGCTGGGCCGAATTGCAGCAAGAGCTATCCGCTCGGGCGCGGCACGGACGGGCCGTCAACCTTGACCCTGCCTCTTTGATCCTAGATATGCTGTTCAGGATCGAAGAGACCGCGCGCGGCACCGCCGCCGCCTGAGGCAGGCGCATGAACACCCCCGAGATTACCGACAGCCACTGTCACCTTGATTTCCCCGATTTCAACGGCGAACTGCCCGAGATCATCGCGCGGGCAAAGGACGCCGGTGTGACCCGCATGGTCACCATCTGCACCCGGCTGCGCAACGCGCCGCAGGTGCGGGCCATTGCCGAGGCCCATGACCCGGTCTTCTGGGCCGGTGGAACCCACCCGATGAGCGCCGCCGAAGAGCCCATGGCGACGCTGGAAGAGCTGGTTGCGCTGGCCCGGCACCCGAAATTCGTGGGCATCGGTGAAAGCGGGCTGGATTACCACTACACCGCCGACAGCGCCGAGGTTCAGAAAGACAGCCTGCGGGTCCATATCGAAGCTGCCCAAGCCACCGGCCTGCCGCTGATCATCCACGCCCGCGCCGCCGACGACGACATGGCCCAGATCCTTCGCGAAGGGTTCCATCGGCAACCCTATTCCTGCGTGATGCATTGCTTCTCCTCCTCGGCCGATCTGGCCCGCGCGGCCATCGACCTTGGGTTCTACCTGTCGATGTCCGGCATCGCCGCCTTCCCCCGCAGTCAGGAGTTGCGCGACATCTTCGCCGCCGCCCCGGTGGACCGGATTCTGGTCGAAACCGACAGCCCCTACCTTGCGCCGCCGCCGCACCGGGGTCGGCGCAATGAACCCGCCTATTCGGCGCTGACCGCGCGGATCGGGGCGGATGTGTTCCATATGTCCTACGAAGATTTCGCCACCCAAACACAGGCCAATTTCGACCGGTTGTTCTGGAAGGCCGCCGAATGGCAGGCCGCCGCATGACGCTGACCTTTCGCATTCTGGGCTGCGGGTCGTCTGGCGGTGTGCCCCGGCTGGGCGGCATCTGGGGCGACTGCGACCCGACAAACCCCAAGAACGCCCGCAGCCGCTGTTCCGCCCTTGTCACCCGACAGGGGCCAGAGGGCATCACCCGCGTCCTGATCGACACCGCCCCCGACCTACGCCAGCAGCTTTTGGCGGCCGGGGTCGGCCATCTCGACGGGGTGGTCTATACCCATTCCCACGCCGACCACGTGCATGGAATCGACGACCTGCGGATGGTCGTTTTCAACATGAAGGAACGGCTTCAGGTCTGGGCCGACGGCGATACCTCGGACGCGCTTCTGTCGCGGTTCGGCTATGCCTTCGTTCAGCCCAAGGGGTCGCCCTATCCGCCGATCCTTGAACTCAACAGCCTTGACGGCCCGGTGACGATCACTGGCGCGGGCGGGCCGATCACCCTGTCACCGTTCCGGGTCAATCACGGGTCGATCGACGCGCTGGGGTTCCGGATTGGGCGGCTGGCCTATCTGCCCGACGTGGCCCAGATGACCGACGCGGCCTGGGAAGCGGTCACCGACGCGCAGATCTGGATCGTCGATGCGCTGCGCCGCCAGCCGCACCCGACCCATTCCCACCTTGACCAGACGCTGGAGTGGATCGCCCGCGCCGCGCCGGAACGGGGCATCCTGACAAACATGCATGTCGATCTGGACTACGAGACCGTCAGGGCCGAAACGCCCGCCCATATCGAACCGGCCTTCGATGGCATGGAAATCACCTTCGACGCTGATTGACCGTCAGCGCCAAGGGCCAAGGAGAGCCCATCATGGCCGCCCTGATTGACGTCATCCTTCCCGTTTTCATCGTGATCGGCTTTGGCTATCTTGCGGTCTGGAGGGGCTATATTTCCGATCAGGCCATCGACAGCCTGATGAAATTTGCCCAAGGCTTCGCGATCCCCGCCCTCTTGTTCCGCGCCATTTCGACCCTCGACCTTGGGCAGAACTTCGACATTGCACTATTGGGGGCCTTCTATGCCGGTGCGCTGTCGGGTTTTGCCGCAGGCCTTCTGGGCGCGCGCTACCTGTTCGGGCGCGACTGGGAGGACGCGGTGGCAATCGGCTTTGTCGGGCTGTTTTCCAACTCTGTCCTTCTGGGCCTGCCGATCACCGAACTGGCCTATGGGGCGGACGCACTGCAATCGAACTTTGCCATCATCGCGATCCACTCGCCGTTTTGCTACTTTGTCGGGATCACCGCGATGGAGATCATCCGCAACCGCGGCGGCCGCCTGTCGGCGCTGCCCGGCAAGGTGCTGCGGGCGATGTTCCGCAATGCGCTGGTGATCGGGATCGCACTGGGGTTTGCCGTGAACCTTGGCGGCATCCCCCTGCCCCATGTCTTCACCGAAGCGGTGGACCTGGTGGTCCGGGCGGGCCTGCCTGTCGCGCTGTTCGGACTGGGCGGTATCCTGTTCCGCTACCGGCCCGAAGGGGACATGCGGACGATCCTGTTCATCGTCGCTGTCTCGCTTCTGCTGCACCCGGCGGTGACGTGGGCATTGGTGCACCTGTTCGGGCTGGACACCGGTTCCGTTCGCTCGGCAGTAATCACTGCGGCCATGGCACCGGGGGTCAACGCCTATCTCTTTGCCAACATGTATGACCGGGCCAAGCGGGTCGCGGCATCGGCGGTGCTTGTCGGGACGGCAGGGACGATCCTGACCGGCACCTTCTGGCTGTCGATCCTGCCATGAAAAAGGCCCGCCGGTTAGGCGGGCCTGATCATTGTCTTGCCCCTGACGGGATCAGCTGGGCGACATGCCCCGCAGCCGTTCCGACCGGCGGCGCAGCAGTTCCACCATCGCCAACAGCAGGATCGAGATCGTCACGAGGATCGTTGCCGCGGCAAGGATTGTCGGGCTGATCTGTTCGCGCAGGCCGGTGAACATCTGCCACGGCAGGGTCTGCTGCTGGGCAGAGCCGACGAACAGCACCACGACCACTTCGTCGAACGAGGTGATGAAGGCGAACAGCCCGCCCGAAATCACACCGGGAAGGATCAGCGGCATTTGCACCCGGAAGAAGGTCGTCACCGGATCGGCCCCCATGTTCGCCGCCGCACGGGTCAGCGACCGATCAAATCCGACAAGCGTCGCCGTCACGGTGATGATCACGAAGGGAATGCCAAGCGCGGCGTGGGCCAGGATCACCTTGACGAAGCCGACAAACGACTGGTTCAGCCCCAGCGTCGCCTCAAGCCAGTTGCCCAGCGGCGCGTAGAAGAAGAACATGCCTGTGGCCGAAATGATCAGCGGCACGATCATCGGCGAGATCAGGATCGCCATGATCGCGCGGCGGCCGGGAACGTGGCTTTGCGACAGGCCGATGGCGGCCAGCGTTCCGAAGGACACCGACAGGAATGTCGCGATCGGTGCGATGATCAGCGAGTTCTTCAGCGGCGTCATCCATTCGGCCCCGCCGACACCCCACAGCTTGCCCACGACAAGTCCGATCACCGTCAGGCTCAGGATCGGCGCGACCCATCCCAGCACCTCGCGCGGGCCGGAAAGGACACGCAACACTACCGCCAGCGCGACCCCAGCCCCGAACCCAAGGATCAGGCCCAGCATCGGGTTGCCTTCGGTGCCAAAGAAGCTGCGATAGTGCTTCAGCGAATAGCCAGCCGGGTCGAAATTCAGCATCTCGGGCGTGAAGGTAAAGAAGTCCTGCGCGTTAAAGCTCAGCCACATGACCGGAACCAGCGGCGCGATCAGGAAGAAGAAGATCAACCCGCAGATCAGCAGAAAGGTATTGTCCCACAGCACCTGAAGCGAGGTCGCATAGATCGGGCTGCCGGCGCGGTAGTCGCCGCTATCGAGCCAATAGACGAACCAGCTGAGAATGGCGCCGATGATTGCGCCCCCAACAGCCCCGCCCGTCCCACCGATCACAAGACCGGCGATCAGGCAGGCCGCGATGGTGCCCAGCCGGCCATTGCGACGCGACAGCGGGGCCATGTGCAACACAGCCGCCAAGGCCGCGCCAAACACCGCACCGGCCAGCGCCCCGGTCCATGGGTTGCCAAAGACATTGCCGACGACAAAGCCGAACATTGCACCAAAGACTGCCGAAAGGGGGCCTGTGAAACTGGCCAGTTGCGGCCGACGGTTTTGAACGATCAGGTCAGACATGCCTCAGCCCCCCAGTTTCACGTTATCGATGCCCACGATCTTGTCGTAGAGCCAGTAGAGGATCAGAACCACCGCCAGCAGGATTGTGCCCAGCGCGGCCGCAAGGCCCCAGTTGAGCGAGCTGGAAATGTGATAGGCAATCCGGTTCGAGATGAAGACACCGTCGGTCCCGCCGACGATTTCGGGCGTGATGTAGTAGCCGATGGCGAGGATGAACACGAGGATCGACCCGGCCCCGATGCCCGGCACCGACTGCGGGAAATAAACCCGCCAGAAGGCCGTCCAGTTGGTCGCGCCAAGCGATTTGGCGGCGCGCAGATAGCTGGGCGGGATGGTTTTCATCACCGAGTAGAGCGGCAGGATCATGAACGGAAGCAGGATATGCGTCATCGCGATGATCGTGCCCGTCGAGTTGTTCATCAGGATCAGACGGTTCGCGTCATCCACGAAGCCCAGCCAGACCAGCAGGTCGTTGATCACCCCCTGTTGCTGCAGCAGCACCTTCCAGGCCGAGGTCCGCACCAGAAGCGAGGTCCAGAATGGCAGGAGGACAAGGATCATCAGGATGTTGGCGCTGCGCGCAGGCAAGTTGGCAAGGATCCACGCCACCGGATAACCCAACAAGATACAGCTGAGCGTGATGATAACGGACATCTTCAGCGTCCGAACGAACAGCTTCATATAGATCTGCTGGTTCTCTGGCCGGGCCTGAACCCCGTCAAAACCCAGTTCCATGTCGATCGAGTTGAGGAAATAACCCATGGTATAGTTCGGGCTATAGACCGAAATGGTCCGCCAATTGTCGACGCTCAGCCAATCCTCGTCCTCTGCCGCAAAGGCCTCGCGGAACGTAGTGGTGGGCATCGCGTCGATATTGGCGACAGCGGCCTGAAGTGCATCCGCACCGGGCCCGGAATAATTCGCAATCGCGGCAAGCGTTTCCGGATTGCGCATGTCGATGGCAAGCGCGCCATAGACGGCCTCCCACGGGTCTTCTTCAGCAACCACGTCTTCGTCGGCGATGGCGGTATAGATCGCCCAGTCGGAATAGGCCTTCGCGGTCCAGGGCAGCAGTTCTGCCACATCGCCCGACAGGCTAAACCCGATATCCCCGGCCATGCCCTCGCCAACCAGCGCGGCCCAAAGGTCGCGGCGTTCCTCAAGAACGGCTTCGCCACCGGTTCCAGACATCAGTTCGAACCAGAACGCGCCTTCCTTGAACCGCGCATCCGTATCTTCCAGCCAATCCTGGAAGGGTTCGCCGATGTCGTCCAGGTTCCGGCCAGTTGTGCGGAACAGCGACGAAATGCCGGTTTGTTCATAGTTTAGGCGGGTGCCGAGCTTGGTGTGCTCCTTGGCCTCGGCTGCTTTGAACAGGTCGATAAAGAGGTTCTGGAACACCGCATCATCCAAGGACTCGGCGGATTGGCCATCCCAATCCTCCAACGCCTCGACCGTCCCCGGCAGCGTATTGCCGACGATGTGGTCTTGAACCGACCGGAGCAGCATCTTGCCGATCGGAACGATGAAGGTGAGCATGATGAACAGCAAAAGCGGCGCGATCAGCATCAGGGCGCGGATCTTTTGACGCCGCAGCGCGCGGGCAAGGCTTTGCTTCAGCGGCCGTCCGTCCGCTGCCAGCATCGGGCCTGAATTGGTCGTATCTGTCATCGCGTCCCCGTTGGTCTTTGTTTTTGCCGATCGGATCTTTGAAAATGTCCAAACGAATAAAGGGGTGGAAGGGGCCGACGCGCGGCCCCTTCCGAAGTGTTGCCCTTACTGGGCCAGCCAAGCCTGGAACTTGGCGTCGATGTCGTCACGGTAGTCAGCCCAGAACTCGTAGTTGTACAGGAACGTGTTCGCGGCGTTGTTCGGATCAGTCGGCATGTGCGGAGCCATGTCGATGCCGAGGGTCTCGTGCTGGCCAACCAGCGGAGCCGAGGACAGACGTGCCGGGCCGTAGGAGATGTACTTGGCCTGATCCGCCAGACGCTGGGTGTCGGTGGCGAAGTAGACGAAGTCCAGGGCGCGGGCTTCACGCTCGGGCGACAGACCGGTCGGGATGATCCAGCCGTCAAGGTCGAACACCTGCGCGTCCCACATCATGCCGATCGGCTGGTTCTGTTCGACGATCGCCGAGAACAGACGGCCGTTGTAGGTCGACCCGATGAAGACTTCGCCGTCAGCCAGAAGCTGCGGGGTGTCGGCACCGGCGGACCACCAGATCACGCTGTCCTTGATGGTGTCGAGCTTGGCAAGCGCCTGCTCCTGACCTTCTTCGGTGGCCAGAACGTCATAGACATCGGCCTTGGCCACACCGTCACACAGCAGCGCCCATTCCATGTTGTTGATCGGACGCTTTTCCAGCGACCGCATGCCCGGGTAGGTTTCAAGGTCGAAGACGTCACAGATGTCGTTCGGGGCCTCGACGCCGGCCGGAACCATGTCGGTGCGATAGCCGAAAGTGGTCGAATAGACGATCTGCGGGATGAAGCAGTCGCCGACCAGAAGGTCGCCGAAGTCATCGGAAGCAGAGGTGCCATCGGGCGCCGGGGCAAGCTGCTCGTCGGCGTCGATTTCCATGGCCAGGCCTTCGTCGCAAAGACGCAGAGCATCGGCGGCGACCACGTCAACCACGTCCCAGGTGATGTTGCCGGCTTCGTTCATCGCGCGCAGCTTGGCCACGGCCTCGGCCGAGGATTCGTCCCAGGTGATGGTCACGCCGGTGTCCGCCGAATAGGGGGTCGCATAGGCGTTGATCTGGGACTGCTGATAGGCGCCGCCCCAGCTGACCAGCGTCATGTCGCTGGCCATGTGGCCATCGGCAATGGCGCCACCGGCAGCAACGGTCAGGGCCGTCGAAGCAAGCAGAGTCTTGGTGAGTTTCATACTATTCTCCCGTGTTATAACCCGGTTTCATCGTTTCAGGTGACCGCCCTCCGGGCGGGGGTCGGCCACTCCGTTCGCACGTGCGAAACGCCGATCAGGCGTCCAGCGCGCGGCAATCTTCCGGAAGCCAGCCGATTTCGATCTGGGTGCCCGGCTGCAGACGCACCTGATCGGGCGCGTTGCGTGTCTTGATGATGAAGTCTTCCGAACCGGCAACCCGCAGGCGGGTCCGGAAAATATCGCCCATGTAGATGAACTCCAGAACCTCGGCCTGAAGCGTATGGGCGTCCTTGTGCAGACGCTTCTTGTCGATCTCGACCCGTTCGGGGCGGATCGACAGGGTGGTACGTTCGCCCACCTTGCTGACGTTGACAGGCTTGGCATCAATTTCGCCGCCGCCGTCCAACTCGACGACACAGCGGTCACCGCTGATCGATTTCACGACGCCCGATAGCGTGTTGTTTTCGCCAATGAACTGGGCAACGAAGCTGTTGTCCGGGCTTTCATAGAGCTGATCCGGCGGGGCCAGCTGCTGAATGACGCCATCGTTGAACACCGCAACGCGGTCCGACATGGTCAGCGCCTCGGTCTGGTCGTGCGTCACGTAGACCGTGGTGATCCCCAGTTCATGGGCAAGGCGGGTAATCTCGAACTGCATGTGTTCGCGCAGCTGTTTGTCCAGCGCACCCAGCGGTTCGTCCATCAAAACCAGTTCCGGTTCGAACACCAATGCGCGGGCAAGGGCGACACGCTGCTGCTGACCACCCGAAAGCTGGGCCGGACGACGGCCGCCAAAGGCACCCATCTGCACCATGTCCAGCGCGCGCTTGACCTTCTCTTCCCGCTCCGACTTGCCCATCTTGCGAACTTCGAGCGGGAAGGACAGGTTTTCGGCAATCGTCATGTGCGGGAACAGGGCGTAGTTCTGGAACACCATGCCGATCCCGCGCTTGTGCGGCGGAATGTCGTTGATCGATACACCATCCAACCGGATCGCCCCGTGCGTTGCCGTCTCGAACCCGGCCAGCATCATCAGGCAGGTGGTCTTGCCCGACCCTGACGGCCCAAGCATCGTCAGAAACTCGCCTTTGGGCATCGAAAGGTTGAGGTCTTTTACAACGAGTGTTTCGCCGTCGTAGCTCTTCTGCACGCGTTCAAATTCAACGAACGCGGCGTCCGTTCCAGATGTCGTCAAACCGACTCTCCCTGTCTTGCGGCAGCTTTTGCGCTGCGCTTTTGTCGGCCACCAGCAAAACAAACCCTGTTTTGTGATGCAACCGTCTTGCCGCTATCAGGCCTAATTTCCAAAAAAATGGCTGCATTTGCGGCGTATTCGGTCGGATTTGCGACGATTCGACTTTGAGAGGGGCGAAAACGGGAAAATGTCCCGCAACCGGCTGGGGATGTTAGCCCAAACATCCGTAGGCCGCCCAGAATCGGTCAAATCGCAGCCGCCACAGCCTGAAAATGCGAAAGGCACCCGCTCTGGGTGCCCTTTCAATCTCCTTCCGCTTGGGAAGGGTTGGTGCGGTCGAGAAGACTCGAACTTCCACTCCGGTTAAGGAACAGCGACCTCAACGCTGCGCGTCTACCAATTCCGCCACGACCGCACTTGCCATTGGCATGGTGGCGGCTCTCTAGCCGAAGCCCGGCCCCGCCACAAGAGCAAATTTGCGGGTCAGGCAATGCGGGTCGTCCGGCCGCGCCGACGCAGGAAATCTGCAACCAGCAGCGTCCCGCCCAGGCCGATCACGACCCACCCAAGGTGGTCATCTTCGCCAAAAAAGGTGCGGTTGGTGGTTCGGCCCGGCAGGAAATTGACCAGCCCGGCAATGACAAGACCGTACCAGTAGAGGCTGCGAAAGACCTCTCGGTGTGTGCGGATGTCACCTTGCACGGCGGCAGCGATCCCCCGGTAGATCGACCACAGCGCCAGGCAGGCAAGCAGGTGAATCGGGCTAAATGGGCCGATCAAGGGAAATGAATGGATCGCAAAAGAACTCATGGCCGCAACCGCCATTCCGGCGATCCAGACATATCCCGTCGTTTTGTGCAGCCGGTCCCTGCGTGGGCGGTAGATGACCCAGGGACCAAGGACAAGCGCGACAAAGGCGGCGGCAGCATGGATCTGGATTGCGGTCGGCGCGGACAGATAGGGTTCTGGGGACATGATGGCCTCTGGTCTTGGCATGGTTTCGTTGATGGCATAGGCCTGTCACCACAGGCTCTTGCCGCTCAACAGTCGATACGCAGGAAGGAACAGTAACTTCGTGACAAACCCCCGACCGCATTCCGCGCTTCGTGAATGGCGACGGCATTTCGGCCAGCCTGTAACGATCATCGTCATGCTGGCGGCTGCGATGGTCCTGACACTCGTCGGACCGTACGACACGGATGAACGGCTGCGGTTTGCGCCCAGGGCCGTCTATTGGGCAACGGTTGTCGCGACGACCTATTCCGTCGGGTTCATCCTGTCAGAGTTGATCCGCAACCGCTGGGGCAGAACGCTTTCCCACCTGTCGCTGATCCTGCTGACGGGATTGGCGACGGGGACCGGGGTCTCGATCTGCGTTATCGCGATCAACTACGCAGCCTTTGCCTATATCCCGTCCGCCGATGAACTGCCTGCGCTGATCGGAACGATTTTCCCGGTTGCGGTCGTCATCGCGGTTGTCTTCGATGTTCTTGCCACCCACCTTACGGGCGGTGAACATCCCGCCCATGATATTTCCACGCGCCCGCCTCTGCTCGACCGGCTTCCGTTGGACAAACGCGGCCGCATTCTGGCGCTATCGGTCGAAGACCACTATGTCCGCATTCAGACCGACCGCGGGCAGGAGGTCGTGTTGATGCGTCTTGGCGATGCCATCCGCGAAACCGGACAGCTTCCGGGCCTTCAGGTGCATCGGTCACATTGGGTTGCGATCGACGCCGTTGTCGCGGCCCGGCGCGAAGGCGACAGGGCGATCCTGACCTTGGCCAATCAGGCCGAGATACCGGTAAGCCGGCGTTATGTGCCGGAAATCAAGGAGGCGGGGCTGTTGCCCCGGTGACGACATGGTGGAATGGATCACTTCGACCGGATTGACCGATTACGATGCCGCGGTTGCCTTTATGGAGGCGCGCGCCGATGCCATTGCGAAGGGCACGGCAGATGAGGCGATCTGGCTGGTCGAACATCCCCCACTTTACACGGCCGGCACCTCGGCCAAACGTGAAGACCTGACCGACCCGGACCGGTTTCCGGTCTACGACAGCAAGCGCGGCGGACAATATACATACCACGGCCCCGGACAGCGGGTGGCCTATGTCATGCTGAACGTCGGCGAACGCGGCCGCGACGTGCGCTGTTTCGTGCGCGACCTCGAACATTGGGTCATCGCGGCGCTGGCTGAATTCAATGTAACCGGTCACATCCGCCCCGGCCGGGTCGGCGTCTGGGTTGAACGCCCCGAAAAGGGTCAGAACCCGGATGGGTCGGTGAAGGAAGACAAGATCGCCGCCATCGGTATCCGCCTGCGCAAATGGGTCAGCTTTCACGGCATTTCCATCAACGTCGAGCCGGATCTTGGCCATTTCGACGGGATCGTGCCTTGCGGCATTCGTGAACACGGGGTCACCAGCCTTGTAGACTTGGGCCTTCCGGTCAGCATGGACGACGTCGATGTTGCACTAAAAAAGACCTTTGAAACCGCGCTTACCCCCCGTTGCGCGGGCTAAAATCGACCCGAACCTAACTTTTGGATAGGTACGCCACATTTTTGCCACATTGTTTAACAACCCTTGCGAGTGTCGGCGCTGTAAACGCAACCGGCACAGAGAGGACGCAAGGAGCGAAAACACCATGCCGGCACGACGGTCCAGAACGACGAACCCGTTTCATTTTCGCAGACGCCAGATCCAGCTTGGCATTCTGGCCGAGGCGATCAACCGTGCCGCGCGTCTTCAAGCGGCGCATGGAACCGGCATTCAGACGCTCTGCCGTTGGCTTGACGAACCCTATGGCCGCGAGGTTCTTGAAATCTCGGCGCTTGGTCCGTTTGACCTTGCCCGCGAGTGTTGCGTCAACCTGATCCGGGTTCTGGCCAACGAAAACCGTGCCGTCGAAAGGTCGGAACTGGGTCGGCTTTTGCGGGATATGGAAGTGTTCCATTCGGCCAGTCGCGTCGCCTAGGTCCGCAACTGGCCCCGGATCAGCCGACCAAGGCGCGATATCCCCTCTTCGATCATTGCTTCATCCGCGCAGGAAAAGCTTAGCCGCAGGGTGTTGCCGTTGGACCCATCGGCAAAGAACGCGCGCCCCGGGACAAAGGCAACCCGTTCGGTTTCCAGCGACCGCGCCAACAGGTCCGCGCCGTCCAGCCCCACCGGCAGCGTCACCCAGATGAACATGCCCCCTTCGGGCCGGGTCCAGGTGACACCGTTGGGCATATGGCGGCCCAGCGCGTCCAGCATGTGGTCGCGGCGCGCGGAATAGACCGCCCGAAGGTTGGCGACGTGGTCTTTGAAACAGGACTGCGCAACCCGTTGGGTCGCAATCTGGTTCAGGGTCGCGGAATGCAGGTCCGCCGCCTGCTTCATCAACACAAGGCGCGAGATCACCGATTTTGCCCCGACAACCCAGCCCACCCGAAGCCCCGGCGAGAGGGATTTGGAAAACGACCCGCAATATAATGTGCGGCAGGCTTCCAGATCACCGGTCCGCTCCAGTTCCAGCGCAAGGATCGGCGGGACCGCCTCTCCGTCATAACGCAGGCTTTGATAGGCCGCGTCCTCGACGATGGCGATGTCCAGCGCCTCGGCCAGGTCCAGGACCGCCTCGCGCTGGCGCCGTGACAGGGTTTCGCCGGTGGGATTGGCAAAATCGACAGACAGATAGGCGAACTTGACCCGACCGCCCGCCGTCTCTGCCGCGGCGGCATAGTCGGCGGCGCCCCTGTTTCCACCGGGCACAAGCTGATCGAAGCGCGGTTCATAGGCGTTGAAGGCCCCCAGCGCGCCCAGATAGGTCGGCCAGCCCAGCAGCACGGTATCGCCCGGGTTGATCATCAGCTTGGCCAAATAGTCCAGCGCCTGCTGCGACCCGGAAGTGATCAGGATGTTGTCCGCGTCACAAGGCACGCCGATCCGGCCCATTTCGACCGCGATCCAGTCGCGCAGCGGGCGATAGCCTTCGGACACCGAATACTGCAGGGCCGCTCCGGCCCCCGGCCCGGACAGCACATCCGCCATCGCGTCAGAAAAGGCCGCGGTCGGGAAGAGTTTCGGGTCGGGGATGCCCCCGGCAAAGGAAATGATGTCCGGCTGGTCCAGAAGCTTCAGCAACTCGCGGATTTCCGAGGCTTTCATCCGCCCGGTCCGCCCCGCTAGAACATGATGCCAGTCCATGCCGTGCCCTCCTCGCACTGTCCACAGGCCAGACCATGCGTGGCGCGCGTATTTAGTCAATAGTCCTGACCTATTGTTTCAGAAAACCGCTCCCACAGCCTGAAATCGTGATCGAACGCTGGCCACCGGGGCAAACAGGCATTGAAACGCCGCGGGATGCCCCCCACCTGATCCAAATCAAGGTGCCGCACGGGTGTCTTGACCAGATTGGTGCCGTGATTCCTTTCGCCCCCGCCCCGCAGTGGACGGGGTGCGCCAATTTATCCCGACACATCGGGCGTTTCGAATATTGCCCCGCCCGCCCCTTCGCCTTAGAACCACTGCCAATGGTGGGGCGGAGTCTGACTCGGCCCCGCACTGGAATTGACGCCAATACGGGAGTGCCAAATGGCAGACGCAGCCGTTCACGGCCATGAACATCACGACGACCGGGGGTTCTTTACCCGGTGGTTCATGTCCACCAACCACAAGGATATCGGGATCCTCTACCTCTGGGTTGCCGGGGTTGTCGGGTTCATCTCGGTCGCCTTCACCGTCTACATGCGACTGGAGCTGATGGAGCCCGGCGTGCAGTACATGTGCGTCGAAGGCGCGCGGTTCATCGCTGACGCCAGCGCCGAATGTACGCCCAACGGGCACCTCTGGAACGTCATGACCACCTATCACGGTGTGCTGATGATGTTCTTCGTGGTTATTCCCGCCCTGTTCGGCGGCTTCGGCAACTACCTGATGCCGCTGCAGATTGGCGCGCCGGACATGGCGTTCCCGCGGATGAACAACCTGTCGTTCTGGATGTATGTGGCCGGTGTGTCGCTTGGCGTTGCGTCGCTTCTTGCGCCCGGTGGCAACGGTCAGGCCGGGTCGGGCGTGGGTTGGGTTCTTTATCCGCCGCTGTCGACGAACGAGGCCGGCATCTCCATGGACCTCGCGATCTTCGCCGTGCACGTTTCGGGTGCCTCGTCGATCCTCGGCGCGATCAACATGATCACCACCTTCCTGAACATGCGCGCCCCGGGGATGACCCTGCATAAGGTGCCGCTGTTCGCCTGGTCGATCTTCGTCACCGCATGGCTGATCCTTCTGTCGCTGCCGGTCCTGGCAGGCGCCATTACCATGCTGCTGATGGACCGCAACTTCGACACCACCTTCTTCGACCCCGCAGGTGGCGGCGACCCGATCCTGTACCAGCACATCCTGTGGTTCTTCGGTCACCCCGAGGTCTACATCATCATCGTGCCGGCCTTCGGGATCATCAGCCACGTCATCGCGACCTTCTCGAAGAAGCCGATCTTCGGCTACCTTCCGATGGTTTACGCCATGGTCGCCATTGGCGCGCTGGGCTTCGTCGTCTGGGCGCACCATATGTACACCGTCGGCATGTCCCTGACCCAGCAGTCCTACTTCATGCTGGCCACCATGGTTATCGCGGTGCCGACCGGTGTGAAGATCTTCAGCTGGATCGCCACCATGTGGGGCGGGTCGGTTGAATTCAAGACGCCGATGGTCTGGGCCTTCGGCTTCCTGTTCCTCTTCACCGTCGGTGGCGTGACCGGGATCGTCCTGAGCCAGGCTGGCGTCGACCGCGCCTATCACGACACCTACTATGTGGTTGCGCACTTCCACTACGTGATGTCGCTTGGCGCCGTGTTCGGCATCTTCGCCGGGATCTACTTCTACATGCCCAAGTTCTCGGGCCGGAAGTTCCCGGAATGGGCCGGCAAGCTGCACTTCTGGGCGATGTTCATCGGTGCCAACCTGACCTTCTTCCCGCAGCACTTCCTGGGCCGTCAGGGCATGCCGCGCCGCTACATCGACTACCCCGAGGCCTTTGCCTACTGGCACTATGTCTCGTCGATCGGCGCCTTCATCGCCTTTGCCTCGTTCCTGTTCTTCATCGTGATGCTGGCCGTCGTCCTGATGCGCCCCCGTAACGCGACCGAAAACAACCCGTGGAACGAATGGGCCGATACGCTGGAATGGACCCTGCCCTCGCCGCCGCCCGAACACACGTTCGAGCAGCTGCCGAAGCAGGAGGACTGGGACAAGGGCCACGCCCACTGATCCCGTCCCGATCTGACAGAAACGGCCCCGGAGACACCTCCGGGGCCGTTATCTTTTGGCAAGCAAGGGTGGGTTGCACCCCACCCTTCGACATCCCCACGGCCAGTGCATATTTCGTAAGGTGGGTCTTGACCCACCCTCCGCCGCCCCCTGCGACCGGCTGGCCCCTTTACATGATCGCGCCCACCGCTACCGTTACGCGGTACGCGAACCAGCCCCCGGACGATCATGCCCTACGAATGGACCTCTGCCCGCGTGGACAGCGATGCGGGCGCCGAGCTGCATCTCTGGCCCTACCGGTCCCTGCCCAAGCGCGGCTTCGTCATCTTCATCGGCCTGACCGCCGGCTTTCTCCTGCTGCCGCTTCTGGCCGTGGTCGGGTCGCTGGTCCTGTGGGGGCTACTGCCCTTCCTGATTCTGGCGGTTGCCGGGGTCTGGTGGGGCCTTGGCCGCAGCTACCGGGATGGCGAGCTGGTCGAGGCGCTGACCCTGACCCGAGACCGGATCGAACTGGTCCGGCAAAACCCGCGCGGCCCCCGGCAAAGCTGGGAGGCAAACCCTTATTGGGTGCAGGTCCGCATTCATCCCCACGACGGCCCGGTGCCGGACTACCTGACCCTCAAGGGCGGCGACCGGGAAGTGGAGATCGGCAGCTTCCTGACCCCCGAGGAACGCCGTGCCCTTTATGGCGAATTGCACGATGCGCTGCGGCAGGTCAGGTGATCCGGGACCGGCGATAGACCTCCACCATCCAGCCCAGCATCACCCCGTTGATCGTGTGCCACAGGAAATGGGTGCCGATGGGCAGCATGTCGCACCATGTCCGGTCCACCGACCGGATCGAGATCGACACCGCCAAAAGACCCGCGCCAATCCAGAACCCCCGCGCCTCGGCCCGGCCCCGCAGAAAGGTCAGGGCATAGATCACCAGAAGCAGCGGCACGGTCCAGTAGAAGTTCGACACCCGGAAGAACGGCAGCGCATTGGCCAGGGGCACCACGACTATCGCATAGGGGATAAAGGCCACTGTCCCCAGCGCCGCCGCCCACAGGGGCCAGCGCAGCATGTCCCGGTTCACCGCGAACAGGTAGGTCAGGATGAAAATGCCGATGGGCAGGGTATCGGCCATCTCGGCCCAGCGGGTGGCGAAGGTGTGCCACAGGAAACTGCCCACCCCGATCACCACGATCAGCACCGACAGGGCCCGCCCCATCGGCAGGCCCCGGCAGCGGCCCCACATGAAAAGACCCGCAAGAACGAAGGACATGTTGGTCACCGCATTGACCGGTTCGTCCCAGAACCCGAACCCCACCCGTTCGCAATAGTCGATCGACTGCGCCATCCAATCCATTTGCGTCCTGCCTGTCCTGCCCTATCCTGCCCCTATCAGATCACAGGGAGGGCCCCATGAAAATCACCTGGCTAGGACATTCCGGTTTCCGGATCGAGATCGAGGATCAGGTGCTCCTGATCGACCCGTGGATGACCGGCAACCCCGCCTTCCCCGAAGGGCGCGAGGCAGAGGCCGTGGCAGGCGTCACCGCGATCCTTCTGACCCACGGCCACGGCGACCACGCGGCCAATGCGATCGGGATCGCACGGGACCACGGGGTCCCGATTGCCTGCATCCACGAACTGGCGGAACTTCTGGGGGACGAAGACGGGGTTCAAGCCATAGGTTTTGGCAAGGGCGGCACCATTTTCCTCGGCAAGGCCTGGGTCAGCATGGTTCATGCGCTGCATTCCTCCAGCGTGGATTTCCGGGGTGGCGTGCAATACGCGGGGGGTGAGGCCGGGTTCATTATCCGGGGCGAAGACCATTCCATCTATGTCTCGGGCGATACGGACGTGATGGCGGATATGGAGGTGATCGCCGACCGCTATAAACCCGATATCGGCATCCTCTGCGCCGGTGGGCACTACACGATGGACATGGAGGGGGCAGCCTACGCGGCGCGCCGGTTCTTCGACTTCGACGTGGTGATCCCCTGCCACTACAAGACCTTCCCGATCCTTGCGCAGGACGCGGAGGACCTGAAGAACGGCCTGCCCGCCAATGTGCGGCTGATCGAACCCAGCGTTCTGGAGCCGATCAGCCTCTGACGGTCAGGGACGCAGGCGGCCGGTATAGCATCCGGTCGCCGGATCCAGCCCTTCAGGCAGACGCAGCAGGCTGGACAGGCGGTCCATATCCTCGAACTCCTGACACAGGCGGAATTCGGTATCCGACAGGCGGGTATAGACCATCGGCAATTCTTCGTCAGTGACCGCCCGGTCAAAGCCCCACATCGACCGGTCACAATACCGGGTATCCGCAATGTCGCTCAGATTTTCTGGCAGAACGACCGACGGGGTGGTGCAGCGCAGATGGCCGATGACCGTTTCGAGGTTTTGCAGGCGCTGCTGGTCGCGGGCGTCGACCCGCGCCTGCCCCGGCCCGCCAACCAGCCAGAAGGCGTAGCCCAATGCGGCGACCAGAAGCGCCCCAAGGCCAAGAAGCGCGAAACGGGTCATGCCGCATCCTCATCCGACAGATCGTGGCGGTAGAACTGGAACACCCCGCCAGACACGATGGCAACCACCAGAACCCGCAGCAGGAATTCAAGGGTCATGTCCCCACGCAACAGCTGCTGCAAGGCAAAGATCACATCGCCCAGAAATGCACCGGCCGCGATCAGAAGGGAAATGGAGGCGACCCATTTGCGGATCGCCGACCGCCGCCGCCCGGGCGAGGCCGCAAGGCGCTTGTTCTCGCGCAGGTGCAGCCAGATCAAGAGCGGTACGCTGACGATCAACACCGCGATCCCGTCCCGAATGCTGTTGAGCACATAGCGCGGGTAGCTCGTGTCGCCAATCGTCAGCTCGATCAGGTTGAAGCAAAGGACAACGAGTGCGATGGCCGAGGTCAGCATCATCCCGAAAATCAGGACGTAGATAAAGAAATCCCGCGCTGACACCACGGCGCGGGGACGCGGAACCGGGGGCGTGAAATCCGTATCTGCAAAGGCGGCCAGCGCCTCGGCCACTTCCGGTCCGGACCAGCCGGCCTGCTCCATCGCACCCGAGATATCCTCACGCGATTTGCCCGCAACAAGGGCGTCACGGGTAAAGGTGACAAGCTCTTCTCTGACGGCCATTGTGGCCTCCCGATAAATATGAACATTGTTCAAATGATGATCTCACGGACCCCGCCTGTCAAGGCTGTTTCACAAAGGCAGCGTGGGACTAGCCGCGGCGATCCTCGAAGAACCGTTTCAAAAGGGCCTCGGCTTCGCGCGCTCCAATCCCGTCATAAACCTCGGGCACATGGTGGCATTGCGGATGCGCATAGACGCGGGCGCCCTGTGCGACGCCACCGGATTTCGGATCGGCAGCGCCATAATACAGCCTGCCGATACGGGCAAAGGAGATCGCGGCGGCACACATCGGGCAGGGTTCAAGTGTGACGTAAAGGTCATGGCCCGGCAGCCGTTCCCGCCCCCGCGCCGCGCAGGCCGCGCGGATCGCCAGAACCTCCGCATGGGCGGTCGGGTCGTTCAATTCGCGCGTGCGGTTTCCGGCGCGGGCGACAACTGCTCCCTCCGGCGATACGACAACAGCCCCGACGGGAACCTCGCCCCGATCGGCCGCCGCGCGCGCCTCTTCCAGTGCTGCCTGCATATGACTGCGAAATGCCATGCCCCCTTCTACGCAGGCCCACGATGCGCGGGCAAGGGCGCATGGTGGGTCAAGACCCACCTTACCCGGGGGGCGCTTCGCCCCCCACCAGATCATTCATGGCCCCCAGAGGATATTTTTGACCCAAAGAAGAATGGACTCTCATTTTGCCCCAAATACTTCGGGGTGAATGGCCCAAAGGGCCAGAGGGGCAGCGCCCCTAAACGTAAGGTGGGTTTCAACCCACCGCCCGCTGGACAAGATGGCGGCCTGCGCGTAACCGGAAAGGCATGACACAGACACCCCCAAGCGGCGACCGGATCGCCAAGGTTTTGTCGCGCGCCGGCGTCGCCTCGCGCCGCGAAGCGGAACGCATGATCGAAGACGGCCGGGTCAAGGTGAACGGCACGACCATCACCTCGCCCGCGCTGAACGTGACCGCGCGTGACCGTATTCTTGTCGACGGAAAACCCGTGTCAGAACCGGAACCGCCGCGTCTGTGGCTGTATCACAAACCCGCCGGCCTTGTGACCAGCGCGCGGGACGAAAAGGGCCGGGCCACGGTCTTTGACGACCTGCCCGCCGATATGCCGCGGGTCATGTCCGTCGGGCGGCTTGACCTGAATTCCGAAGGGCTTCTGTTGCTGACCAACGACGGCGAGATGAAGCGGCGGCTTGAATTGCCCGCCACCGGCTGGCTGCGCCGTTACCGGGTCCGCTGCAAGGGGGCCCCATCCGAGGAAAAGCTGGACCAGCTGCGCAAGGGGATCGAGGTCGAGGGGCTGCGCTACCAGCCGATGGAAGCGACATTTGACCGCCAACAGGGCGCGAATTCCTGGCTGACCATCAGCCTGCGCGAAGGCAAGAACCGCGAAATTCGCCGCGCGATGGAGGCGGTCGGCGCGGTGGTGAACCGGCTGATCCGGGTGTCCTATGGCCCGTTCCAACTGGGCAACCTGAAGGAAGGCGAGGTGGAGGAGATCAAGCGCCGCGTGCTGCGTGACCAGCTTGGGCTGGATGCAGAGTTGAAACCCGCCGACAAACCCCGCCCCCGCCCGACCCGGTCCCGCAAGCCACCAAGGGGGAAATCCCGCACCGATTGACCCCTTGCGGATCGGACCGCCCCCGCCCATGTTTTTCGCGATGGGGCACTTGGCAAACACGCCACGCGCGGGCCGCCTGATGTCGTGCAACTTTTTCTTGTCGGCGTCAGGTCACACTCGCTTTCTGCGGCGCGGCTGCCTATCCTGCCTCTGAAGCGGGGGCATTCGACCAATGGGACGGATCATCCTTTTCTTTGTTCTGGTGGCGGTTGTGGGCCTCGCCCTGATCACTGTCATCATCTTGTTGCGCGTGCTGGCCACAAGCGCGGCAGAGGTTTCCAAGGCCGGCAGAGGAGTGGACGTGCCCATGGGCAAGACGTTCAGCACCATCGCCTATCTCCTGTTGCTTGCGCTGATGTTCGGCGTGGTCACGGGCTGGCTGGGGGCGGTTTGATGGCGAAACGCTATGGCGGAGAATTCAGCCCCGATGGCGCGGGCAAGGGCACTGCGCCCAAGGGATCGGTCAAGGTCACGGTCGATGCGGCCGGAACCAAGGCCAACCTTCTGTTCCTGCCGCCGGTCATCCTTGCCTTCACATCGCTGAATGAAGGGCCGACCGGGCTGATGCTGGGCCTGATCGGCGCGGGCATTCTTGCGCTTGCCGCATGGCTGCTGCACGAAGGCTTGCGGGCCGAAGCCGCCTATGACGCCCGCAAGATCGCCCGCCGCCCCGCCCTGCCCCGCAAGATGCTCGCCTCGGCCCTGACCGGGATCGGGGTCTTTCTGGCAGGCATGACCGGCGACGCAGGCCTGATCGGGTCCATTGCCTTTGGCATCGCGGCCACCGGCCTGCATGTGGCCGCCTTCGGGATTGACCCCTTGTCGGACAAGCGGATGGAAGGGATCGACACCTTCCAACAAGACCGCGTTGCCCGGGTCGTGGTCGAGGCAGAGGCCTTTCTTTCCGCCATGGCCGACCATGTGGCCAGCCTGAAGGACCGCAAGCTGGACCTGCGCGTGGTGCAGTTCCAGAACGCCGCCCGCGAGATGATCCGCACCGTCGAGGAAGACCCTCGCGACCTGACCGGCGCCCGCAAATATCTGGGCGTTTACCTGATGGGCGCGCGCGACGCCGCCGCCAAATTCGCCGATCTCTACCGAAGGGGCGCAGACCCGGCCGCACGCGGCGACTTCGAACAGCTGCTGACCGATCTGGAAACAAGTTTCGACGCAAAGACCCGTAAAATGCTGACGGATGACCGCAGCGATATGGAAATAGAAATCAAGGTGCTGCGCGACCGTTTGCAGCGCGAGGGCGTCAGGCCCGAGTAACGAGAGGGAACAGAAGATATGTCCGACACCATCCGCCAGAAGGCCGAGGCGACCCTTGCCGAGGTTGAAAAGGTCACCGCCGTGGTCCTGCCCGAACCGAAAGGGGAGTTGATCACGCTGGATGCCGCCGACGAACCGACCAGCGCCGAGATCAGCCGCGCAATGGGCGAGATCGACATGGGCGACACCAATTCCATCGTCCGCTTCGGCAGCCGCGCGCAGGCCGAACTGCAGGAAATCAGCCAGTCGATGCTTCAGGGTGTCCGCAACAAGGACGTCGGCCCCGCCGGCGACAGCCTGCGCGACATCGTCACCACGATCCGGGGCTTTTCGGTGTCCGAACTGGACGTGCGCCGCAAACGGACATGGTGGGAAAAGCTGTTGGGCCGCGCCGCGCCCATGGCCAAATTTGTCGCCCGGTTTGAAAGCGTTCAGGGCCAGATCGACAAGATCACCGATGACCTTCTGCGCCATGAACATGTGCTTCTGAAGGACATTGAATCGCTCGACGTTCTTTATGACAAGACCCTGACCTTCTACGACGAACTGGCCATCTACATCGCCGCGGGCGAGGCCAAGCTGAAGGAACTGGACGAAAAGGACATCCCGGCGAAAGAGGCCGAGGTTGCCGCCGCGCCCGAAGATCAGGGCGTGATGAAGGCGCAGGAACTGCGCGACCTGCGCGCCGCCCGCGACGATTTGGAGCGCCGGGTGCACGACCTGAAACTGACCCGCCAGGTCACGATGCAGTCGCTCCCCTCGATCCGTCTGGTTCAGGAAAACGACAAGTCGCTGGTCACCAAGATCAACTCGACCCTCGTGAACACCGTGCCGCTGTGGGAAACCCAGCTGGCGCAGGCCGTCACCATCCAGCGGTCCGCCGAGGCGGCAAAGGCCGTGCGCGAGGCGAACGATCTGACCAACGAACTGCTGACCGCAAACGCCAAGAACCTGCGCGAGGCCAACAAGGTCGTCCGCGAGGAAATGGAACGCGGCGTCTTCGACATCAACGCGGTGAAAGAGGCGAACGAGTACCTGATCGCCACCATCAACGAAAGCCTGCAGATCGCCGACGAAGGCAAACGCAAGCGCGCCGAGGCCGAGGTCGAGCTGCAGAAGATGGAAGCCGAGTTGAAGGCCACGCTGGCCAGCGCCAAGGCCCGCAACGATGGGGTCGGCGACACCATCGGCACGGCCGCGGGATAAGGCCCGGATGCGGGGCCGCTGGGGTTTCCGGTTTGCGCTGGTGGCAGGGACCTTGTCCCTTGCCGCCTGCGACGACCTGCCCTTTGGCGGCCCCAACCCACCCGATACCTCGGCCCGGCCCGAAGCGCGGGTCGCCCCGCCACCCGATCCTGTACCGGATGCGCAAAGCGAGGCGCTAGCGCTTTATTATCGCCGGGTGCAGGCCGACCTTCTGGCGCAGGGGTTGTTGCGCACAGACGGTGGCGGGCCCGACACGCCCTTTACCGATGTGCAACTGGCGCAGAATTTCGTCCGGATCGCCCTGTTCGAGGAATATACCGACAACGGCGGGGTGCTTCGGTCGCAACAGCGGATCAATTCGATCCACCGCTGGGACAGCCCGATCCGGATGAACATCCGCTTTGGCGACAGCGTCGGGTTTGAACAGCGGGTGACCGACCGCAACGCCGTGGCCAGCTTTGCACGGCGCCTGTCGGGGCTGACCGGCGTGCCGATCACCCAGACCACCGCCAACCCGAATTTCCACGTCCTGTTTCTAAGCGAGGCCGAAAGGCGCGCCTTTGGGCCAGAGCTGCTGGCGCTGGAGCCGAACCTGTCGCAGGCCTCGGTCAACGCCTTCCTGACCCTGCCGCGCGACCAGTATTGCATTGTCATCGGCACCTTCGTGCCAGGCACCGCCACTTACCGGCAGGCAATCGTCCTGATCCGGGCGGAACATCCCGACATGATGCGCCTGTCCTGCATCCACGAGGAACTGGCGCAGGGCATGGGGCTGGCCAACGACAGCCCCCGCGCCCGCCCCTCCATTTTCAACGACGACGAGGAATTCGGGCTCTTGACCAGCCACGACGAACTCCTCCTCAAAATGCTGTATGACGACCGGCTATACCCAGGCATGAGCGCCGCCGAAGCCGCGCCGATCGCGCGGCAACTGGCGCGTGAATACCTGGAAACAGGCCCCGTCTGACCAAGAAAGGAACCACCACATGGGCATTCTCGATTTTCTGAAGGGCGAATTCATCGACGTGATCCATTGGGTCGATGACACCCGCGACACGATGGTCTGGCGGTTCGAACGCGAAGGCCACGAGATCAAATACGGGGCCAAGCTGACCGTGCGCGAAGGGCAGGCCGCCGTATTCGTTCATGAAGGGCAGCTGGCCGATGTCTTCACCCCCGGCCTCTACATGCTGGAAACCAACAACATGCCGATCCTGACGAAGTTGCAGCACTGGGACCACGGGTTCCAGTCGCCCTTCAAGTCAGAGGTCTATTTCATCAACACCACCCGGTTTGCGAACCTCAAGTGGG
Source organism: Marivivens marinus (assembly GCF_035969385.1). Lineage (NCBI taxonomy): Bacteria > Pseudomonadati > Pseudomonadota > Alphaproteobacteria > Rhodobacterales > Paracoccaceae > Marivivens > Marivivens marinus. The sequence goes on along the minus strand of NZ_JAYKKJ010000007.1, from coordinate 167,227 downwards.
GCACCAAGAACCCGATCATCCTGCGTGATCCGGAATTCGGCCCGACCCGCATCCGCGCTTTTGGCACCTATACGGTCAAAGTGTCCGACCCGGCCCGGTTCATGTCGGAAATCGTCGGCACCGATGGTGAATTCACCATGGACGAGATCAGCTTCCAGATCCGCAACATCATCGTTCAGGAATTCAGCCGGGTGATCGCCGGGTCCGGCATCCCGGTGCTGGATATGGCGGCCAATACCGCCGATCTGGGCAAACATATCGCCACGGCCATTGAACCGGTGATGGAGCAATACGGCCTGTCCGTCCCCGAGCTCTATATCGAAAACATCAGCCTGCCCCCGGCGGTCGAGGCGGCGCTGGATACCCGCACCTCGCGCGGGTTGACGGGCGATCTGGGCGATCACCTGAAATACGCCACCGCCGAGGCCCTGATGAAAGGCGGCGATGCCTCGGGCGCGATGGGCGCGGGCATGGGCGCCGGGATGGGCATGGCCATGGCACAGCAGATGGCGACCCAATCGGGCCCGTGGGGCCGTGCCCCCGCGCCGCAGGCCGCGCCGATGGCCCCGCCGCCCCCGCCCCCCGTCGAACACGTCTGGCACATCGCCGAAGGGGGCGAGGTAAAAGGCCCCTATTCCAAGGCCTCCATGGGCCGGATGGTCACCGATGGTGCCCTGACCCGCGCCAGCATGGTCTGGACGCAGGGGCAGGACGGCTGGATGCCCGCGGGCGACGTGGCCGAACTGGCGCAGTTGTTCACGGTGATGCCGCCGCCCCCGCCCCCCGGTATCTGAGCCTTGCAAGGGGGCAGGCCCGCCCTGCCCCACCCCTTCCAGACCAAAGCGCCCTGACATGTCCGACTTTGACGGCTCTGCCACCACCGCGCCCGAAACCGAACACCGCTTTCCCTGCGACCAATGCGGCGCGGACATGCGCTTTGACCCCGGCGCTGACCGGCTGATCTGTGACCATTGCGGCGCCGAGCAGGCGATCGACCGGGGGCCCTGGGCCGGCGGCGCCATCCGCGAGTTGGATTTCCGGACCGCCATCGAAAACCACCTGCCCGAGGCCGAGATCGAAGAAACCCGCGTCGTGACCTGCCCCAACTGCGGGGCGCAGACCGATCTGGGGGAAAAGGACCACGCCGCCGAATGCCCGTTCTGCGCCACCCCGGTCGTCACTGACACGGGCACGCACCGGCACATCAAGCCCAAGGGGCTGGTCCCCTTCGTTCTGGACGAAACCCAGGCCCGCAAGGCGATGACCGATTGGCTGGGTCGGCTGTGGTTCGCGCCGAACGGCCTTCGCGACTATGCTCGCAAGGGCCGCCGGATGAACGGCATCTATGTCCCCTACTGGACCTTCGACGCCGATACGAAGTCCAGCTACCGGGGCGAACGGGGCGACGATTACTACGAAACTCGCACCGTCGTGCGCGATGGCAAACGACAGACCGTGCGGGTGCGCAAGACCCGCTGGCGGCCGAAATCCGGTCGGGTTGCGCGGTTCTTCGACGATGTGTTGGTGCTGGCCTCGCGCAGCCTGCCCAAACGCTACACCGACGCGCTGGAACCCTGGGATCTGTCGCGGGTGGAACCCTATGCGCCGGACTACCTTGCCGGGTTCCGGGCTGAGGGCTATCAGGTCGAACTGGCCGACGGGTTTACCGAGGCGCGGACGATCATGGACCGGATCATCCTGCGGGACGTGAAATTCGACATCGGTGGCGACCATCAGCGGGTCCACAACATCGACACGACGGTCAGCGCCGTGACCTTCAAGCATATCCTGCTGCCGGTCTGGATGGCCGCCTACAAATATCGGGGCGAAACCTATCGGTTCGTCGTGAACGGCCAGACCGGACGGGTGCAGGGCGAACGACCCTGGTCGGCATGGAAGATCGCCTTTGCTGTTCTGATCGGGCTGATCGTGGCGGGGGCGGTCGGCTATGTCATGGCGACGCAACAGGGCTGACCCGGCGGAAACCGCTCGCCTCGCGGAAATGTTTGCGCTATCAGTCGCGCGTCTCTGAAGAAGGAATGGCCCGATGATCCTTGCCTGTGGCGAAGCCCTGATTGACATGCTGCCGCGTGAAAGCGCCGCCGGTGAACCCGCCTTTGCCCCCTATGCGGGTGGCGCGGTGTTCAACACCGCCATCGCGCTGGGGCGGCTTGGGGCGCCGACCGGGTTTCTGTCAGGTGTCTCGACCGACCTGTTCGGACAGCAGCTTCTGGCCTCGCTCGAAGCCTCCAAGGTGGGCACCGGCCACCTGATCCGGTCGGACAGGCCGACCACGCTGGCCTTTGTCACCCTGACCAACGGCCACGCCAAATACGCCTTCTACGATGAAAACACCGCCGGGCGGATGATCACCCCCGATGACCTGCCCGAAACCGCTGCCGAGGCCTATTTCTTCGGGGGCATTTCTTTGGTCGTGGAACCCTGCGGCCAGGCCTACGAGGCGCTCGCGCGGCGGGTCGCCGGAACCGCGCCGGTGATGGTGGACCCGAACATCCGCCCCGGTTTCATCAAGGACGAGTCCGCCTATCGCGAACGGCTGAACGTCATGTTCGCCTGTGCCGACATCATCAAAGTGTCCGACGAAGATCTGGAATGGATCACCGGCAGCACGGACGGGGAAGCTTTCCGCGACAGCTGTGCCGCCTCGGTCGTTCTGGTCACGCGCGGCGCGGACGGGGTGACGGTGATCTGTGACCATGGCACCTTTGACGTGCCTGCCAGCCGGGTCGAGGTGGTGGACACCGTCGGCGCGGGCGACACGTTCAACGCGGGCTTCCTCGCCGGGCTGCATCAGGCCGAGGCGCTGACCCTTGACGGGCTGGACGACGCGGACGAGGCAACCCTGCGGGCCGCTGTGGAACTTGGCGCAAAGGCCGCAGCCGTCACCGTCAGCCGCGCCGGGGCCAACCCGCCCTGGGCGTCAGAGCTGTGAGGGCACTGATCCAGCGGGTCACGCAGGCCACCGTTCACGTAGACGGGGGTCTGGTCGGCGCCTGCGGTCAGGGTCTGCTGGTTCTGGTCTGCGCGATGGACGGGGACACAGAGGACGCCCCAGCGAAACTGGCCGCCAAAGTGGCCAAGCTGCGCATCTTCAAGGACGAGGCGGGAAAGATGAACCGCTCGGTCGTGGACATTGGCGGGTCGGCCCTTGTGGTCAGCCAGTTCACCCTTGCTGCCGACACCCGCAGCGGCAACCGCCCCGGATTTTCCGCCGCCGCCGCGCCGGACACCGGCGAACGGCTCTACCTTGCCTTCGCAGATGCGCTGCGAGCACAGGGCGTTCCGGTCGAAACCGGGCGGTTCGGCGCGGATATGCAGGTCGGCCTTGTCAACGACGGGCCGGTGACGATCTGGATGGACATCTAGACGGGCGGTGGGTCAAGACCCACCTTACACCAGACCCCACCGATGTCGTAGGGTGGGTTTCAACCCACCCTACCCCTCAGCAGCCCTTGGCCAGCACCAGCACCCAATAGGGGCCGTTGTGATCGACGGCGATGCCGATCCCATAATCCTGCACCCGGTCCAGCATCATGTTGAACCGATGCCCTTCCGAGTTCATCCAGCCGTTCAGCACTGCACTCGGCGCGGCATAGGGCGTGCCGTGGGCGATGTTCTCGGCAATCAGGCAATCGCGATAGCCGGCACTCCGGGCCCGCCGCTGCACCGTGGACCCGTTGCGACCCGTGTGGCTGAAGTACCCCCGAACGGCCATATCGCAGGCATGGTTGGTCGCCGCCTGGCTCAGTTCCGCGTTGTAGCGTAGGCCGCGCAGCCCGTTCTGACGCCGGATCTGGTTCAAGCCCCGGTCGATGTCCTGAAACAGGGCCTGCTGATTGGTCGGGATCTGGCAGCCGTTCGAGGCCTGCACCTGCCCAGCGGACAGGAGGAAAGCCACGGCAAAGCCCACCGCAGTAAATGCTCGACGCATGTCGCATCCTCTTCATCTCGCCCCACCGCATGGTCCTTGGCAGGCAACCAAGGCAACCGCGCGGCAGCAGAGGGGCGATCTGGCGACAATTCGCCCGTTTTTATCCGATTGGCGCGGGATCGAGCGATTTTCGGAACAGGTGCAGCCGGTGCATCGCCCCCGCGCTGGCCTTTTCCTTCTGGGCAAGGCTGGGCCCGTTTTCATCCGCGATCCAGGTATTGGCGACATGGGTATACCCGGCCCGTTTCGCCGCCATGAACACCCGGTGCAGGACCACCGGGTTGACCCCCTGCCCCTGCAATTCCGGGATCACACCGGAAAAGATCAGGACCGCGCGTCGGTTGGTCAGCCGGTGACGAAGGAAATGCCACGGCGCAAGCAGCCCCATCCGCGACCGCACCTTCTTCAGGAAGGGGTTAAGGTCGGGCACGCAGATGATGCAGGCGGCCGGCCGCCCCTTGTGGTGCAGCACCGCCGAAATGCGCGGGTCCATGACCCATTTCATGTCCTTGGCCTGAAAATGGAACTCTTCCTCGGTGACCGGCACGAACATCGGGTTTTCAGCAAATGAGGCATTCAGGACCGCGCGCGCCTCTTCCATCCGCTGCGGGATGGTGCGGCGGGTGATCGGGGCGAATGTGAAATCCGGGTCATCAAGGATCGCCTGCTGCTTCGGCCCGATCGCGGGCGGGTCGGACCGGGTCAGATCGACGGCGAAGGTCGTCATCGGAAAGACCGGTTCATAGCCATTGGCCTCCAGATGCCGGGCGATCTGCGGCGGCGACCATATCTGGTCGAGGAAGGGGGCCGCTTCAAACCCCTCGGTCACAACCCCGATCTGCTGCATCGCGGTCAAGTTGAAGTTCCCCGCAATCTCGTCATGACCCCGGTCCCGGGCCCACGCCTCGGCCGCGAGCAGCAGGGCACGGGCGGCAGCCGGATCATCGGCACAATCGAAATAACCGAAATAGGCGCGGTTCACCCCATGCAGCCGTTTCGACGCGCCATGCACATGGGCGGTGATCCGCCCCAACACCTGCCCCCCGCGATGGGCGGTGAAATAGGTCAGGTCGCTACCCGGATCCTTGAACAGCGGGTTGCGTGTCTTGTCCAGAAACCGGCGCAGGTCGGCCTTGAGCGGCGAGACATAGGCGCTGTCCGGCCCATAGGCCGCAAAGGGCGCCTCGAAGAAGGCCCCGAAGTTCTCTACCTCGATCCGGATATCTGCCTGCGTCATCGTCCCTGCCCTTTTCGCAGACCCTAGCAGGCGGCCCATGGCCGGGACAGTGGGGATATCCTAACCCGCGTCGTCGGCCAGCAACTCGCGGACACGGGGGATGACGCGGGTGGCATACAGCTCGATCGATGTCATCAGCGCCGGATGCGGCAGAGTGCCTTGGGAATATTTCATCTCGAACCGGGTCAGGCCCAGCGCCCGGATGGTCCGGGCGATCTTCTGGGCCACGGTCTCGGGCGTGCCGACATACATTGACCCGTGGCTGACCTCGCGCAGAAATTCCGCCTTGTCGGCGGGGGGCCAGCCGCGCTCGCGCCCGATCCGGTCACGCAGCACGCGGTAGCCTGCCCAGGCCTCTTCCTGTGCCTGTTCTTCCGTCTCGGCGACATGGCCGGGCGAATGAACCCCCAGCGGGCGGGGCGGCTTGCCCAGCTTGGCATAGGCATCGTGATACAGCTGGACGAAGGGCCGGAACCGCGTCGGGTTGCCGCCGATGATGGCAAGGATCATCGGCAGGTCATAGCGGACCGCCCGCACCACCGATTCCGGGCTGCCCCCGACCCCGATCCATGTCGGCAGGCCCTTGGGGCCAAGGGGCGGGAAAATCTCCTGCCCGGTCAGGGCGGGCCGGGTCTGGCCCGACCATTCCACCGGACCGCCCTGCAACAGCCGGTGAAACAGGTTCAGCTTTTCTTCGAACAGCAGGTCATAGTCGTGCAGGTCGTGGCCGAACAACCCGTAGCTTTCGGTGAACGACCCGCGGCCAAGGATCACCTCGGCCCGGCCGCCGCTGGCCGCCTGAAGGGTCGAAAACCGCTGGAACAGGCGCACGGGGTCATCCGTGGACAGGACCGTGACGGCGGTGCCTAGGCGAATGCGGCTGGTCCGTCCAGCAATGACACCCAGCAAGACCTCGGGCGAGGAGACCGCGAAATCGTCGCGGTGATGTTCGCCAAGGCCGAAATAGTCGACCCCCAGTTCATCGGCCAGAACCGCCTGTTCGACCACGTCGCGGATCACCTGATCCTGCGGGATCAACTGCCCATCGGGCCCGACGGTGACATCGCCAAAGGTATCAAGCGCGAATTCGAGATCGGACATGGGCAAAGGCTCCTTTTTCCCAGTCCTAGCAGGGAGGACGCGCCCGCGCCTCCTTCATTTGCGCACAGGACTTGTTCGGCTTGGCGGGTGCCGGGCCGCTGCGCGACCCGGCGGGCTTTGGGTGCAATCGACAAACCGTGATTGCTCTGCTGCCGAAAAGGCGCGCCTCAGAAATCTGTCGGCGCGCCGCCCTCTGCCTTGCGGCGTGCGACGAAGTCAGCCAGTTCCTCGGCGATTCCCGCATCCATCGGCGGGGCCTCGAAATTGGCGATGATGTCCTTGAACACCCGATGCGCCCGTTCCGGCGTCCAGACGCTGCCCGCCACTTCCCAGGCCTCGAAGTTGCGCCAGTCGCTGACAAAGGGTTCGTAGAAGGCGGTCTGATAGCGGTCCTGCGTGTGCTGGATGCCAAAGAAATGGCCGTTCGGGCCGACCTCTTTGATGGCCTCGACGGCAATGGCCTCGGGGCTGGTGTCGCAGATCTCCGGCTCCAGATAGCGTTGGATCATCTGGATTACCTCGCAATCCATGACGAATTTCTCGGGGCTGGCGATCAGCCCGCCCTCCAGCCAGCCTGCCGCGTGATAGACCACGTTGGTGCCCGATTGCACCGCCGACCACAGCGCGTTCGACGTTTCCCACATCGCCTGCCCGTCCGGCACGTTGGCCGCGCAAGACCCTGACGCCCGCATCGGCAGCCCGTAGAACCGGGCCATCTGGCCGGTCATCTGGGTGGCGCGCATGTATTCAGGTGTGCCAAAGGCGGGCGCGCCCGACTTCATGTCCACGTTCGACGTAAAGGTGCCGATGACGCAGGGACAGCCCGGGCGCACATATTGGAACAGTGCAATTGCCGACAGCGCCTCGGCGATCGACAGGGTCACGGCCCCCGCCATGGTCACCGGCGCCATCGCGCCCGCCAGCGTGAAGGGGGTGACATAAACCGCCTGCCCCTTGCGCACCAGCCGCAGGCAGCCGTCGATCATCGGCTCGTCATGCTTCAGCGGAGAGGTAGAGTTAATGTTGGTGTACATATGCGGGCGGGATTCAAACTCCTCATGGGTCAGCCCCCCGGCGATCCGCACCATCTCCATCACATCCTCGACCCGTTCCCGGCCAAGGCTGTAGGCATGGGCCACCTTGTCGGTCAGCACCAGCTTGTCATGGACCACGTCCAGATGCCGGACCGAGGCATGAACATCCACAGGTTCGACCGGGTAGCCGCCCGCGAAATGGATGCAGTTGAAATGCTGGGTCAGTTTCAGCAGGTTGGCGCACTGTTCGCGGTTGCCCGACACCTTGCGCCCGATCTCAAGGTCGAAGTAGTTGGGCGGCGACGACACGTTGCCAAACAGGATGTGCTTGCCACCGACCGTGATCTGCTTGTCCGGGTTGCGCGGGGTGATCGTGAACTGGGCCGGGGCCTTGCCGACCATCTCCATCACCCAGTCGCGGCCCATCTTCACGTTGGTGCCCGCGACCTTGCAGCCTGCTTCCTTGAAAAGCTCGATCGCTTCCTGATTCAGAAACTCGATCCCGATCTCTTCCAGGATGCGCATGGCGCCATCATGAATCGCCTCGACCCCCTCCGGGCCCAGCGGTTCGGTGGGCCGGTCGGTGTTGACCGGCAGGCGCCAGGGGCTTTGCTTGAACAATTCGGCGCTGCGTTTGGCGGTGTTGGCAGCGCGGCCACCGGAACGGCGGCGGCGGTTTGGCGTATCGGCCATGGAGACTCTCCTGTTGTTGGGAAAAGTCTCGCACGGTCCGGGCGGCTTGGTTGGCGCATCAGCGACAGAACCTGTCGTATTTCTTTCAGGTATTCTGCCTGTCCACCCAGTCGGTCAGGTCGGCGATGCTGTCCAGCACGACTTCGGCCGCGGTGGCCAGTTCCTCTGCCCCGGCCGGGCCGGTCAACACACCCACCGGGCGCATCCCCGCCGCCCGCCCGGCGTGCAGGTCGTGCAGGCTGTCACCCACCATGATGCAGTGCGCGGGGTCCAGATCGACCGCACGGGCAAAAGCCAGAAGCGGACCGGGGGCCGGTTTCGCCCCATGCCCGCTGTCGTAACCGGCGATGAAATCGAACGCCTCCTCGACCCCGGCCCGGCCCAGATGGGACCGCGCGGGCGCCTCGGCATCATTGGTGCAAACCCCGATAAGCAGCCCCCTCGCCTTCAGGCCCTCGACAAAGGGCACAAGCGGGGCCGCTTCGATCTGCGGCACCTGCGCCGCCAGCCCGTTCATCCGGCTGATCAGCGACGCTTTGTCGGTCTCGGGCAGCAGCGGCAGGATGTGGCTCGCGACCACATCCACCGTTTCGGCAATGACGATGGACCCGGGAAAGAAGACTTTGTTGGCAAGGTCATAGCCCAGCCGGTCGGCCAGTTGCTGAACACGGTCCAGATCGCCACCGACTTCGGACAAAAGCAGCGTTTCGGTAAACGCCCCCCATGTCGCGTTGAAATCGAACAGCGTGCCGTCCTTGTCGAAAAGAATACCTTTGATCATGGGCGCAGTGGAACGACAGCGCGCGCCGCCTGTCAACTGTGGATCATCCGCCGCAGGCAGGATCCCCTGAAACGTCTTTGCCTCCGGACAGCTTTGACCGATAGTCGGGGCATGGACAGCGCCCTTTCCCCCCTCGACCTTGCCCGTGCCGCGGGTCATGTGGTGACCGTCCCCAAGGGCGCGTCTGTCTTTGGAGTGGGCCAGACCCCGGATCATCTGCTTCTGGTGACGCGGGGCGTGGTGCGGGTGCAGCAAGCGACCGAAGGCGGGCGCGAGATTGTCCTCTACCGGGTGCACGCTGGGGAAAGCTGCGTTCTGACAACCGCCTGCCTGATCGGCGAAGAGCCCTATTCCGCCGAAGGCATCGCCGAGACCGAGGCAGAGGCGATCGCCGTGCCAAAGGCCGCATTCGACCGGCTCATCGCCTCCTCCGCGACATTTCGGAAATTCGTCTTCGCCTCTTATTCGCAGCGCATGGCCGACCTGTTCCTGACGATCGAGGAAATTGCCTTTCATCGAATCGACATGCGGCTGGCCGACAAGCTTCTGGAACTGTCGGATGGGTCCGGGGTGCAGGCAACGCACCAACAGCTTGCCGCCGAACTGGGCACCGCGCGCGAGGTCGTATCGCGCCAATTGCTTGAATTTCAACGGCGTGGCTGGATCGAACAGGGGCGTGGCCGCATCATGCTTTTGGCCCCGGATCGCCTGCGCGCCTTTGTCAGTACCAATCGCTGACAGAATTTCTTGACACCCCCCTTGTATACAGACATACACATTCCAATATTGCGATATGTAAAGACGACATATCCCCGAACGACAGAACACGAGGAGTTCATCATGGCCATTCCGTCCACCGATCTTTCGGTCAAACCCGAGGTCACCGCGTTTTTCGACCCGGCGACAAACACGATTTCCTATGTGGTCAAGGATCCTAATTCGAACGCCTGTGCCATCGTCGACAGCGTCATGGACATCGACTATGCCGCCGGGCGGATCACCTATGAAAACGCCGACGAAATCATCAAGTTCGTGCAGGACAACGGGCTGAAGCTGGAATGGCAGATCGAAACCCATGTCCACGCCGACCACCTGTCCGCCGCGCCCTACATTCAGGACAAACTGGGCGGCAAAATCGGCATCGGTGAAAACATCACCATCGTGCAGGACACTTTTGGCAAGGTCTTCAACGAAGGCACCGAATTCCAGCGCGACGGGTCGCAGTTCGACCGGCTGTTCAAGGACGGCGACACCTACCAGATCGGTACCATGACCGGGTTCGCGATCCACACCCCCGGCCATACCCCCGCCTGCATGACCCATGTCATCGGCGACGCGGCCTTTGTTGGCGACACACTGTTCATGCCCGACGGCGGATCGGCCCGCGCCGATTTCCCGGGTGGCGATGCCGGCATCCTCTACGATTCGATCATGCGGGTGCTGGAGCTGCCCGATGAAACCCGCCTGTTCATGTGCCACGACTACGGCCCCAACGGTCGCGACATCAAATGGGAAACCACCGTGGGCGAAGAACGGGAACACAACATCCACGTCGGCACCGGCAAGACCAAAGACGATTTCGTCAAGTTCCGCACCGAACGCGATGCGACCCTTGATATGCCCAAGCTGATCATCCCCTCGCTGCAGGTGAACATGCGCGCGGGCGAAATTCCGACCGACAAGGACGGCAAGAAGATGCTGAAGGTGCCGGTCAACGGCCTCTGAAGACACTTTTAAAGGCCCGGCCACAGCGCCGGGCCTTGCCACCTTTGGGCGGCACAGCACAGGAACGGGACATATGGACATCAAGACAATTTCATCGCGGATCTCGGTTTCGCCGCAAATCGCTGCCTCCGACATCGACGCGATCAAGGCCGCGGGCTTCCGCGCGATCATCTGCAACCGCCCCGATGGCGAGGCCGCGGATCAGCCGACCTATGAAGAGATCGAATCCGCCGCGAAAACCGCGGGGCTGGAAATCGCCTATCTGCCGATCGTCGCCGGCAAGGTAAGCGATCAGGACGCCGCCGATTTCGGGACCGCGCTTGATACCCTGCCCGGCCCGGTGCTTGCCTACTGCCGGACCGGCACCCGGTCGGCGACGCTCTGGTCGCTCAGCCAGGCGGCGACAATGGCCCCGGCGGACATCCTGTCGGCCACCAAGGCGGCGGGCTATGACATGGGCGGTGTGGTGCGCCGCATTGTCAACGGCGGCAAGACCCCGACGACCCAGACCGACGCCAGCTATGACGTGGTGATCGTCGGCGCGGGCGCGGGCGGCATCTCGGTCGCCTCGTCGCTGAAGGCGCGCAAGCCCGATCTGGACATCGCCATCATCGACCCCGCCGACATCCACTACTACCAACCCGGCTGGACCTTGGTTGGCGGCGGCGTCTTTGACGCGCAGGACACCGCCAAGACCATGGGCAGCCTGATCCCCAAAGGGGTCCATTGGATCAAATCCGCCGTCGCGGCCTTTGAGCCCAAGGACAATGCCGTTATCCTCGATGGCTGCCGGGTTGTCGGCTACAAACGTCTGGTCGTCACGCCGGGGCTGAAACTCGACTGGAACAAGGTCGAGGGACTGGTAGAAACGCTGGGCAAGAACGGCGTCACCTCCAACTACCGCTATGATCTGGCCCCCTACACTTGGAAGCTGGTGAAAGAGTTGAAAGAGGGCCGCGCCCTGTTCACCCAGCCACCGATGCCGATCAAATGCGCGGGTGCCCCGCAAAAGGCGATGTACCTGTCCGGCGACCACTGGTTCCGGACCGGCGTGCTGAAGGACATCGACATCCAGTTCATGAACGCGGGCGGCGTGCTGTTCGGGGTCAAGGATTACGTCCCCGCGCTTGAAGAATATGTCCAGAAATACGACGCGACGCTGAACTTCTTCCACAACCTTGTGGCTGTGGATGGCACGGCCCGCACGGCCACCTTCGAAGTGGCCAAACCGGACACACCGAAGGAACGGGTCACGGTCGAGTTCGACATGATACATGTCACCCCGCCGCAGACCGCGCCCGATTTCATCCGCGTGTCGCCGCTGGCCGATGCCGCTGGATGGGTCGATGTGGATCAGGCCACCCTGCGCCACAAGACCTATGACAACATCTGGAGCCTTGGCGACGTGATGAACGCCCCCAACGCCAAAACTGCCGCCGCCGCCCGGATGCAGGCCCCCATCGTGGCCACCAATCTGGCCGCCGACATCGACGGCAAGGGCCCGCAGGTGCAATACAACGGCTATGGCTCCTGCCCGCTGACCGTTGAGCGTGGCAAGATCGTTCTGGCCGAGTTTGGCTATGGCGGTGCGCTGCTGCCTTCTTTCCCGAAATGGCTGCTGAACGGGACCAAGCCGACGCGGCTGGCCTGGTGGCTGAAGGAAACCGCCCTGCCGCCGATCTATTGGAAGGCCATGCTGCGTGGCCGCGAATGGATGGTCAAACCGGAAAAAGTAACGGTTTCCAGCTAACAAACGCACCGGACCGCCCCAAGAACGGGGCGGGTCGGGACCCCGGCAGGCCCCCCTGTCGGCCCTTTTCTCTTTCGCCTTTGGATTACTGCAATGATCCCCAAGACCCTCGCCCGCTACATGCCGATCCTTGACTGGGGCCGGACCTACGACACGGGCGCCCTATCGAACGACCTGATCGCCGCCGTGATCGTGACGATCATGCTGGTCCCCCAATCACTGGCCTATGCCCTGCTCGCCGGGCTGCCGCCCGAGGCGGGTATCTATGCCTCGATCGTGCCGATCATCTTCTATGCCATGTTCGGAACCAGCCGGGCGCTGGCGGTCGGGCCGGTCGCGGTTGTGTCGCTGATGACCGCCGCCGCCGTGGGGCAAGTCGCCGAAAGCGGGACGATGGGATACGCCGCCGCCGCGCTGACGCTTGCGTTTCTGTCGGGGGTCTTCCTGCTGATCCTTGGCTTCCTTCGTCTAGGCTTCATCGCCAACTTCCTGTCGCACCCGGTCATCGCGGGCTTCATCACCGCCTCGGGCATCCTGATCGCCACCAGTCAGGTCGGCCATATCCTGGGCATCAAAAGCGAAGGACACACGCTGATCCATCGGCTGGAAAGCCTGTGGCACAACCTAGGACAGATGAACCTGATCACCGCCATCATCGGCATTGCCGCCACGGCCTTCCTGTTCTGGGTCCGCAAGGGGCTGAAGCCGCTGTTGCGCAGCTACGGGCTTGGCCCGCGCCTTGCCGATGTGATCACGAAGGCCGGGCCGGTTGCCGCCGTGGTGGCGACCACCGTCGCCACATGGGGTCTGGGACTGGCCGACCGGGGCGTCGCCGTCGTGGGCGAGGTGCCGCAAAGCCTGCCGCCCCTGACCCTGCCCGACCTGTCGTCGGAACTTGTGGGCCAGCTTCTGATCCCCGCGATCCTGATCTCCATCATCGGCTTCGTCGAATCCATCTCGGTCGCGCAGACCTTGGCAGCCAAGAAGCGGCAGCGGATCAAGCCGGATCAGGAGTTGATCGGCCTTGGCATGGCGAACGTCGGCGCGGCCTTCACCGGCGGTTATCCGGTCACCGGGGGCTTTGCCCGCTCGGTCGTGAACTTTGACGCGGGCGCCGAAACCCCCGCCGCCGGGGCCTTTACCGCCGTGGGCCTTGCCATCGCCGCCGTCGCCCTGACGCCGCTGGTCTTCTTCCTGCCGAAGGCGACGCTGGCCGCCACGATCATCGTCGCGGTCCTGTCGCTTGTGGACCTGTCGATCCTGAAAAAGGCCTGGGGCTATTCCTTTGCCGATTTCCTTGCCGTGGCCGCCACCATCACCGTGACATTGGCCATGGGGGTCGAGGCGGGCGTGTCGGCGGGCGTGATCCTGTCCATCGCCCTGCACCTCTACAAAACCTCCAAGCCGCATATCGCCGAGGTGGGCCTTGTCCCCGGCACCCAACACTTCCGCAACGTGAAGCGGCACGCGGTGCTGACCTCGCCCAGCCTGCTGACCATCCGGGTCGACGAAAGCCTCTATTTCGCCAACGCCCGCTTCCTCGAGGACTACATCCTTGACCGGGTGGTGCAGGATTGCCCGATCCGCGACGTGGTGCTGATGTGCCCGGCAGTGAACGAGGTGGACATGTCCGCCCTCGAAAGCCTCGAGGCGATCAACACCCGCCTGAAGGAGCTGGGCGTCCGGTTCCACCTGTCCGAGGTCAAAGGCCCGGTCATGGACCGGCTGAAGAAGACGCACTTCCTTGACGATCTGACCGGCGAGGTCTTCCTTGCGCAGTTCGATGCGCTGGCGGCCCTGTCGCCGGAAACCGCCAAGGCCGCCTGATAGCGATAGGGGCCGGGACACCCGGCCCCTACCCTTCCAGATAGAAGCCCCGGAATTCCTTGACGGTCGACAGGCTCAGCAGGGTTTTCATCTTGGCCACCGACGGAATGTCAGACAGACGGTTGCGATAGAGCGCCTCGTAGGCGCTTGTATCCCGCGCCGCCACCCGCATCAGGTAATCGAACTCGCCCGAGATCAGGTGACATTCCAGAACCTCGGGCATCCGCGCGATGGCTTCTTCAAAGGCAGCGATATCCTCGCGCCGCTGGCTGGTCAGCTGCACCTCGATAAAAACCTGAATTTCCAGCCCGATTGCGCGGCGGTTCAACCGCGCCGCGTAATTCGCGATCTTGCCGGACTGCTCCAAAAGTTTTACCCGCCGGTGACAGGCCGACAGGGATAGCCCGACCTCTTCCGACAGGCGGGCCATCGAAATCTGCCCGTCTTTCTGAAGAACAGAAAGAATACGGATATCCAATGTATCCATTGTAAATTTTCCCACTCATGCCGCGTTTCACTCGAGTATTTCCGGAAATTTTCCGAAATCAAGGAAAATGAGGCGATCATTTCCGCCGATTTCAATGGCATACTGACCCTGTCCAAAGGGACATAATCAAAAGAGGGAGGGACAAGATGCCCCAAAAAATCGTCGTCGGCTTTGACGGCAGCGAAAGCGCAAACCGGGCGCTGGAGTTCGCGGTCGATCGCGCCAAGGCACAGGGCGGCAGCGTGCTGCTGGTCCATGTGCTGGAATGGTCACCCTATTCGTTCCTGACACCGACCGAGCTGGAAGAGCGCCACAAGCGCCGCAGCGAGGAACTGGCGCGCGCGCAAAGCGCGTTGATCGACCCGGTCCTGTCGCGCCTTGGCGACGCGGGCGTCCCGGTCGAGGCTTCGGTCAAATACGGCCATATCGCCGAGGTTCTGGCCGCATCCGCGAAAGAGGCGGGCGCCAACCAGATCGTCATCGGCCGCACCGGGCATTCCGGCATGGCCAGCCGCATCTTCGGGTCGGTCGCGGGCAGCCTTGCACAGGCCGCACCCGTGCCCGTCACCATCGTGCCGTAAGCCTTCAGGGGGACATACATGACACGCATTTTCAAATCCGCGGCGCTGGCCGCGACCGGCCTTGCCTTGGGCGCCGCCCCGGCCATGGCCCAAAGCCTTGATGAAAAGGTGAACGAAGTCTTCGCCAATTCGACGGGCTGGTTCGTCAACTTCATCTTCAGCCCGTTTCCGGGGACAAGCTTCCCCTGGATCGTGATGTGGCTGGTGATTGCGGCGACCGTCTTCACGCTCTACTTCGGCTTCGTGCAGTTCCGCACCTTCGGCCACGCGATCCGGCTTGTCCGGGGCGATTATTCGGACCCGAACGACGCGGGCGAGGTCAGCCACTTTCAGGCGCTGGCAACCGCCCTGTCCGGCACCGTCGGCCTTGGCAACATCGCCGGTGTGGCGGTGGCCGTGGGCATCGGCGGCCCGGGCGCGACCTTCTGGATGATCCTTGCCGGTCTTCTGGGCATGGCATCGAAATTCACAGAATGTACGCTGGGCGTCAAATACCGCAATGAATACGACGACGGCACCGTCTCCGGTGGCCCGATGTATTACATGACCAAGGGCTTTGCCGAACGTGGCCTGCCCGCGGGCAAGTTCCTTGCGGTGCTTTTCGCGATCTTCTGCATCCTTGGCGCCTTCGGCGGCGGCAACATGTTCCAGGCCAATCAGGCCCATGCCCAGTTGACCAATGTGATCGGTGACTATCCGGGCTGGATCACCGGGGTGGTCTTTGCCGTGATCGTCTTCCTTGTGATCGTCGGCGGGCTGAAATCCATCGCCAGCGTCACTGAAAAGGTCGTGCCCTTCATGGGGGTGATGTATGTCGCCGCCGCGCTGATCATCCTGTTGATGAATATCGACAAGATCGGTTGGGCCTTTGGCCAGATCTTTGCGGGCGCCTTTACCGGGGCCGGTGTTGCGGGCGGTATGGTCGGCGCGCTGATCCAGGGCTTCAAGCGGGCCGCCTTCTCGAACGAGGCCGGGGTCGGCTCTGCCGCCATCGCGCACTCTGCCGTGAAGACCAAGGAACCGATCACCGAAGGATTCGTGTCGCTTCTGGAACCCTTCATCGACACCGTGGTGATCTGCACCATGACCGCGCTGGTCATCATCATCACCGGGCAGTTGATCCAGGATCCGGCAACCGGCCTTTACCTCTTGGACGAAGGCGCATCGACCATCCAGACCGTGGACGGCAACAAGGGCGTCGCCCTGACCTCTGCCGCCTTCTCCTCGGCCTTTGGCTGGTTCCAGTATGTGCTGGCGCTTGCGGTGATCCTGTTCGCCTTCTCGACCATGATCAGCTGGTCCTACTACGGGCTCAAGGCATGGACCTACCTGTTCGGCGAAGGCAAAATCACGGAACTGGTGTTCAAGATCATCTTCTGCCTCTTCGTGGTGATCGGCGCCGCCGCCAGCCTTAGCCCGGTGATCGACTTCTCGGATGCGGCGATCTTCGCCATGGCCGTTGTCAACATCGTGGCGCTTTACTTCCTGATGCCGATCGTGAGGGGCGAGCTGGACAGCTACCTGTCGCGCCTGCGGTCGGGCCAGATCCGGAAGTTCAAGAACTGAGCCATAACACCCACGAACGTCCCTTGTTCGTGAAACTGGCCGGGCGGCAACGCCCGGCTTCTTTCGTTTCAGCCGATGATTTCGAACTTGGCCACATCGACCAGACCCCGGTCGGTGATTTTCAGCATCGGGATTACCGGCAGGGCAAGGAAGGCCAGTTGCAGAAACGGCTCTTCCAACATAACCCCCAGCGATTTCGCTGCGTCCCGCAGGGCGACCAGCCGGTCGCGGACCTCTTCAAAGGTCAGCAAAGACATCAGCCCGGCAACCGGCAGCGCCAGTTCCGCCAGAACCTTGCCCCCTTCGGTGACGACAAACCCGCCCTCGATCTCGGCCAGCCGGTTGGCCGCCAGCGCCATGTCGTCATAATCGGCCCCCACCACGGCGATGTTGTGATGATCGTGACAGACGGTCGAGGCGATGGCCCCGCGCTTCAATTCGAACCCGTGCACAAAGCCGGTGGCGACATTGCCGTTCTTGCCGTGCCGTTCGATCACCGCGATCTTGATCAGGTCTCGGGCAATGTCGGGCCGCTTGTCACCGTCCTGCACCGGGATCTCCTCGTGCAGGTGTTCGGTGATGATCTTGCCGGGCAGAATGCCGATCACATCGGTCTGGTCGCGGTTCGACGCAGTGCGGAAATGGGCGGCAACAATCGCCGGGGCCTTGACCGACCCGCGCCCGATGGGGGGGATTTCGGACCGGGCGGCAAAGGCGGCCTCGCCCACCCGGACCCCACCGGCCCAGACTGCGCGGGCGTCGCAACCCTCCAGACTGCCCAGCGCCACGATATCGGCCCGTTTGCCCGGCGCGATCTGTCCCCGATCCTTCAGGCCAAAGGCCTCTGCCGCCGACAGGCTGGCCGCGCGGTAGATGGCGACGGGATCGACCCCTTCGGCGATGGCATGACGGATCATGTAGTCCAGATGCCCATGTTCCCCGATATCCAGTGGGTTCCGGTCATCCGTGCACAGGCACATATAGGCCGAAGTCAGCGGCGTCAGCAGCGGCAGAAGCGCATCCAGATCCTTCGACACCGACCCCTCGCGGATCAGCACGCGCATGCCCTTTTGCAACTTCTCGCGGGCCTCGGCGGCGGTGGTCGCCTCGTGTTCGGTGCGGATGCCCGCCGCGACATAGGCGTTCAGATCCTTGCCCGACAAAAGCGGCGCATGCCCGTCGATATGGCGGCCCTCGAACAGCGCAAGCTTGGCCATGGCTGCCGGGTCGCGGTGGATCACGCCGGGATAGTTCATGAACTCGGCCAGCCCGATCACCTTGGGGTGGGCCATCAACGGGGCAAGGTCCGCCGCCTCGATCCGCGCGCCTGCGGTCTCCATCTCGGTCGAGGGCACGCAGGACGACAGGTTCACGCGGATGTCCAGAACCGTCCGGGTCGCGGCCTCTAGGAAGTATTCGATCCCCGGAACGCCAAGAACATTGGCGATCTCATGCGGGTCGCAGATGCAAGTGGTGACGCCGCGCGGGGTGACGCAGCGGTCAAACTCGAAAGGGGTGATCAGGCTCGATTCGATATGCAGGTGGGTGTCGATGAAGCCGGGAACCAGCGTCAGACCGGACACATTGACGATCTCGGCCCCGTCATAATCGGCCCCGATCCCGACAATCGTATCGCCGCAGATCGCCACATCGCCCGCGATCAACTCGCCCGTGACAACATCCAGCACCCGGCCGCCCCGCAGAACCAGATCGGCCACTTCATCGCCGCGCCCCTGCGCAATCCGCTTTTCCAAACCCGCCATGTTACCCTCGTCTTGCTGAATGGACCGAGGAAACCGCATTCCCCCGATAGCAGCAAGGGCAGGCCGATCAAAACCAGCCTGCCCTGCTCTCATTTTGCCCCAAATACTCCGGGGTGAATGGCCCGGAACGGGCCAGAGGGGCAGAGCCCCTGAACGTAAGGTGGGTTTCAACCCACCGCCCCGTCACAGGGCGATCCGCTGCGCCTTGCCTTGCTCTTCCGCCAGCTTTGCGGCGACCTGCGCCACCGCCAGATCCTGAAGCCCGACACCGGTTCCGCCGAACAGGGTGATCTCCTCCGCCGACGTCCGGCCTGGATGGGTGCCGTTGATCACCGCCCCGATGGGGGTGATATCCCCCTCGCCCATCAGCCCGTGACCCACCGCATGCTGCGCCTCGCCGATGGTGATCGATTGGGCGACCTCATCGGTGAACACGGTCGCGGCGGTCAGGATCGCCGGGTCGACCTCTTGCTTGCCCTTGGTGTCGGTGCCCATGCAGGCCAGATGGGTGCCCGGCTTGATCCAGTCGCGCATCAGAAGCGGCTCGAAGGCCGAGGTGATGGTGATGATCACATCCGCCTGCGCACCCAACTCCTCGCGCTCCACCCCTTCAAAGGGCAGCCCGGCCTCTTCGGCCACGGCCCGTAGCCGGGGCAGCATGTCCGGATGCGGGTTCCAGGCGACGACCTTTTCAAAGTCGCGCTGTTCCAGCGCCGCGCGCAGCTGGAACGCCGATTGGTGCCCCGCCCCGACCATGCCGATCACCTTGGCGTCCGGCCGCGCCAGATGCGCGATGGACACCGAAGACGCCGCCGCCGTGCGGATCGCGGTCAGGTAATTGCCGCCGACCAGCGCGGCCAGCTGCCCGGTGTCCGGATCGAACAGGAACACAGTGGACTGGTGGTTGGTCAGCCCCTTGGCCGCGTTTCCCGGCCAATAGCCCCCGGATTTCACGCCCAACGCCATGCCCGCCCGGTCGAACCCGGACTTAAAACCGTAAAGCGCGTCCGCATGGCCCAGCGCCTCGCGCACCACGGGAAAGTTCCACGCCTCCCCCGTCGCCATGGCGGCAAATGTACTTTCCACGGCGGCAAAGGCCGCGCCGCGGGTCACGACCGCCTCGCAGGCGGCCTCGTTCACGATCAGCAAACCCTCGGCCATCAGTAGGCCTTTCCACGGGCCGACACGGGCCAAAGGGTTTCAACCTTGCCGTTCCGAACACCGACATACCAGTCATGGACATTCGCCGTCGGGTCGCAGTGACCAGGCACAAGCCGCAGCTTTTCGCCGACCTTCAGCACGCCCTTCGGGTCCGAAACGACGCCGTGTTCATCCGAACATTTGATGTATTCGACATCGTCGCGGCCAAAGACCACCGGCAACCCGCTATCGACCGATTGCGCCTTCAGCCCGGCATCGACAATCGCCTTATCCGCCTTAGCGTGGGACATGACCTGAGTGTAAAGGAACATCGCGTTTTCCCATTCCCCCCGGTCAATGCGGTTCCCGTCCGCGTCAAGGATGCGGCCATAGTCGGCATCCATGAAAGCGTAGGACCCGCACTGCAATTCGTTGTAAACGCCCGAGTTGCTTTCGAAATAATAGCTGCCCGTGCCGCCGCCCGAGACCAGTTCGCATTCGATCCCTTCGGCCTTCAACCCGTCCACGGCGTCCTTCACCTGCGCAATCGCGGCGTCCAGCTTGGCCTTGCGGTCGGTATAGCTGTCCATGTGCTGCATCGCGCCCTGATAGGCCTGAATGCCGGTGAACTTCAGGTTCGGCGCGGCCTCAACCGCCTTGGCAATCTCGATCACCGCCGGGGTCGTGGTGACGCCGCAGCGGCCCGCGCCGCAGTCGATCTCGACAAAAACCTCTAGTTCGGTGCCATGCTTGACCGCCGCCGCTGACAGGTCCGCGACATTGGCGACATCATCGACGCAGACAATGGTCCGCGCGCCCAGCTTGGGCAGGCGGGCCAGACGGTCGACTTTGAGCGGATCACGCACCTGATTGGACACAAGGATATCCTTGATGCCGCCGCGGGCGAAAACCTCGGCCTCGGACACCTTCTGGCAGCAGACGCCGACGGCGCCCCCCATCCGTTCCTGCAGCTTGGCCACATCCACGGATTTATGCATCTTGCCGTGCACCCGGTGACGCATCCCATGCGCCTTGGCATAGTCGCCCATCTTGACGATGTTGCGTTCCAGCGCGTCCAGATCCAGCACGATGCAGGGGGTCTGGATATCGGCCTCGTCCATCCCGGGCAGCGCGGGCACGTCGAACCCGACCTCAAGCCCTTCGAATTTGGTTTCTGCGTTCATGGTATCCTCCTTCACTGCCAGGGCAGTTTGTCCAGATCGACGTTGCCGCCGGTGATGATGACGCCGACCTTCTGGCCCGCGAAAATGTCAGGGTTCTTCAGGATGGTGGCCAGCGGCACGGCGCTGGACGGTTCCATCACGATCTTCATCCGCTTCCAAATCAGCTTCATCGCATCGATGATCTCTTGCTCGGATGCGGTCAGGATGTCGGTCACATGGTTCGACACATAGTGCCATGTGTTTTCCTTCAGCGGCACCTTAAGCCCATCCGCCACCGTCACCGGCGCGTCATCGGCGATGATGTGTCCCGCGCGGAAACTGCGGGCGGCGTCATCGGCCTGCTCCGGTTCGGCGGCATAGATCTTCACGCCGGTCGCGATGTTCGACAAGGTCAGGCAGGTGCCCGACACCATGCCGCC
This sequence comes from Marivivens marinus, assembly GCF_035969385.1. Lineage (NCBI taxonomy): Bacteria > Pseudomonadati > Pseudomonadota > Alphaproteobacteria > Rhodobacterales > Paracoccaceae > Marivivens > Marivivens marinus. The sequence goes on along the minus strand of NZ_JAYKKJ010000007.1, from coordinate 145,987 downwards.
ACCGCCAATCGGCGCGATGACCGCGTCCAGCCCCGGCGCCTGTTCCAGCAACTCGCGGCTACAGGTGGCCTGCCCGGTGATCACCCGCAGGTCGTTGTAGGGGTGCACGAACTCGGCCCCGGTCTCGGCCACGACCTCGGCAAAAACCGCTTCGCGCGAGGTGGTCGAGGGTTCGCATTCCACCACGCGGCCGCCATAGCCCTTGACCGCGTCCTTCTTGGCCTGCGGCGCGGTGCGCGGCATGACCACGGTGCAGGGAATGCCCCGGCGCCCGGCGGCATAGGACAGGCAGGTGCCGTGGTTGCCGCTGGAATGGGTGGCAACGCCCCGCGCGGCCTGCTCGTCAGTCAGGCCAAAGACGGCATTGGACGCGCCGCGCGCCTTGAACGCGCCCGCCTTTTGCAGGTTCTCGCATTTGAAGAACAACTCGCACCCGGCAAGCCTGTTGATGAACTCGGACGTCAGGACCGGGGTCCGGTGGATGTAGGGCGCGATCCGGTCATGGGCCGCGATGACGTCATCGAAGGTGGGCCAGTGTGTCATTCGGTCCTCATGCGGCTTTGGACAGCGCGGGGCGCGATTTGCGGAAATAGTCCTGCGCGGCGGCAACCCCGCTGCCCAGGGTGATCGGGTAATCCAGATCGGCCATCGCCATTTCAATTGTGGCAAGGCCCGACAGGACCATGGTTTCGGTCAGCATACCCAGATGGCCGATGCGGAAGGCGCGGCCCTTCATCTGGCCAAGGCCAACCCCGAAGGACACGCCGTAAGCATGGAAGGCGTGATCGGTCAGCGCATCGCTGTTGAATCCTTCGGGGACGTAGATCGCACTGACCGTATCGCTGTACAGGTCGGGCGACTGGGCAACCAGCTTCAGCCCCCATGCCGCGACCGCGCGGCGAACCCCTTCGGCCAGCCGGTGATGGCGGGCATAAACATTGTCCAACCCCTCCTCTTCCAACATGTCCAGCGCCTCGGACAGACCATAGATCAGTTGCAGCGGCGGGGTGTAGGGGAAGCCACCATTGGCATTTGCCCCCATCATGTCCTTGAAGGAAAAGAAGGTGCGCGGCAGGGTCGCCCCCTCCATCGCCGCCAGCGCCTTTGGGCTGACCGCAAGGATCGCCATGCCGGTGGCCAGCATGAACCCCTTCTGGCTGCCCGACACGCAGATATCGACGCCCCAGTCGTCCATCCGGAACGGGACGGAAGCGAGCGATGACACCGCATCGACCATCAACAGCGCCGGATGACCGGCCCTGTTCATCGCCGCCCGCACCGCGCCGATATCGGACAGGACGCCGGTCGCGGTCTCGTTATGGGTGACAAGAACCGCTTTGATGTCATGGGCGGTATCGGCGGCCAACGCCTCGGCGAACTTGTCGGCGGGGGCACCGCTGCCCCAGTCGCATTCGATGATCCGCACGTCCAGCCCGTGCCGCTGGCACAGGTCGATCCACCGGTGCGAGAACATGCCATAGCGCGCGATCAGAACCGCGTCGCCGGGCGACAGGGTGTTGGTGATCGCCGCTTCCCAGCCCCCGGTGCCCGAGGAGGGGAAGGTGATGACGGTGCCCTCGGTCGTGCCGAAAACCGTCTTGCAGCGGTCCAGCACTGGCAGCAGCGTATCCACGAAATCCGGAGCGCGGTGGTCGCGGGTCTGCACCATCATCGCACGGCGCAGGCGGTCAGGGATATTGGTCGGGCCGGGAATGAAAACCGGGTTCTGATCTGACATCGGTGGCTCCTTTCGGGCTGTATGTGCAGATCATGCGACCCCCGCCCCGGTTTCGCAATTTTTTCAAAATTATTTTTCACTTATGGGGTAAAATAACCAAGTAGCTGTTTTTCTGCGATTTAATGCTTTTCAAAGCAGATACGCGCAGAACATTGAAAAATATTTTCACGCGCCTAGACTGGCCTCGACAGGAGACCTGACATGGAAAAACGCAGCCGCGGCCGCCCCCGATCCGCCTTCACCGAATCCACCGCGCCCACGCTTCAGGCGCTGGACCGGGCGCTTCTGGTGCTGGAACATCTGGCCCGGGCCGAGGACCGGACCCTGACCGGAATATCCGAGGCGCTGGACATCCCCGCCCCCACGACCCACCGCATTCTGACCACGCTGCAGAACCGGGGCTTCGCCGCCTTTGACAACGCGGCCCAAACATGGGCCGTCGGGATCGAGGCCTATCGCACCGGGTCCGCCTATCTGCGGCGCACGACGCTTCTGGATGCTGCGCGCCCGGTGATGCGGCACCTGATGGAGGCGACAGGGGAAACCGCGAACCTTGCGGTTCAGGATGGGACCGAGGTGGTCTTCGTCGGTCAGGTCGAAAGCCGGAACCCGATCCGGGCCTTCTTTCACCCCGGCACCCGTACCGCGATGCATGCTTCCGGCACCGGCAAGGCGATCCTTGCCGCCCTGCCCCGCGACCGGCGCGACCGGCTGATCGGGTCAATGCAATTGACCGCCTTTACCGGCAGCACCCTGTCACATCGCCCGGTTCTGGAGGCCGATCTGGACAAGACCGCCGCCCGCGGCTGGTCGTTCGACCGCGAAGAACGGCACATCGGCATGTCCTGCATGGGCGCGGCCATCCGCGATGCGCGGGGCGAGGTTGTGGGCGGGATTTCCATCTCGGGCCCCTCGGCCCGGTTCACCGAAGCGCGGCTTGCGGCCTTCGGGGCGGAAGTGGCCCGCGCGGCGGCGGAAATTTCAGCGGCGATCGGCGCTACAGCTGCGCCTGATACAGCCGGATCTTGATCCCGCCGTTATCAATGGGCGGACCTGCGGACAGGTCCAGCCCCGTCGCCTTGGCCAGCCCCCCGTCCGAGGTGACAAAGCCGACCCGCCAGCCGGCAAATCGTTCCGACAGGACCTTGCCCATCGCGCCATAGAGGCCGAACAACAGCTTCTTGTTGCCGATCCGCCCACCATATGGCGGGTTGATCATCACCAATCCGGGCGGCCCTTCCGGTGGCGCGATGTCCGAGATGGGTTTGCATTCGAACAGGCAGATGTCGTCCACCCCGGCCCGGCCCGCGTTGTCCTGTGCCATGCGCACCGCACCTGCGTCCCTGTCGGACCCGTAGAACCGGGCCGAGGTTGGCCGTTCAGCACCCGTTTTCATCCGCGCCCAACTGGCCGCGTCAAAGCTGGGCAGGTCTTCAAAGGCGAACCGGCGGTCGCGCCCCGGCATCAGCCCGGCGGCCCATTCCGCCGCCTCGATCGGGAAGGTGCCCGACCCGCACATCGGGTCCAGCACGGTCTGGGTCCCGTCAAATCCGCAGGCCCGCAGGCACAGCGCAGCCAGCGTTTCGCGCAGCGGCGCCTTGTTCACCGCGACCTTGTGGCCGCGTTTGTGCAGGCTCTCGCCCGATGTATCGATGGAAAAGGTCACAAGGTTGTCGTCGATCCGCACCTTCAGTTTCAGCGCGGCCTCCGAGTCGATCACTGCGCCGATGCTGTCGGTCAGCGCCTTTTCGATCCGCTGGGCAGCCGCACCCGCGTGATAGATCTTGGACTTGCGGCTTGTCACCTCGACCTTGACCGGCGCGGCCTTGGGCAGGATCGTGGCCCAATCGACCTTCCGCGCGCGTTTGTCGAGCTGGGCCAGGTGGAAGGCGCGGAATTCTTCGACCCGGGCCAACACGCGGGTCGCGCCGCGCAAGACAAGGTTGGCGCGCCAGACCTCGGCCCAGTCGCCCGCGCAGGTCACGCCGCCCGGCGTTTCCGCCACGCTCTTTAACCCGGCCTCGCGCGCCTCGGCGGCAAGGGTCGGTTCAAAGCCCGGCGGGCAGGCAAGGAAAAGTTCCATCGTCATCAAATTCGCCTATCGGGGCGGGATGCCATGGCTACCCAGCCGAAAAAATCGCTCCGATCACGGCCATGATCACCAGAATGACAAACAGCGATGCCGCGACAGGCGCAAGGCGCGGCATCCATGCCGGGCCAACCCGTTCCTCCCCAACCAGTCCGCAGGTTTCGCAGGCCTTGCCCCAAGGATAGGGGCGCGTTCCGCAACTGGGGCAACTGTTGGGGTGGAACTGATTGTATTGCATCGCTCCGGTTATTCAGCCGCGATCCGCTTGCTCTTGATCCGATCCTCGATCTCGTCGCGGAAGTTGCGGATCAGACCCTGGATCGGCCAGGCCGCCGCGTCCCCAAGGGCGCAGATCGTGTGGCCTTCGACCTGCTTGGTCACGTCGAACAGCATGTCGATTTCCTCGACGCTCGCATTGCCCTGCACCAGCCGTTCCATCACCCGCATCATCCAGCCGGTGCCTTCGCGGCAGGGAGTGCACTGGCCACAGCTTTCGTGCTTGTAGAACTTCGACAGGCGCCAGATCGCCTTGATGATATCGACAGAGTTGTCCATCACGATCACCGCAGCGGTGCCAAGGCCCGAGCCCAGCTCTCCGCGCAGGTAGTCGAAGTCCATGATGGCGTCTTTCATCTTCTCGCCACGGACGCAGGGCACGGACGACCCACCGGGGATCACGGCCTTGAGGTTTTCCCAGCCGCCCCGGATACCGCCGCAGTGCTTTTCGATCAGCTCTTCAAAGGTGATCGACATTTCCTCTTCGACGACGCAGGGGTTGTTCACATGGCCCGAGATCGCGAACAGCTTGGTGCCCGCGTTGTTTTGGCGGCCAAAGCCCGCGAACCACGATGCGCCCCGGCGCAGAATGGTCGGCACGACGGCGATGGATTCGACGTTGTTCACCGTGGTCGGGCAGCCATAAAGGCCCGCGCCCGCCGGGAACGGCGGCTTCATCCGCGGCATCCCCTTCTTGCCTTCAAGGCTTTCCAGAAGGGCTGTTTCCTCGCCACAGATATAGGCCCCCGCGCCGTGGTGCAGATAGAGGTCGAAGTCCCAGCCCGACTTGGCGGCATTCTTGCCCAGAAGCCCGGCGGCATAGGCCTCGTCGATGGCGTTTTGCAGGGCTTCACGTTCGCGGATGTATTCGCCGCGCAGGTAGATGTAGCAGGTATGCGCCTGCATCGCGAAGCTGGCAATCAGCGCCCCTTCGATCAGCGTATGCGGATCGTGGCGCATGATTTCCCGGTCCTTGCAGGTGCCCGGTTCGGATTCGTCGGCGTTGATCACAAGGTAGGACGGGCGGCCATCCGATTCCTTGGGCATGAACGACCACTTCAGGCCCGTGGGGAAACCTGCGCCGCCCCGGCCCCGCAGGCCGCTGGCCTTCATCTCGTCGATGATCCAGTCGCGGCCCTTCTTGATGATCGCGGCAGTGCCATCCCAATGCCCACGGGACTGAGCGCCTTTCAGCGTCCGGTCATGCATGCCGTAGATATTGGTAAAGATCCGGTCCTGGTCTTTGAGCATCGGCTCACCCCTTGTCGTTCTGGCGTGACCGCCAGATGCCATAAGTCATCCACAATGCCCAGCCGAAACCGGCAAGGGCGATCAGGTCGAACAGGGCCCGCGTGCGTTGCGGCCAGCCCAGGTGCGACCCAAGATAGGTGGTGACGATCCAGAACAGCCCCGTGGCAACCATCACCTTTGCGGTGCGTTTGCCGGCCTCGGCCCGTTTGCGGTCTGGATCGTCTCCCATCCTGTTCCTTCAATGGCCCTACTTCTTGTAGGTGCCGTCCTTCTTGGCGCGGGCCGCGAATTCGGTCGTGCCGCCCCGGGCCAGAACCCGGGCCTGCTTGATCCATTCGTCGCGCGTGATCCGGCCCTTGAACTTCAGCCGGTCATCAACCCACGTGATTTCCTTGCCCCGCAGACCGGCGATCTGATCGTAGTGCCAGATCCCCATTTCGTTGAGGGTCTTTTCGATGCCCGGCCCGACGCCCTTGATCATCTTCAGATCGTCGGCCTTGCCGCCACGCGGTTTTGTCAGCAGATCGGCGGGGGTGCCATCTTTGGCCACGGGCGGGCGGGCCGGTTTTGAATCGGCAGGCTTGGCCTCTGCCTTGGCAGCGGCAGCTTTGGGCTTTGCGGCAGCCTTCGGTTTTGCTGCGGCCTTGGGCTTTGCCGCCGCTTTCGGCTTGGCGGCTGCCTTGGGCTTCGGTTCGGCCTTGGGTTCGGCCACCGGGACCGGTTCGGGCGCGGGCTCTGCGGCCACCGAGGCCGAGGTCGCGACCGGTGTCGCGGCAGCGGCCGGCGCGGCGGCGGGGCGTGGCGCGGGGGTTGCGGCGGCAGCAACCGGTGCAACGGTCTGCGTCGCCGCGGTCGTCGTCACCCCAGCATCGGCGCAGAAGAACCGGGTCAATACAAACCCAAGCGCGAACAAGACGACCAGCCCGACAATGATCGACAGAACCCACCCCTGATCCGCACCGCGCATCAAAAGGGTGACAACCAGCCCGGCCAGCAGGGCGACAAGCCACGACAGATTGCGGCAGCTGGTGGCTTCGTTTGATTGCGACATGACGCTTAACTCCTTCAACTTCCCTGTTTGGCCCGCCGCGTCATGGCGTGCGGCTTGGCAGACAGGGAATTTGTAAAGCCAACCGCGTGGATCGGGCAAAGAAAACCGGGCCGGTCGGGGCGTTTCCCGCCCCGCTTGCGGCCTTCAGTCAACAGATTGCGCGGTTTCGGCATCATGTGCGTGACTTCAAAGCGATCCGTCAGCCCTCGGCCGCGAGTTTCGTGGCCTGCCCGATCCAGTCATCCCGTTCGATCCGGCCCTTGAACTTCAGCCGGCTGTCGACCCAGGCGATCTCATCGGGTGTCCATTTGGCGATCTGGTCGAAGTGCCAGAAGCCCAATTCGTTCAACACGCCTTCCAGCTTGGGGCCGACCCCGGAAATCCGCTTCAGATCGTCGGCACCGGCCTTGCGCGGGGCGGCCATGGTGCGCGGCTTCTTTTCCCGTGCGGGGGCAGTCACGGCGGCCGGGGCCGCGACGGGGGCAGTGGGCTTTTCGACCTTGGCGGCGGCTTTCGGGGCGGCCTTCTTGGCTGCGGGCTTCGCGGCGGGCTTGGCTGCCGGTTTCGCGGGCTTTGCTCCACCTTTGCCCAACCAGGGCGTCAGCAGCGGCACTTCGGTGCCGTCGATCCGTTTGACGGTATCGCCGATATCCACGGCCAGCTGGGCGCTGGCGTTATACTGGGTCCGGCCACTTTCGTGATCGGTCAGCGAGGTCAGCCCCGACAGCGGCTCGGCCGCATAGCGGCCATTCTGCGGGCCCGGCGTGGGCACCTTGCCAGCGGCCAGTTCGTCCAGAATGTCGCGCAGGCGGTCGGCGGTCAGGTCTTCGTAATAGTCCTTGCCGATCTGGGCCATGGGGGCGTTGGCGCAGGCGCCAAGGCATTCCACCTCTTCCCAGGAAAACTTGCCATCCGCCGACAGCGCATGGGGCTTGTCCGCGATCTTTTCGCGGCAGACCGCGATCAGGTCTTCGGCGCCGCAGATCATGCAGGACAGGGTGCCGCAAATCTGGATGTGGGCGACAGAGCCGACCGGCTGCAACTGGAACATGAAGTAGAAGCTGGCCACCTCCATCACCCGGATCGGTGCCATGTTCAGCATCTTGGCGACCTCTTCGATCGCGGGCCGGGTCAGCCAGCCTTCCTGTTCCTGCGCGCGCCACAACAGCGGGATCACCGCGCTGGCCTGACGACCCTCGGGATACTTGGTGATCTGCGCCTCGGCCCATTTCTGGTTGGCGGGGGAGAAAGCAAAGCTTTCGGGCTGTTCGGGATGAAGACGGCGGAGCATTAGCGGTCAATCTCTCCAAAAACGACGTCCATTGTGCCGATGATGGCGGCGACGTCGGCAAGTTGGTGGCCAGAGGCGACGTGGTCCATGGCCTGAAGGTGCAGGTATCCGGGGGCACGCAGTTTGGCGCGGTAGGGTTTGTTGGTCCCGTCGGCGACAAGGTAGACGCCGAATTCGCCCTTGGGGGCCTCGACAGCGGCATAGACCTCGCCCGCGGGGACGTGGAACCCTTCGGTGTACAGTTTGAAGTGATGGATCAGCGCTTCCATCGAGGTCTTCATGTCGCCCCGTTTCGGCGGGGTGATCTTGCCGCGGGCCATGACGTCGCCCTGCCCTTCGGGGGCGCGCAGCTTTTCGATGGCTTGCAGGATTATGCTGGTCGACTGGCGCATCTCTTCCATACGGACGAGGTAACGGTCATAGCAGTCGCCGTTCTTGCCCACCGGCACTTTGAAGTCGAATTCGTCGTAGCATTCATAGGGCTGGGCGCGGCGCAGGTCCCAGGCAAGGCCCGAACCGCGCACCATCACGCCCGAGAACCCCCAATCGAGGATCTCCTGTTCGGTGACGACGCCGATATCGACGTTGCGCTGTTTGAAGATGCGGTTCTCGGTCAGCAGCCCGTCGATATCGTCCAGAACGGCGGGGAAGGCGTGGGCCCATTCCTCGATGTCGTTCAGCAGCGCATCGGGCAGGTCCTGATGCACGCCGCCGGGCCGGAAATAGGCCGCGTGCAGGCGCGCGCCACAGGCCCGTTCGTAGAAGATCATCAGCTTTTCACGCTCTTCAAAGCCCCACAGCGGCGGAGTCAGCGCGCCGACGTCCATGGCCTGCGTGGTGACGTTCAGCAGGTGGTTCAGCACCCGGCCGATTTCCGAATAGAGCACCCGGATCAGCGACGCGCGGCGCGGCACCTCGGTCCCGGTCAGCTTTTCGATGGCCAGACACCAGGCGTGCTCCTGGTTCATCGGGGCCACGTAATCCAGCCGGTCAAAATAGGGCAGGTTCTGCAGGTAGGTCCGGCTTTCCATCAGCTTTTCGGTGCCGCGATGCAGAAGCCCGATATGCGGGTCGCAGCGTTCCACGATCTCGCCATCCAGTTCCAGCACAAGGCGCAACACCCCGTGGGCCGCAGGGTGCTGCGGTCCGAAGTTGATGTTGAAGTTGCGGATCTTCTGTTCGCCGGTTTCGGCGTCTTCAAATCCCTTGGAGCCGTCCATCATCGTCATACTCCTGCGTAGTTGGCTTCCCATTTGGCGGGAAGCCGGCCCATCCGGGCCAAGACGTAATCATATTGCGGCCGCAGATAGGCGGCTGCGCGGGTCCGCTGGTCAGCGGTCATTTCAATCTTCACCCCTTCGTGGACCCGCTTGTCGAAACGGGCCTCCACCGGGGCAAGGCCAAGAAAGGCGCAAAGACGCGCGATGGCCTGTTCGGAAAACAGTTCTTCGTAGAACCCAAGGAACAGCGCCCTGGGGTCCAGCGCCGCATCCAGCCGGTCCAGCGCGCCCGCGTAGTCGCCCCGGTCCGTCACATGCTGCGCCTTTCCGGACATCGCATTGTCGAATATCCGCGCGGCGTGACTGGCCAGGTTCTGCCCCGCCTTGGCGGCACGGTGGGCCATCATGCGCACGTGGCTCCACAACCGGGAAACCGGATCGCGCATCAGGTAGACAAAGCGCGTGACCGGTGCCAGCGACGCCATGGATTTCAGACGCTCGACCGACAGAAGCGAATAGGCGGGGGTCACATCCGCGACCAGCCCCTTTTGCCCTCGCCCGTCGGACAGGTAGGACAGGTAGCCGCCTTCATCCCCGGCTTCGAGAATCGGAAGATAGGCCTCAAGATCGGCAATCTGGCGGCGCAGGTAGCGGCGGCGCGGATCGCCAGCGGGCACCTGCTCGCGGCGGGCCAGAAGGGCCGCGTGCTTGGTCAGGAACTGCCTGGACTGGAAATCGAGGTTATCGCGATCCAGCGTATCGTAGAAATGCAATTCCTTGATCGTGCGCAGGTGGCATTCGGGATGGGACGCCAGAAAGCGGTAAAGCCAGCTGGTGCCGGCCTTGGTCGCGCCCACACCGAAAAGGAGCGTCGCCTGCCCTGCCCCACCCTCGGGGCCCGCGTTTATGGCCGCCCGGTCGCTCACCCTCAGCTCCCGGCCTTTTCCGTCTTTTCGTCGCCCGGAAGGATGTATTCCGCCCCTTCCCACGGGCTCATGAAATCAAACTGGCGATATTCCTGCACCAGTTTCACCGGTTCATAGACGACGCGCTTTTGCACCTCGTCATAGCGGACCTCGGTATAGCCGGTGGTCGGGAAATCCTTGCGCAGCGGATGGCCACGGAAGCCATAGTCGGTCAGGATGCGGCGCAGGTCCGGGTGGCCCGAGAAGATGATCCCGAACATGTCGAAGACTTCACGTTCGAACCAGTTGGCGCTGGGGTGCACCTCGATGATCGAGGGGACCATCTCCTCTTCCCCGATCGACACCCGCAGGCGGATCCGGTGGTTCTGGTACATCGACAGGAAGTGATAGACCACGTCGAACCGCTTGGCCCGGCCGGGGTAGTCCACCGCCGTGATATCCACCAACGACGAAAACTGGCAGGCGCTGTCGGACTTGATGTAGTCGACAAAGGCCACAAGGTTGGACGGGGCCACATCGACGGTCAGTTCGCCAAAGGCGACCTCCCAGCCCAGCACGCAATCCTTGCGCTTCAGCTCAAGCAGGGCGCCCAGTTCATTCAGTGCATCAGACATATGCGCCCCCTTAGCGAACGATGGTGCCGGTGCGGCGGATCTTCCGCTGCAGCTGCAGGATGCCATACATCAGCGCCTCTGCCGTCGGCGGGCAGCCGGGCACGTAGACGTCAACCGGCACGATCCGGTCACAGCCGCGCACCACGGAATAGCTGTAGTGATAATAGCCGCCGCCATTGGCGCAGGACCCCATCGAGATCACGTAACGCGGTTCCGGCATCTGGTCGTAAACCTTGCGCAGCGCCGGGGCCATCTTGTTCGTCAGGGTGCCCGCAACGATCATCAGGTCCGACTGGCGCGGGGACGCACGCGGCGCGGTGCCGTAACGCTCAAGGTCGTAGCGCGGCATCGAGGTATGCATCATCTCGACCGCGCAGCAGGCAAGGCCGAAGGTCATCCAGTGCAGCGACCCGGTCCGCGCCCAGTTGATGATGTCGGCGGTCGAGGTGACGATGAACCCCTTGTCCTGAAGCTCGGCATTGATCGCGCTGGTGACGACTTCCTTGTCGACGCCCGCGGTATTGGATCCGGTCATCACTCCCATTCGAGAGCCCCTTTCTTCCATTCATAGGCAAAGCCGATGGTCAGCACGGCCAGGAACACCATCATCGACCAGAAGCCCACCATCGAAATATCCTGGAAGGCCACCGCCCATGGGAACAGGAAGGCCACTTCAAGGTCGAAGATGATGAACAGGATCGACACGAGGTAGAAGCGCACGTCGAACTTCATCCGGGCGTCATCAAAGGCGTTGAACCCGCATTCATAGGCGGACACTTTTTCCGGGTCCGGGTTGCGCACGGCCAGCACGACCGCGGCAAGGATCAGGATCACGCCAAGAACGATGGCAAGTCCCAGAAAAATGATGATGGGAAGGTATTCGCGCAGGAGATCTTCCAAGGCCGGGTCCTTTCACGCATCGCGCCCGGGGCCGCAAGACCGGCCCGGCGCATGTTGGCTTGGTCAGGCTTTACCCTTCGGGCGGTAGAGGGTCAACCGAAGGCGATGGGCTGGCGCCCGCTTTTTCGGTTCTTCGTGCCAGTTTGAATCCAATGCAAACCATCATGGCCGCGAAATTTGGAATTCGTGAAGGGTTTTGGCCGAACTCTGAAGCAACTGATCACCACCGGGTATACGAGCCGAACCAATGTCTTCGTCTGGCCTGATGCATCGAATTGTCACCCGCGTCGCGCCCAAGTCACGGGGCGATTTCCTTTTGAAGTGGCTGATGTTCGAAGTGGCGATCAACCTCGTCAATGTCACAGTGGAACGCACGGTCCGACCCGAGGCAGGGTTTGACCCCTACAGCCAGGTTTTAGTTACTGTGATCGTGTCGGCGCCATTCGTGGTTTTCGCCCTGTCTGTCATGTCCCACCAATACCAGTTGCAACGCCGACTCGCAGATATGGCCGCGACGGACATTTTGACGGGACTGTCGAACCGCGGCGACTTTCTTGAAAAGGCTTCTCTGGCATCGGTCAACGGGCAGGGTGGCGCGCTTCTTCTGGTTGATGCGGATCATTTCAAGCGGATCAACGATACCTACGGCCACGCTGTCGGCGACCTGTGCTTGCAGGCAATTGCCGAACGTATGCGCAAACTGGTCCGGTCCGGCGATATCGTGGGCCGCTTTGGCGGCGAGGAATTCGCCGTCTTCCTGCCCAAGGCAACCCCGGACATGGCCCGCGCGGTGGGTGAACGCATTTGCGAAGGGGTCAGGATTGCGGTTCCCAAGGAGGGGACAGAGGTGCAGATCACCCTATCCGTCGGGGCAACGCCCGTGCGGGCCGCCGACAGTATTGAAAAGATGCTGACCCTTGCCGATGCCGCGCTATACCGGGCCAAGGAAATGGGCCGGGCGCGGATCGAATTCGCCAGCATCGAAGGCCGGGCGGTGTTCTAGGGCCTGTGGACACTCCCCACGAGCCGCCAGCGCGAGACCCATTTTGCCGCTGACAAGGCGATTAGACCGCAGCGATCTGGTTGATCGTCAGGGCAAATCAACGATGGCAGGGGCAAAATGGGCCGCGCCCCTTCGGGGGTTCGCCAAAATTGCCCCTCGCTGCGTTATTTGAGCTTGAAGTAGATCACTACGACTGCACTCAAATGCCTTGCGATGAGCAATTTTGGACAGAAACTGGCGGCAGGTGGGGAATGTCAACAGGCCCTAGCCCTGCACCCAAGGCGCCGGTGTCTTGGCGAAGAACGCCGCGATTCCCGCCTCGGCCTCGGCGCTTTCCCAGCGGGTCACCAGCGCGTCGATGCTGCGGGCGATGGTGGCCTCGTCCGGGGCGCCGCCAAGCGACAGCGCCAGCCGCTTGGCTTCGGCCACCGCACCGGGGGCGCAGGACAGATAGGGCGCGACCTCTGCCTCGACCGCGTCATCCAGCGCCTCGGCCGGGACCGCGCGTGCCGCCAACCCAAGCGTCACCGCTTCGGCCGCGTTGAAAATCCGGGCGGACATGAACACCCGCCGGGCCATCGCCTCGCCCATGCGGGCAACGACATAGGGGCCGATGGTCGCGGGAATCAGCCCCAAACGGGTTTCCGTCAGCCCGAATTTCGCCCCCTCGACCGTCACCGCCACATCGGCCACCGACATCAAGCCGACCCCGCCGCCAAAGGCATTGCCCTGGACCCGTGCGATTACAGGTTTCGGGCAATCGTTGATCGCCTTCAGCATCATCGCGAGCTTTGTCGCCTCGCGCGCCCGTGTTGGCCCGTCGGCCTGCATCTGGTCGCGCATCCAGCCCAGATCGCCCCCGGCGCAAAAACTGGCGCCCTCGGCGGCCAGAACCACCACCCGCACCGCCGGGTCCGCGCCCAGCCGTTTGGCGGCCTGCGTCAGCTCTTCGATCATCTGCGCCGACATGGCGTTGTGCTTGACCGCCCGCGTCAAGGTCAGCCGGGCCACCCCCCGATCGTCCACCGACACCGAAATCGTTTGTTCCGTCATGCTGCCGCCCTTAGCCCCCGTGCGATATCCGCGGCGCGGTCCAGTGCCGCCCGGTCCACGCCCGTCTCAAACCCCAGCGCCGCGCAGCGGTCCACCAGTGCCCCGGTGTCCAGATTGCCCGGCGCGCCCGGCGCATAGGGGCAACCGCCCAACCCCGCCACCGAACTGTCAAAGGTGCGCAGGCCAGCCGTGATCGCGACCTCGACATTGGCCAGCGCCAGCCCGGTCGTGTCATGGAAATGCCCCGCCAGATCATCCGGCCCACATACCGCCAGAACCGCGTCCAGCATGGCGCTGACGCTGTCCGGCGTGCCCCGGCCGATGGTATCACCCAGCGAGACCTGCATCGGTGCCAACGCCCGCAGGCCCGCCACCGCGCGGGCCACCAGCGCCGGGTCGGTCGGCCCGTCAAAGGGGCAGTCCGTCACGCAAGATACATAGCCCCGCACCGTGACCCCCGCCGCGCGCGCCGCATCCACAACCGGCGCGATCCGGTCAAGGCTTTCGGCGACAGAACAGTTCAGATTGGCCCGGCTGAACCCTTCCGAGGCCGAGATGAACACCGCCACCTCGCCCGGAATCCGTGGCAGGGGTGCGATGGCCTCGGAATAGGACTCCCACCCCTTCATGTTCGGAATCAGGGCCGCGAAGTTGACCTCGTTGGCATAATCGACCCCCGCCAGAATCTCGGCGCTACCCGCCATCTGCGGCACCCAGCGGGGCGAGACGAAACTGCCCACCTCGATATCGCGCAGGCCCGCCGCGACCAGCGCCCGGATCAACTCCAGCCGCCGGGCCAGGGGGATCACGCCCGGTTCGTTCTGCAAGCCATCACGCGGCCCGACCTCGTAGATCCGGATACGGTCAGCCACCTGTCACCTCCCATGGCGGGTAAAAGTCCTGCTCATAAAGCAGCGGCACGTTGCCATCGGGGATCGAGGCCCGGAAAGCAGGCCGGTCGGTGATCCGGTCATACCATTTCGCCACCTCGGGGAACGGGTCCAGCCGGACGAAGTGCCGCGCCATATAAACGGCCTGCCCCAGCGCAATATCCGCAACCGAAAACCCGCTGGTCAACACGTAGTCCCGGTTCTCGACCGGGGTCGACAACCGCCCCTCAAGCGCCTTCAGGCAGTTGGCAAGGCGTTTCGATTCCAGCTTCATGATCAGCGGAGACCGCATGTAATCCTCGTACAGCATGATGTGCTGCTGGGTCAGGGCGGCGCAATGCTGGCTGATGGTTTCCGCGAAATGCAACCAGTTCAGGAAGTCGGCGCGGTCAAGGTCGCCGGTGTCGCGACCAAGGCCCGCATCGGGGAACCGTTCGGTCAGGTATTCAAGGATGGCAAGGCTTTCGAACATCACCTCGCCGTCCACCTCGACCGCCGGGACACGGCCCGCCGGGCTGAGGCTCAGATAGGCGTCAGAGCGCAAGGTCTTGTCGAAGGGATAGACCATCAGTTCAAAGTCCGCCTCCAGTTCATTCAGCAGCCAAAGAACCCGCATCGACCGGGTCTGATGACAATGGTGCAGACGGATCATGTAACCTCTCCTTCGGGGTCCAATACCACGATCGGCGCCCCGGCTTCCACCTGCCCGCCGGGTTCGGCCCCGATGCGGGCCACGGTACCGTCGCGGGGCGCGCGCAGGGTGTGTTCCATCTTCATCGCCTCCAGCGTGGCCAGACGGTCGCCTTCCTTCACCTCTGCGCCCACGGTGGTGAACAGGGCCGTGACCAGCCCCGGCATCGGGGCCAGAACCGCATCGCCGCCCGCACCTGTGGCGCTGCCCCGGTCCAATAGGTCCACCAACCCGATCTCGCGGCCCACCCCGTCAAACAGGGTCACACCGCACGGGTGGCGGGCGAAGGGCACCGCCCGGTCCCCGTCAAAGGTCCAACCCAGCCGGTCGCGCAGGGCCTCGACCACCAGCCCATCGACCGAGACCAACACGCTGTCTGGCCCCCGGACCTGAAGAACGACCGGCCCTGCGGTGGTTTCGACGGTCCGGGCCAAGGGTGCCCAAAGCGCAAAGCCACGGGTCGGCGCGCCGCCGTCCCACAGGTCCGACAGGATCAACGCCGCCTGCGCCACGACCTGCGGGGTGACTTCCGGCACCTGCGTCAGGTCGGCAAGGTCGCGGGCGATCAGCCCGGTATCCACCTGCCCCGCCGCGAATCCCGTATGATCGGTCAGGGCCTTGAGGAAGGACAGGTTGGTGACGGTGCCCGCCACCTGCGTCTCCGCCAACCCGCGCGACAGGCGGCGCAGGGCGCTGTCCCGGTCCGGGCCATGCACGATGACCTTGGCGATCATCGGATCGTAGAAGGGAGAGATGTCATCCCCTGCCCGCACGCCGCTGTCCGCCCGGACCTGCGCGGGGAAAGCCAGATGCGCAAGCCGACCCGTCGCGGGTAGGAACCCGGCAGGCACGTCCTCGGCATAGAGCCGCGCCTCGAACGCATGGCCGTTGATTTCCAGATCTTCTTGACGGGCGGGAAGCGGCTCTCCGGCGGCGACGCGCAACTGCCACTCGACCAGATCGACGCCCGTGATGGCCTCGGTCACCGGATGTTCGACCTGCAAGCGGGTGTTCATCTCCATGAACCAGAAGCCATCGGCGTGCAGCGGGCCGGACCCGTCCACGATGAATTCCACCGTCCCGGCCCCGGAATAACCGATCGCCTCTGCCGCGCGGACGGCGGCGGCGCCCATTGCGGCGCGGACCTTCTCGGTCATGCCCGGCGCTGGGGCCTCCTCGATCACCTTCTGGTGGCGGCGTTGCAGCGAACAATCCCGCTCGAACAGATGCACCGCGCGGGTGCCATCGCCGAAAACCTGCACCTCGATATGGCGGGGGTGGGTCACGAATTTCTCGATCAGCACATCGGGGTTGCCAAAGGCGGTCTTTGCCTCGGCCCGGGCGCTGGCCAGCGCCTCGACGAAATCGGCGGGGTCTTCGACCAGCCGCATCCCCTTGCCGCCGCCGCCCGCCACGGCCTTGATCAGCACCGGATAGCCGATCCGCCCGGCCTCTGCCGCAAGCAGGTCATCGGACTGGTCCGCGCCGTGATAACCGGGCACGACCGGCACGCCGGCCTGTTCCATCAGCGCCTTGGCGGCGTCTTTCAGGCCCATCGCCCGGATTGCCTTGGCCGACGGGCCGATAAAGACCAGCCCCGCCGCCTCGACCGCTTCGACGAAATCCGGGTTTTCCGACAGGAAGCCATAGCCGGGGTGGATCGCCTCTGCCCCCGTCGCCAGCGCGGCGGCGATGATCGCATCGCCCTTCAGGTAGCTTTCCGACACCGGCGACGGGCCGAGGTGGATCGCCTCATCCGCCAATTCGACATGCAGCGCGGTGGCGTCCGCGTCGGAATAGACCGCCACGGTTCGAACGCCCATCGCGCGGGCGGTTCTGATGACGCGGCAGGCAATCTCGCCCCGGTTGGCGATCAGGATTTTGTCAAACATCAGCGTTCCTCTTCACACCAGCTTGCCCGGCGGCCCCCGTCATAGGGGCGAGCCAGACCGGCGGCGATGATCATCTCTGTCAGCGGGCGGCCATCGACCGTAACTGTCGTCAGCGGGCGGTTATACAGATCGGGTACCCCCGGTTCGGCCTCAAGGTTGCGGGCGGACCAGAATGTCCAATGAAGCCAAGCCTTTGCATGCAGGGCCTGAAGTCGTTCCGACAGGCACCTCCCGCGCAGTTCCGGCGTGTCGATCCCGGTGACGCGACCATTCACACGGCCCTGATCCGGGCAGGTCAGCCGCACGGTATCGCCATCCACCACCCCGCGAATGGTGCAGCCGGACTGCTCCTTTGTCGCCAGGATCGCCGCGTCCAGAACCATCGGCCCGGCCCCGACAAGCACGACAAGGGCCAGCGCCGCCATTCGAAACCGGCGAACCGTGCCACGACCCCGCACATGGGGGCGGCGCAGGATGGGCGACGGGCGCATTCACTCTCCCTTCGGGTAGCTGCGGAACCGGTGCCGGTAGATCAGGTTCGGCCGGTCGCCTTCCATCAGGTAAGATACTGCCAATATTACAAAAATCAGCTCGACGATTGCAAAGGGGCTGATCCCGTCCGCAAGAAAAGTCGCCAGTGTGAAGACGGAAAAGATCAACTGCACCATCGCCAGCACCAGCGCATAGGGCGCGCGGAGCACGAGAAGGATTGCTGTGGCGAGTTTCAGCAGCACGCCGACCCAGCCGAGCTGACCCGCGCCGCCAAGGGTTTCCCAAAGCTGGAATCCTGCCGCACCGACGAAAATTATCACTATAAACCAAAGCATTAGTGACAGGTGTCCCTGCGGGTGCGCCCGCGCCATAGCCGGCGTGACATGCACCCATTGCGCACCGGTCAGCCGGTCCATCTTGCCGCGTTCGAAACGTCCTTCTTCGGGAAATTCGGTCATTCTACCCTCACATCCGGAACACGCCGAACCGGGTTTCCGGGATCGGCGCATTCAGTGCCGCTCGCAAGGACAGGGCCAGCACCTTGCGGCTGTCGCGCGGGTCGATCACCCCGTCATCCCACAGCCGGGCCGAGGCATAGAGCGGATGAGATTGTTCTTCGAACTGTTTGATAATCGGTGATTTTATCGCGTCGATCTGATCGTGGGAAAGCGGTGTTCCAGCCCGCTCTGCCGCGTCGGCCTGAACGGTTGCCAGCACGCCTGCCGCCTGTTCCCCACCCATCACGGCGGTCCGCGACGTGGGCCAAGACCAGATAAAATTCGGACTGTAAGCCCTTCCAGACATTCCATAATTCCCGGCACCGAACGATCCGCCGACGATCATGGTGATCTTGGGGACGGCGGTGGTTGCGACGGCGGTTACCATCTTGGCCCCGTGCCGGGCGATGCCTTCGTTTTCATACTTCCGTCCGACCATGAATCCGGTGATGTTCTGAAGGAAAATCAAAGGGATACGGCGCTGACTGCACAGCTCTACGAAATGCGCGCCCTTCTGGGCGGCCTCGGAAAACAGCACGCCATTGTTGGCGACGATGCCACAGGCCATGCCCTCGATTTCGGCAAAGCCGGTGACAAGCGTTTCCCCGAACCGCGCCTTGAACTCGTCAAATCGCGATCCGTCGACGATCCGGGTGATCAGTTCCCGGATGTCATAGGGGGTTCGCAGGTCCGAGGGGATCACATCGAACAGGTCGTCAATGCCGGCCGCCGGGGCGTCGAAATTGTCCGGTTTATACAATTCCGACGGGGCGGGTTGCGCGTTTTGTACAGCCCGCCGGGCAAGCGCCAGCGCGTGCGCGTCGTCTTCGGCCAGGTAGTCGGCGACCCCCGACAGCCGGGTGTGCACGTCGCCCCCGCCCAGATCTTCGGCGCTGACGACCTCGCCCGTCGCGGCCTTCACCAGGGGCGGACCGGCAAGAAAGATCGTCCCCTGTTCCTTCACGATGATCGACACATCGGCCATCGCCGGGACATAGGCCCCCCCGGCGGTGCAGGACCCCATGACCACGGCGATTTGCGGGATGCCCGCGGCGCTCATCTGCGCCTGATTATAGAAGATGCGGCCAAAGTGATCGCGGTCGGGAAAGACCTCGTCCTGATTGGGCAGGTTGGCACCGCCGCTGTCGACAAGGTAGACGCACGGCAGCCGGTTCTGCTGGGCGATCTCCTGCGCCCGCAGATGTTTCTTGACGGTCATCGGGTAGTAGGTGCCGCCTTTCACGGTGGCATCATTGGCCACGACCATGACCTGCCGCCCCTCGACCAGACCAATCCCGGCGATGACCCCGGCGCAGGGGGCCGCGCCGCCATACATGCCATGCGCCGCCGTCGCCCCGACCTCAAGGAAGGGCGAACCGGGATCGAGCAGGTTGGCGACCCTTTCGCGGGGCAGCATCTTGCCCCGGGCCACATGGCGGGCGCGGGACTTCTCGCCGCCGCCCAGCGCGGCCAGACGGGCGGCCTCGGCCACTTGGGTAAGGGCTGCCTCGTGGCCAGCGCGATCCGATGTGATCGTTTCAGTCATGGGTTCCTCCGAACTCATTGCTGGTGCCCGGCGCCGATCCAGCGGTCATGGCTTCAACCGAACAGGGACTCATTGGGCAGGCACCACCCAGTAGGCGGCATAATTGTCAAAGAGGAAATGCAGGATAAAGAACTCGGCGTTCATGTTGCATCGCGCAAGAGCAAGGTCCTCCGGGACGCCTTCCACCGCCAGCTCATATTCAAGACAACTGGAGAAGAACTCGAAACCATCCCGATTCAAACGGGCAGTCATCCCTGCGGCATCCGACGTGGAAAGGGCGCCACCAACTCTGTGCAGTAATTCACGCGTATGAACGTTCGTTTCTGTGGTAAGGGACTTGAGAGACTCAACATCATTTTGGACGGCTTCGTCGAAGACTTCCAAATCAAGTGGCATCAGACAGGCAACAAAGCCAGTGTTGTCGGCAATCGGTCGCGCGAGGCACTCAAAGACCTCATCAATAGCTTTGGGTTGTTGTGCCGTGGCCTCGAATGGCGCCCAAAATGGCGAACTCACGCCAACAACCCACGTCAACAGCCACGCTACGGGACGGCGGGCGGGGCGATGATCCCGGCAAGGCCGGGGTCGAGCGGCGCGCGGCGTCATCCCATCGCCCCCATCATCTCGCGCCCGATCAGCATCCGCCGGATCTCGGAGGTGCCCGCGCCGATTTCCATCAGCTTGGCGTCGCGGAAGATGCGGGCGACGGGGGTTTCGTTCATGAAGCCCATGCCGCCCATGGCCTGCACGGCCTGATGCGCGACGGTCATCGCCTCTTCCGAGGCATAGAGCACGCAGGCCGCCGCGTCGGCACGGGTGACCTCGCCCCGGTCGCAGGCCTTGGCCACTTCGTAGACATAGGCGCGGGCCGAATTCATCTTGGTATACATGTCCGCGATCTTGCCCTGCATCAGCTGGAAGCTTCCGATCGGCTGGCCGAACTGCTTGCGCTGCGCCAGGTAGGGCATCACCTCGTCCAGACAGGCGGCCATGATACCGGTGCCGATCCCCGACAAAACCACCCGTTCATAGTCCAGCCCGGACATCAGGACGCGCACGCCCTTGCCCTCTTCGCCAAGGATGTTTTCGAACGGCACCTCGACATCTTCGAACACCAGTTCGGCAGTGTTCGATCCGCGCATCCCCAGCTTGTCGAAATGCTTGGAGGTCGAGAATCCCTTCATCGACTTTTCCACGATGAAGGCGGTGATCCCCTTGGACCCGGCGTCGGGGTCGGTCTTGGCATAGACCACCAGCGTGTCGGCGTCCGGCCCGTTGGTGATCCAGAATTTCGTGCCGTTCAGCACGAAGCGGTCGTTCTTCTTTTCCGCCCGCAGCTTCATCGACACCACGTCGGACCCGGCCCCGGCCTCGGACATGGCCAGCGCGCCGACATGCTGGCCGGAAATCAGGCCGGGCAGGTATTTGTGTTTCTGATCTTCGGTGCCGTTCAGCTTGATCTGGTTGACGCAAAGATTGGAATGCGCCCCGTAGGACAGGCTGACCGAGGCAGAGGCGCGGGCGATTTCCTCGACCGCGACCACATGGGCAAGGTAGGACATTCCGGCCCCGCCGTATTCCTCGGGCGTGGTGATCCCCAGAAGCCCAAGATCGCCCATTTCCGTCCACAGATGCGCGGGGAAGTCGTTGGTCCGGTCGATCTCGGCGGCCAGCGGCTTGACCCGCTCTTGCGCCCAGCCGTGCACCATATCGCGCAGGGCGTTCACATCTTCGCCAAGGTCAAATCGCATGGTTGCGGTGAACATCGGGGCCTCCAGGCGTTAAATGAACAGTTGTTCAATAAATAGCCGGAGTCGCAGATGCAGTCAATCCTGCCTCCGATCGCGGATTGCCTGCCCGTGGGATGGCGATGAAACGGGCAGGCCCAGGCGCTCTATCGTGCAATACCGTAAAAGGGCTGGCTTGGGCGGAGGTTCCACCAGATCGCCAGCCCGCCGGGACGGGCAGGCGATGCGCGGGCGGCCTGCGGCCTTGTTCCCGCGCCCTCGTTTCCCTCAGCCCTGCAATTCTGCCGCCGGGATGATCGGAAAGAACACCCCCTGCGACCGCACCCCGAACCAGTCTTCGCCGTCCTGTTCGGCCACCTCGCCCAGATCGACCAGCCGGTAGAAGGATTTGCGGTCGATCAGCGCCTCAAGATTCCGGCGGATCAGCACATAGGGCGAAGGTTCCCCGGTGTCCGGGTCGCGCGCCACGCGGATCGGGTGGTCTGGCCCGGCAATGACGCGGTCCTGCACGTTGGTTTCAAACTCCAGCCCGTTGCCGACCCGGTTGAAATCCACCGCGACAAAGGGGGCGTCATCCACGGTGATTCCGACCTTTTCAACCGGGGTGACAAGGAAATAATCCTCGCCATCCTTGCGGATGATCGACGAAAACAGCTTGACCAGCTCGTGCCGCCCGATGGGCGTTCCAAGGTAGAACCACGTCCCGTCCCGCGCGATCCGCATGTCCAGATCGCCGCAGAACTCGGGGTTCCACAGGTGCACCGGCGGCGGCCCTTTTTTCGACGCCCGTTTCGCCGCCGATGCGAGGCTTTCCGCCGAAGCGGAGTTTCGTTCACTTCCTGTTGTTTTTGCCATTGGGGTCCGCTGCAATATCTGTAGTCTGACCCGAAGATAGTATTTGCAGGAGGTGTTGTCATGGCAGGGACCGACGATCTGGTGGCCGGGATCGAAGCGCTTGGCGAAAAACTGGGTGCGGCGCGGGCCTCGATCGGGCGGCGTTTTATCGGGCAGGACCGGGTGGTGGACCTGACCCTGTCGGCGCTGGTATCGGGGGGTCATGCCCTGCTGATCGGCCTGCCGGGGCTGGGAAAAACCCGACTGGTGGACACGCTGTCGACCGTGATGGGCCTTGACGGCAACCGCATCCAGTTCACGCCGGACCTGATGCCCGCCGATATCCTAGGGTCCGAGGTGCTGGAGACCGGCAAGGATGGCAGCCGCGCGTTTCGGTTCATCGAAGGGCCGATCTTCTGCCAGCTTCTGATGGCCGACGAGATCAACCGCGCCAGCCCGCGCACCCAGTCGGCCCTGTTGCAGGCGATGCAGGAACGCGAGGTGACCATTGCCGGGGAACACCGCCCCCTTGGCGCGCCGTTCCATGTACTGGCCACCCAGAACCCGATTGAACAGGAAGGCACCTATCCCCTGCCCGAGGCGCAGCTGGACCGTTTCCTTGTCCAGATCGACGTGCCCTACCCCGACCGGGCCACGGAACGCGATATCCTGCTGGCCACCACAGGGGTCGAGGAGGCCGCGGCCGAGCCTGTCTTTACCGCCGCCGAACTGATCGCCGCGCAGACCCTGCTGCGCCGGATGCCGGTGGGTGACAGCATCGTCGAGATGATCCTTGATCTGGTCCGCGCCTGCCGCCCCGATGCCGACGCGCCCGAGGTTGTCCGCCAGAATGTCAGCTGGGGCCCCGGCCCCCGCGCGGCGCAGGCGCTGATGCTGACCGTCCGGGCCGAGGCGCTTCTGGATGGCCGCCTTGCCCCCTCGCCCGAGGATGTTCACCGCCTTGCCGCGCCGGTCCTGTCACACCGGATGGCCCTGTCCTTTGCCGCCCGCGCCCGGGGCGTCACCCTGCCCGATGTCATCGCCGAGGTCGCGGCCCGGATCACGAAGGTCGAGGCCGCCGCGTGACCGACGCCCCAGCCACCCTGCGGGCCGGGGCCGAGGCGCTTGCTGCCCCGCTGCCGCCGCTTCTGGCCGCCGCTGAACATCTGGCGACGACCGTGATCCTTGGCGATCACGGACGCAGGCGTGCGGGGTTGGGCGATGATTTCTGGCAATATCGCCCGGCGATGCCCTTTGACGATGCAAGGTCCATCGACTGGCGCCGGTCGGCCCGGTCCGACGCGGCCTTCGTGCAGGACAAGGAATGGCAGGTCGCGCAAAGCGTCGTCTTCTGGGTCGATCTGGCGGCGTCGATGTCCTTCGGATCGGTCAAGGGCGGCCCGACCAAGGCCGACCGCGCCCGCCTGTTGGCGCTGGCGGCGACGATCCTGCTGATCCGGGGCGGTGAACGCGTCGGCCTGACCGGGCTGCGCCTGCCGCCGCGCCGGGGCACGGCGCAGATCGCCCGCATGGCCGACCGTCTGGCGGAAGACGCCCCCGCCGATTATGGCCAACCGGAAACCGACGGGATGCTGGCGCATAGCCGCGCGGTGTTCATGTCCGATTTCATGGGCAATATGGATGCTGCCGAAGAGGCGCTGCTGCGGGCCGCCGACCGGGACGTGCACGGGGTGATCCTGCAGGTACTCGACCCGGCGGAAGAGGCGTTTCCCTACGACGGGCGCACGATTTTCGAAAGCATGGGCGGCGGCGTGACCCATGAGACCCTGAAGGCGGGCGAGTTGCGCGCCCGCTATCTTGACCGGCTGGCGGAACGCAAGGACCGGCTGGCGGGGCTGGCCCGCACCACCGGCTGGCTCTATTCCACCCATCACACGGGCGATCCGGCGGCGGGCGCGCTGCAATGGCTTTATCGCGGGCTGGAGCGGCGCGGCTGATGTGGACCCTTGGCCCGATAGCGTTTTCCGCGCCCTGGCTTTTGCTG
Organism: Marivivens marinus; assembly: GCF_035969385.1. Taxonomy (NCBI): domain Bacteria; kingdom Pseudomonadati; phylum Pseudomonadota; class Alphaproteobacteria; order Rhodobacterales; family Paracoccaceae; genus Marivivens; species Marivivens marinus. The sequence continues at coordinate 121,980 of NZ_JAYKKJ010000007.1, read as the reverse complement.
GGGCTGATCGTGCTGCCGATCCTGTGGCTTTTGCTGCGGGCCGTGCCCCCGGCCCCGATCCGCCGCCGGTTTCCCGGTGTCGCGCTGTTGCTGGGACTGTCCGATGACGAGGCGCAGACCGACCGGACGCCGTGGTGGTTGTTGTTGCTGCGTATTCTGGCGGTGGCGGCGGTGATCCTTGGCTTTGCCGGGCCGGTGCTGAACCCGCAAGCGGACCGGGCCGGGTCCGGACCGCTGCTGATCGTGGCGGACGGCACATGGGCCGATGCCCGCGACTGGACCGCACGGGTGGACCGAATAGAGGCGCTGTTGACCGAGGCGGGCGCGGCGGGCCGCGCGGTGGCCCTGACCACGCTGACCGATCTGCCGCCCGATGGCCCGCTGTTCCAATCCGCCGATGCGGCCATTGCCCGGCTGCCGAACCTGTCGCCGCACCCTTGGGAGCCGTCCGAGGCCGATCTGGCCACATTCGCGGGCACCCTGTCGGCCGGGTTCGAAACCTATTGGCTGTCCGACGGGCTGGACCGTGCGGGCCGCGCGCCGCTGTTGCAGGCGCTGGAAGATCGTGGGCCGGTCACCGTGTTCCAAAGCCCGCGCCAGACCATCGCCCTGCGCCCTGCCAGCTATGCCGACGGGGCGGTGACCTTGCAGGCCGTCCGCAGCCCGGTCGGCGACGCCCGCGAGGTCAGCGTGGCCGCCGTCGGGCTGGACCCGGCGGGTGTCGAACGGCAGTTGGCCACGGCGACATTCACCTTCGAGGCGGGCGAACCGGTGGCCGATCTGGCCCTGTCGCTGCCGCCCGAATTGCGCAACCGCGTCACCCGCTTTGAACTGACCGGCCTGCGGTCGGCCGGGGCCGTGACCCTGACCGACGACAGCCTGCGCCGCCGCGAGGTGGCGATGATCGCGGGCGGCGGGGCGGATGAAACGCTCGACCTTCTGTCGCCGCTGCACTACCTGCGCGAGGCGCTGGCCCCCACTGCCGACCTGCTGGAAGGGCCCTTGGCCGATATTCTGCCCGCGAACCCGGATGTGATCATCCTTGCCGATGTGGCCGCCCTGTCGCCGACGGAGACCGAGGACCTGTCGGATTGGGTGGACGATGGCGGGCTACTGCTGCGCTTTGCCGGGCCGCGCCTTGCCGCCAGCGATGTGAGCCGCGCCGAGGAAGACCCGCTGATGCCGGTGCGGCTGCGCGCCGGCGGCCGCAGTATCGGCGGCGCGATGAGTTGGGGCGACCCCAAGGCGCTGGCCCCCTTTGCCGAGACATCGCCCTTTTTCGGACTGGCGGTTCCGGCGGACGTTACCGTGTCAACGCAGGTTATGGCTCAGCCCGACCCGACCCTTGCCGATCGGGTGATCGCACAGCTGGCCGATGGCACGCCGCTGGTGACCCGCAAGGCATTGGGCGAAGGGCAGATCGTTTTGTATCACGTCACCGCCAATGCCGAATGGTCGTCGCTGCCGCTCTCGGGCCTGTTTGTGCAGATGCTGGAACGGCTGGCGGTCTCGACCCGTCCGGCCCGGCCGGACGCGGCGGAACTGGAAGGAACCACATGGTTGCCCGAGGTGCTGCTGACAGCCGAGGGCCGGTTGGAGGAGGTCGACACATTGCCCGGCGTCCCCGGCACGCGGCTGGCCGAAGCGACCCCCGGGGCGGACCTGCCGCCGGGCCTTTATGCGGGCGAGGACCGGCGCATCGCGGTGAATGTCATGGGGGCCGACAGCACCCTGTCGCCCGCCGCATGGCCCGCCCGTATCCCGGTCGAGGGGCTGACCGTGGCGCGTGAATTGGCGCTGAAAGGCTGGCTGTTGGGCGCGGCGCTGGCGCTCTTGCTGGCCGATGTCCTTGCCGCGCTGTGGCTGTCGGGCAAACTGCGCGGGCCGCGCGGCAATGTGGTGGCGGCCCTGCTGGCGGGGCTGCTGATGGTCCAGCCGGACGCGCCCCGTGCGCAGGACGCCGAGTTGGACGCCTTTGCCATCGCCGCCACCCGCGACGTGGTTCTGGCCCATGTTCTGACCGGCGACAGGTCGGTGGACGACCGGGCCGCGGCGGGTCTTTATGGGCTGTCGAGCACGCTGTACCAGCGCACCTCGATCGAACCGGCGATGCCGATCGGCGTGGATATCGAACGGGACGAACTGGCCTTCTTTCCCTTCCTCTACTGGCCCGTCACGGCGGACCAGCCGATGCCGTCGCGCGCGGCCTATGACAAGCTGAACCGTTATCTGCGGTCCGGCGGGATGATCCTGTTCGACACCCGCGATGCCGACCGCGCTGGCTTTGGCAGCGGCACGCCAGAGGGGCGCAAGCTGCAGGCCATTGCGCTGGGGCTGGATGTGCCGGCGCTGGAGCCGATCCCCTCGGACCATGTGCTGACCCGGACCTTCTATCTGCTACAGGATTTCCCCGGCCGTTACGCGGGCCGCGAATTGTGGGTCGAGGCCGCCCCGCCCGACGCGGAAGCGGCCGAAGGCATGCCGTTCCGCGATCTGAACGATGGGGTGACGCCGGTTGTCATCGGCGGCAACGACTGGGCCTCGGCCTGGGCGACGGATGAAACCGGCGTGCCACTTTACCCCGTGGGGCGCGGCAGTGCGGGCGAGCGGCAGCGGGAGTTTGCCATGCGGTTCGGGGTGAACCTGATCATGCATGTGCTGACCGGGAACTATAAATCCGATCAGGTGCATGTGCCTGACCTGCTGGACAGGCTGGGCCAATGACCGGGACCGTGGTTCTTGATCCGCTTTTGCCCCTGTGGCTGCTTTACGTGGCGGCCGGGCTGTCCTTTGCCGGGACCACGCTGGCGATCTGGCGGCGGCTGCCGGGCTGGTGGCTGCGCGGGTTGGCGGCGATTGCGCTGCTGGTCGCCATCGCCAACCCGTCGCTGCAACAGGAAGACCGGCAACCCCTGTCCGATATCGTCATCGCCGTGGTCGACGAAAGCGCGAGCCAGCGGATCGGCACCCGCGCCGATCAGACCGCCGCCGCGCTGGAGACCCTGCGGGCCGAGGTTGCCGCGCGCGAGAATACCGAACTGCGGGTGATCCGGCTGGGCGATGGTGAAGGCGACGAAGGCACCCGCCTGCTGTCTGCCCTGACCGAGGCCCTGACCGAAGAACCGCAGGGCCGGATCGCGGGCGTGGTGATCCTGTCGGATGGGCGGGTGCATGACATCGAACAGGCGCCGGGCGTGCCCGCGCCGGTGCACCTGCTTCTGTCCGGGCAGGCGGGCGACTGGGACCGGCGGCTGATCGTCAAGAACGCCCCGGCCTTTGCCGTGCTGGGCGAACAGATCACCCTGACCCTGCGGATCGAGGATCAGGGCGCGGCCCCGGGCGCTGCGCTGGCCCCCCTTACTATCGCCATCGACGGCGGCCTGCCGATGGAATTTGAGATCCCCACCGGGCAGGATGTGGAATTGCCCCTGACCCTGCCCCACGGCGGGATGAACGTGCTGCAATTCAACACGCCGGTTGTCGCGGGCGAATTGACCGACCGCAACAACGCCGCCGTGGTCCAGATCAACGGGGTGCGCGACCGGCTGCGCGTGCTTCTGGTGTCGGGCGAACCGCATCCGGGCGAACGCACATGGCGCAATCTGCTGAAATCCGATGCCTCGGTCGATCTGGTGCATTTCACCATCCTGCGCCCGCCCGAGAAACAGGACGGGGTGCCGGTGAACGAGCTGTCGCTGATCGCCTTCCCCACGCGCGAGCTGTTTCTGGAAAAGATCGACGAGTTCGACCTGATCATCTTTGACCGCTACCGGCGGCGCGGCATCCTGCCGTCCAGCTATCTGGAAAACATCCGCAATTATGTAGAGACCGGCGGCGCGGTGCTGATCTCCTCCGGGCCGGAATATGGCGGGGCGGAAAGCATCTATCGCTCGCCCCTTGGCGCGGTGCTGCCCGGCGCGCCCACGGCGCGGCTGTTCGAGGAAGGGTTCACGCCCGACCTGACCGACCTTGGCCAGCGCCACCCGGTGACCGAAGGGCTGGAGGATTTCGGCCCTGCGCCCGGGGCGAACGGGCTGCCCGGCTGGGGCCGCTGGTTCCGCCTGATCGATGTTTTCCCCGCGCCCGAGGCCGATGTGGTCATGCAGGGCCCCGATGGCCGCCCGCTGTTGCTCTTGAACAGGGTGGGTGAGGGCCGGGTCGCGCTGCTAACCTCGGACCATTCGTGGCTGTGGGACCGGGGGTTCGAAGGCGGCGGCCCGCAATTGGAACTGCTGCGGCGGCTGGCCCATTGGATGATGAAGGAACCGGAGCTGGAGGAAGAGGCGCTGTGGGCGGAACCCGCCGGGCAGACCATGCGGATCATCCGGCGCACGTTGGGCGACAGGGCGGGCGATGTCACTGTGACCCACCCCGACGGGACGGAAACGCTCGTGCCGCTGGACCAGGTTTCGCCGGGCCGGTTCGAAACCCTGTGGGAGGCGCCCGAGGTGGGCCTGTATCGGCTGCGCGAGGGCGACCGGGAGGCGGTGATCGCCCTTGGCCCCGCCGCGCCGCGGGAATTCGAGGAAACCATCGCCGACGCGACCCTGCTGACCCCAATGGTCGAGGCAACGAATGGCGGCGTTCTGCGCATGGAAGACGGCGCACCGGACCTGCGCAGCGTGCGCCCCGGCCGACCGGCCGCTGGCCGCGGCTGGATCGGGATCACCCCGCGCGGGGCCTATCAGACCGCCGAGGTACGGATCACGCCGCTGGTCCCCGCCTGGCTGTTCCTGTGTCTGGCCGGGCTGCTGATCGTCGGGGCATGGCTGCGCGAAGGTGGGCGCGGCCGGTCGTAGCGGCAACGAAAAAGGCCCGGACATCTCCGGGCCTTTGCTTCATTTCCAGTCGCGTTATTCTGCCGCTTCGCTGGGCGTGTTGTCCGCAGACCCATCGCCCTCTGCCGCCTTGGGCTTGCGGGGGCGGCGCGGTTTCTTGGGCTTGGGGGCCTCTTCCGCGCGGTTTTCCGGGGTCTCGACCAGACCGTTGTCAGCCTCGGCCGGGGCGGCTGCATCGTCCGACGCGGGACCGTTCGCCGCCTCTTCCTGCGCCTTCAGCCGTTCGGCCCGTTCCCGGTCCCGTTCGGCCTGCCGCTGGCGGTTGGCTTCTTCCTGTTCCTCGCGGGCCTTGTCGACCTCGCGCTGCGCCTCGGCCAGCATCCGGGTGTAATGTTCGGCGTGCTGGGCGAAGTTTTCCGCCGCGACCCGGTCGCCCGAAAGCTGGGCGTCGCGGTGCAGCTGGTTGTACTTGTCGATGATCTGCTGCGGCGTGCCGCGCACCTTGCCATCGGGGCCCGAGCTGTCGAAGACCCGGTTGATGATATTGCCGCCCGAAGGCCGATTGTTGCGGTTCTTGTTCCGCGACCGTGATTTGGAAGATCTCATGAACGTGCTTTCGTTCAGCTGCGTGAAATTTGCGCTTCGAGCCGCTGGCGCCCCGTGGCGCCGCTGATGTGCCCATCTTTTGTCTGGCGTAATATCGGGGGGAGGCCGAAAGGCCCGCGTCCCTGCCGATAGCCCCGATTAAACACCTAAACCCCGGCCCGGCAAGGGGATTCAGCCCCGAAATCGCGTTTTTCACGCGGGTGTGCGCTGCATTTCCCAAAAATCAGCGGGAATCAGCCCGGGTGTTGCCCGCAAACGACCCGGTCTCGCCCGTCGAGGTCGGGGAGAATCTGCACCCCGGTCAGCCCCGCCCGTTGGAACAGATCGGCCACCGCAGCCCCCTGCTGCCAGCCGATTTCGACCATCAGCCGCCCGCCGGGGGTCAGATGCGCCCCTGCCCCGGCCGTGATGACGCGGTAGGCGGTCAGCCCGTCCCCTTCGTCCGTCAGGGCTATTCGGGGTTCATAGGAAAGTTCGGGGGCCAGATCAGGCATTTCATCGGCGGCGATGTAGGGCGGGTTCGATACGATCAGGTCGAAGCGGCCGGAGATCGCGGCGAACCAGTCGGAGCGGATCAGCGTGGCCCTGTCCGCGACGCCCAGCGCGGCGGCATTGCGCCGGGCCACGGCAAGGGCCGCGTCAGAAAGGTCAGCGCCTATGCCCCGCGCGGCGGGCCGTTCAGCCAGCAACGTGAGCAGAATACACCCGGACCCCGTGCCAAGATCCAGCACCGAGGCGAAAGGCCGTTCCAGCGCGGCCGCGATCAGGGTTTCGGTTTCGGGCCGTGGGTCGAGCACATCCGCCGTCACTTCGAACCGGCGGCCCCAGAAGTCGCGGTGCCCCAGAATATGGCTCATCGGGGTGCCGCCCGCCCGGCGCGCGGCCAGACCAAGCGCCCGGTCCAGACGGTCGGGGGTCAGCGAGTCACGCGCGATGAGCGACATGCGGTCGGGCGTGGTGTCCAGAACATGGGACAGGATCAGCCGCGCCTCGCGTCCGGCGCCATCGATGCCCCCCTCGGACAGTCTTGCGGTCAGCGCGGTCAGCCCGTCCTGAACCGTCAGGCTCATCCGTCCATCTCGGCCAGAAGGGTGGCCTGCGCGTCCTGAATCAGCGCGTCGATCACCTCGTCCAGATCGCCCTGCATCACCTGATCCAGCTTATAGAGCGTCAGGTTGATCCGGTGGTCGGTCATCCTTCCTTGCGGGAAGTTGTAGGTGCGGATGCGTTCGGACCGGTCGCCCGAACCGACCTGGCTTTTGCGGTTGGCAGAGCGTTCGCTGTCCACCCGCTGCCGTTCCATGTCATAGAGCCGGGTTTTCAGAACCTGCATCGCGATCTCGCGGTTCCGGTGCTGCGACTTTTCCGAACTGGTCACGACGATTCCGGTGGGCAGGTGGGTGATCCGCACGGCGGAGTCGGTGGTGTTCACGTGCTGCCCGCCCGCGCCGGAGGACCGCATGGTGTCGATGCGGATGTCGTTGGCGTCGATCTTGATGTCCACGTCCTCGGCCTCGGGCAAGACGGCGACGGTGGCGGCAGAGGTATGGATGCGCCCGCCGCTTTCGGTTTCCGGGACGCGCTGCACCCGGTGCACGCCGGATTCGTATTTCAGCCGGGCAAAGACCCCGTCCCCGGCGACGCGGGCCACGACCTCTTTGATGCCGCCAAGTTCGGTCTGGGCTTCTTCGATGATTTCGAATTTCCAACCGCGCGCATCGGCATAGCGCTGATACATGCGCAGCAGGTCACCCGCGAACAGTGCCGCCTCTTCCCCGCCGGTGCCGGGGCGGATCTCGATCATCGCGGGGCGGGCATCTGCGGAATCCTTGGGCAGCAGCGCCAGTTTGACCGCCTGTTCTGCCTCGGGCAGGCGGGCGCGGAGGTCGGGCAGTTCAGCCTCGGCCAGTTCTTTCATCTCGGGGTCGGAGAGCATGGCCTCGGCCCCGTCGATCTCCTCAATCAGGGATTGGTAGCCGCGCACGGTGTCGACCACGGGCCGCAGTTCGGCATATTCGCGGGACACGGAGACGAACTCATCGCCCGACAGCCCGGCGGACATGCGGGCCTCGAGGTATTCGAAGCGTTCGGTGATCTGGCGGAGACGGTCAGCAGGTATCATGCGCCTGCATTCCCCTATCCCGCGCGAGCCGTCAAGGGATCAGAGCGGGGATCAAAGCCCCACCTGCGCCAGCCAGCCTTCGATCCGGGCCTTGTTCACCCCCATGTCGCCGCGCCCGAACCGCAGCCGCCCGAAAAGCGTGATCCGGTCGCCGGAACGTTCGACGGTGGTGTAGTCGGGGAACCCCCAGAGGCGCGAGCGGGTGATATACGTGATCCGCCCCTCGGCCACAGACCCGGCCAACACGGTCGTGCGGGGCGTGGCGCGGGCGATGGCGTCGATCCGGGCCAAAGTGTCGGGGTTCGCCCCGCCCCGGACCGCGGCAAAGCTGCCCTCGCGCGGGTGGTCGCCAAGCGCGAGGTCGGGCACGGGCCGGTGCCAGCGGGCCGGGTCGGACGGGGCCAGCCGGACATAGGCGGCAAAGCCGAGGATCAGGACGAGGAGAAGGGCGAGGGTTTTCATGGGCGGTCCGGTGTTTGGTATGGACTAGGTAGGCCCTACCTCGGGACAGACAAGATGTTGGCCGGGCAGGATTATGCATTCAGCCGATCGCGGGTGGCGCGAAACGCGCCGCCCATGGGGGCGGTCGGCGCGTGGCCAATCTGGCGATTGGCTGGTGCTGTGAACTGTCTACCGGTAGTCCACACCCGGCAGGATGCAGAGCATTTCATAGAGCAGGTTCGCCCCGGTCAGCGCGGTGTTGCCGCTGGGGTCGTAGGGCGGCGAGACCTCGACCAGATCGCAGCCGACGATGTTCAGCCCGCGCAGCCCCCAGATCAGCTCCAGCGCCTGCGGCGTGGTCAGCCCGCCGATTTCCGGCGTGCCGGTGCCGGGCGCATAGGCGGGATCAAGGCTGTCGATGTCATAGGTGATATAAACGGGCGCGTCGCCGATCTGCGCCTTCACTTCCTCCGCGAGGGGCGCGAGGGACTTGTGCCAGAGCGTTTCCGCCTGCCGCACGTTGAAGCCCCAGCCCCGCGCCTCGTCAAAATCACCCGCCGCATAGCCCGTGCCGCGCAGCCCGATCTGCCAGACCTTGCTGTCGATCAGCAGCCCCTCTTCATGGGCGCGGCGGAACGGGGTGCCATGGGCGATGGATTCGCCGAACATATGGTCGTTGATATCGGCATGGGCATCGACGTGGATCAGGGCCACCGGCCCGTGCTTTTCCGCAATCGCCTGAAGGATCGGGTAGGTCAGCGTGTGGTCGCCGCCCATGGTCATCGGGATCGCGCCCTGCCCCAGAACCCCGCGATAGAAATCCGCGATCCGGCGCACGCTGTCCTTCAGATCAAACGTGTTGATTGGCACGTCGCCGATATCGGCGCAGTTCAGGCTGTCAAAGGGCGCGGCCCCGGTGCCCATGTTGTAGGGGCGGATCATCGCGCTTTCGGCACGGATGGATTTGGGCCCGAACCGTGTGCCCGCCCGCCAGGACGCGCCGATATCCATCGGCACGCCGACAAAGGCCACGTCCAGCCCCTGGGCCGTTTCGGCGGCAGGCAGCCGCATGAAGGTGTTCGGGCCGCCAAAGCGGGGCATCTCGTTGCCGCCAAGAGGTTGGTTCGGCATCATGCCCCCCGTTTTGTCGCCGCGAAAAGGTTCACCAGCTCCATCGCCACATGCGCCCCGGCAATCGCCGTGGCCCCGGTGGTGTCGTAGGGCGGCGAGACCTCGACCACGTCGCCGCCGACAAGGGCGATGCCAGAGAGGTCACGCAGGATCGCCTCGGCCTGCCAGCTGTGCAGCCCACCCCAGACCGGGGTGCCGGTGCCGGGGGCAAAGGCGGGGTCCAGCGCGTCGATGTCGAAGGTCACATAGGTGGGATGCGCGCCGACCTTGGCCTTGGCCTTGTCGACCACATATCCCACGCCCTTTTCGTGCACCTCGCGGGCAGAGACATATTCCATCCCCAGATAATCGTCGCATTCCGTGCGGATGCCGATTTGCAGCGACCGGGCCGGATCCACCAGCCCGAGCTTTACCGCCTTGTACATGAAAGTACCGTGGTCGATCCGTTCCATGTTGTCATCCGCCCAAAGGTCCGAATGGGCGTCGAACTGGATCACCGACATCGGGCCGTATTTGGCGGCATAGGCCCGCAGGATCGGCAGGGTGATGAAATGGTCGCCGCCAAGGGTGACGCTGCCCGCCCCGGCGGCAAGGATGGTGTTGAAATGCGCCTCGACCAGCCCCGGAAAGCTGGGCGTATGGGCGTAGTCAAAGGCCACATCGCCGTAGTCCACGATGTTCAGCTCTTCCAGCGGGCTGGCGCCCAGCGCGAAAGGCGGATCATAGGGTTGCAGGGTCGATGCCTCGCGGATGGCGCGGGGGCCAAACCGGGTGCCGGTGCGATGGGTCACGGCCTGATCGAAGGTCACGCCGGTCACCGCCAGATCGACCCCGGTCAGATCCTTGGTATAGCGGCGACGCATGAAACTGGTCGCCCCAGAAAACGCGTTTTCATAGGCGAGCCCGCGCATCTCGGCCCGGGTAAAGGCCAGATCCATCTGGGTTTTCGCGTCTTCAAGGGCCATGTCATCTGCTCCCGGCTGAAATTTGATCAAATTTGCCGCAAGCGCGGGCAGAAATCAAGCGTGCAGCCGTTCGATCAACCGACAGAAGAAAGAGGCCCCGATCGGCGCGGCCTCGTCGTTGAAATCAAACTTCGGGTGGTGGCAGGACGGGCCGATCCCCTGCCCCAGAAACAGGAAACAGCCGGGCCGGGCGTTCAGCATATAGGAAAAATCCTCGGACCCCATTTCCGGGCCGTAGTCGTCATAGACCCGCTCCGGCCCGACGACCTCGGCCGCGATTTCCACGGCCTTGGCGGTCTGGGCGGCGTGGTTGACGGTGGGCGGATAGCTTTTGTCATAGTCCAGATCGACCGCGACCCCGTGGCTTTGCCCCACGCCCGTGCAGATCGCGCGAATCCGGTCCTCGGCCATCTGCCGCACCTCGGGGTCGAAACTGCGGACCGTGCCCATGACCTGCGCGGCTTCCGGGATCACGTTCATCGCCGACCCGCCGTGGATCTGGGTGACCGAGACCACCAGCGGGTCCAGCGGTTTGACCGACCGACTGACAATGGTCTGCAACTGGCCATACAGGGACACGGCGGCGGCCAGCGGATCGACGCATTCATGCGGATAGGCGGCGTGGCCGCCGACCCCGGTCAGCGTGATGACGAAATCATCGACCGCCGCCATGATCGGGCCGGGGCGGGTGCGCAGCTGCCCCAGTTCACCAAAGGGGTCGGTGTGGAGGGCATAGACCTCCTCGATGCCGAAACGGTCCATGATCCCCTCTTCCACCATGATCCGCCCGCCGCCGATGATCTCTTCGGCCGGTTGAAAGATCAGTGCCGCAGTGCCCCGGAAATTCCGGGTTTCCGACAGGTAACGGGCGGTGGCCAGAAGCATCGTCGTGTGCCCGTCGTGGCCGCAGGCGTGCATCCGTCCCGGCACGGTCGAGGCATGGTCGGCCCCGGTTTCTTCGTCCATGGGCAGGGCGTCCATGTCGGCGCGCAGCCCGGTGACGGGCCCCGGCCCCTTTGACCCGTGGATCAGGGCGACGATGCCGGTGCGGGCAATGCCCTCGTGCACCTCATCCACGCCGAACTCCCGCAGCTTCGCGGCAACGAACCCGGCGGTTTCGTGACAGTCCAGCGCCAGTTCGGGGTGCATGTGCAGGTGGCGGCGCCATGCGGTCAGGTCGGGCGCGTAATCGGCGATGCGGTTGATGATCGGCATGGGTGGACTCTTCCAGCGGGGACAATACCCTGCCATCTGACCCGGAAAGGACGGATTGCACAATGGATCAAAAGACATCGGACGCCATCGTTCATGACCCAGACGGCGGGATCGACCGGCTGGTCGAGATCATGCGGCGGCTGCGCGACCGGAACAGCGGCTGCCCCTGGGACATCGAACAGGATTTCGCCACCATCGCCCCCTATACGATCGAAGAGGCCTATGAGGTCGCCGATGCGATCGACCGGCAGGCCTGGGACGAGTTGAAGGGCGAACTGGGCGACCTGCTATTCCAGTCGGTGTTCCATGCCCAGATGGCCGAGGAGGCCGGGCTGTTCACCTTTCACGAGGTGGCGCAGGGTATGGCCGACAAGATGGTTGCCCGTCATCCGCATGTCTTTGGCGACGAAACCCGCGACAAGAGCGCGGACCAGCAGACCGCCGATTGGGAAAAGATCAAGGCCGCCGAACGCGCGGCCAAGGCCGAGGTGCGGGTGCTGGACGGGGTGGCGCTTGGCCTGCCGGCGCTGATGCGGGCGGTGAAGCTGCAAAAGCGGGCGGCGCGGGTCGGGTTCGACTGGCCTTCGACCGACGAGGTGATCGACAAGATCGTCGAGGAATCGCGCGAACTGGTCGAGGCGCGGGACGAATTGACCCAGGCCGAGATCGAGGAGGAGATGGGTGACCTTTTGTTCGTCATGGCCAATCTTGCCCGGCATCTGAAGGTCGATCCCGAGGTCGCTCTGCGCGCGGCCAACGCCAAATTCACGCGCCGGTTCAACAAGATAGAGGACGTTCTTGCGGCGCGAGGCAAGACCCCGGCCGAGAGCGATCTGGCCGAGATGGATGGGCTTTGGACCCGGATCAAACAGGCCGAGAAAGCTGGGCAAGATTATTCCGAGTAAAAAATTCAGGTATTGACCTGACCAAAAGACTCGGATTTATCGGAGCCATAGAAACAACGGAGCCCGAGATGAAAACTCGCACCCTTCTGGCAAGCCTTCTGGCCACTGCAACCGCCCTGCCCGCGCTGGCCGATGTGAACATCTATACCACCCGTCAACCCGAGCTGATCCAGCCGGTAATGGACGCCTTTACCGAGGAAACCGGCATCGCGGTGAACCTCGCCTTTGTCTCCGAAGGCATTGTGGAGCGACTGAAGGCCGAAGGGCGCCGGTCGCCCGCCGATCTGGTGATGACCGTCGATATCGCCAACCTGCAGCAGATCGTCGATGCGGGCGTGGTCCAGCCGGTCACCTCCGAGGCGCTGACCTCGGCCATCCCGGCGGACCTGCGCAGCCCCGATAACCTGTGGTTCGGTCTGACCACCCGCGCCCGGATCGTCTATGCCAGCCGCGACCGCGTGGCCGATGGCGAGGTGACCACCTATGAAGATCTGGCCAGCGACGCTTGGGAGGGCCGCATCTGCACCCGCTCCGGCCTGCATGATTACAACCTTGCCCTGATGTCGGCGATGATCGCCCACCACGGCGAGGACGGCGCCCGTGACTGGGCCGCCGGTGTCCGCGAAAACCTGGCCCGCAAGCCCGAAGGCAACGACCGCGCACAGGTCAAGGCGATCTGGGCGGGCGAATGCGACATCAGCCTTGGCAATACCTATTACATGGGCCTGATGCTGGGCGACGAGGAACAGAAGGCATGGGCCGACAGCGTGCGGATCATCTTTCCGACCTTCGAAAACGGCGGAACCCATGTGAACGTGTCGGGCGTTGCGATGACCGAGGCCGCGCCGAACCGGGACGAGGCGCTGCAACTGATGGAATTCCTTGTCTCGCCCAAGGCGCAGGCGATCTATGCCCAGCTGAACAACGAATATCCGGTCGTGCCGGGGGCCGAGGTGTCGGACCTTGTTGCGGACTGGGGCAGCTTTGTCGCCGATGACGTGAACCTGTCGGACGTGGCCAGCCATCGGCCCGCCGCGCTGCGGATCATGGAGGAGGTGAACTTCGACGGCTGATACCGCCCAACTGATCTTTGCCGGGCCGGTCCCCTTGGGGCCGGCCCTTCTTGTCGGTTCTATCTGGGTTTTGACTTGGCCGCCTTCTTGGCGGTGGCGGTGCGCACGCAGTTACGCCCGTCTTCCTTGGCCCGATAGAGCGCCTCGTCCGCACGTTTGAGAAGCGCCTGCGGCGTGTTCCCGCAATTGGGATAGGAAGACACCCCGGCCGAGATCGTGACCCGCGGCAGCGGCCCGTCGAGGTAGCGCACCTGCGTTGCGGCAATGGCGTCGCGCAGGGTTTCGGCAAGGTCCACCGTCTTTTCCAGGCTCGCCTCCGGCACCAGAACGGCGAATTCCTCGCCCCCGAAGCGGCAGGCGGTTTCCCCGTTATTCATCACCTCTTGCAACCGGGTGCCGATGGCCCGCAGCACCATGTCGCCCGCGTCATGCCCGTGGTTGTCATTGAAATTCTTGAACTTGTCGGCATCGAAAGAAATCAGGCCGAAGGTCCGCCCGCGCCGGTCGGACATGGAAATCTCGCGCCGGATCGCATCCATGAAGTAGCGCCGGTTATAGAGGCCGGTCAGCGGGTCGCGGATCGACTGGTCGTGCAGTTCGTCGCGCAGTTTCACGTTGGCGATGGCCATCGAGATATGTTCGCCGCAGCGCACCGCGAATTGGGCGCTGTCGCGCACATGGGCCGCCCCATCCGAGGCGTGATCGAACCGCATGTGCATCAGCCCCACGGTGTCGCCATGCGCCACGATCGGGACACAGATATATTCGTTGGTGTCGACGCCGTGATTATGCGCCTCGACGTGGTCGCAGACGAAACACAGCCCGTCTGCTTCGAATTCATAGGCGCGGCCCCGGCGCAACGCCCAGCAGCTATCGGCGGCGATGGACTGGTGCAGGTCGATGGTGTTCCAGTTGCAGACCCCGTCCAGCGCGTCGCGGCTGTTGGAGTAGATGTACAACTCGCCCTTGGACCCGGGCAGCAGCCGTTCCATGAACCGCGACACGATCATGTAAAGCTCGTTCAGGGATTTGCAGGATTGCAACCATTCATCCAGCTGGCCCAGCATCCGCGCCTCGTTCTGGCGGGCCCGTTCCGAGGCCAGAACCTCGCGCGCGCGCAGTTCGGCATCTTCTGCGTCCTGCTTCGCCTTGGCGATTTCGCGGGCGACGCGGCGCGCTTCGGTCACATCGGTGAAGGTCACGACATAGCCACCACCGCGCGCGGGGCGGCCATTGGTCAGGACAACCCGGCCCGATGGCAGGTGCCGGTCAAAGGAATAGGGTTGATGCGCCCTGATCTGCGCCTCGGACATGCGGCGGTCTTCCGCGCTCATCTCGCCACGGGCAAGGGCGCGTTCGCGAAATTCTTCCCGCTCGGACCCGATTTGAAGGTCGCCGCCGGTCAATTCTAGAACGTCGAAAATGCGGGTGTTGTGCAACTCGCAAATCCCGTCCTTGGACCAGACGAGGATACCCTGTTCCATGATGTTCATGATCTCGGTCGCAAGGTCCATCGCCCCATGCGCGCCCGCGCAGGGATCATCGTCGTCAGCCCAGCTCGAGGTGGTTTTCCCCGGCGGTGCGATCTTTTCATGTTTCACGAATACAGCTCCACTCCGACTGGCACACAGGTGCAATCCTGAAGCGGAACCCTTTTTCAGCGGTTAATGTCGGGCCGCGTCCCGCCGAAACCTAGGAACAATTTGACAGGCTTCAGGCCGCGGCTTCGCGGGCTTCTATCTCTTCTACGGTAGAGGCGTAGCCGCCGGCATCCAGATAGGCCTGTTCGGCCCCGGTCGTTGGCCGGCCGAGCGCGGCGTTGCGGTTCGGAAAGCGCCCGAACTTGCGGATCACCTCGCGGTGGGCCTTGGCATGCAGCAGGTTTCCCTGCCCGGTTTCTGTCATCCGCGTGCAGATCAGCCGCACGGCCCGGTCCTGATCGATCAGGTTTTCCGAATGCACCAGCGGCAGGTAGAAGAACGACCGTGCCGGTTCCTTGATCTTGAGATCCCAATCCCGCGTAATCGCGATTTTGGACGCCGCCCGCGCCGATTTATCCGAGGCGAAGGCCCGTCCCTGACCGCGGAACATGTTGCGCGGAAACTGGTCGGTCAGGATGATATAGGCCAGCGTTCCAGCGGGATACGTCAACCAAAGACCGCAGGCCCCTTCCATCGCTTCCAGCCATGTTTCCTGAAACTTCTCGCGGATTTCAGCGTCAAGATCTTCGCCGCCGCCATACCATCCCCGCGGCCCGACCTCGTCCAGCCAATAGCGCAGGATGTCTTCCGGGGTGATCACTGCTCTTCTCCTTGCCCGGTGGTATTGGGGAAAGTCCAACACACCGGCGGTCTTGACGCAAGGATTTATCCCCCCGCGCCTTCGGTTGCCTGTTCTTCCAGGTCAGTCTCGATATAGACTTCCTGGGCGAGTTCGGCGGCGACCGGGGTCGCCGAAGCGGTGATCGGGGCATAGGATACCATGTCCGACACGGCGGTCACGGTCCGGCGACGGGTCATCCGCCATGCGGCATAGATCGCCAGCCCGCACATCAGCGCGGCGACGTAGATCCAGAACCCTTTCGGGCCGACCCAATCCATGGCCCAACCCACGATCAACGGGCCAGCAATAGCACCCACCCCGTTGATAAATAGTAACCCGCCAGAGGCGGCGGCCATGTCTTCGTGTTCGAGGTAGTCGTTGGCATAGGCGATCAGCAGCGCGTAAAGCGGGTTCGACGTGCCTCCCATGATCGCGGCGCTGAACAGGATCACGATATAGCTGTCCAGAAAAATCGCCACGGCACCGCCCAGCCCGCCCACCGCGGCAAGCCCGAGAATCAGAAGCCGCCGGTCCATCCGGTCCGACAGCCAGCCGATGGGATACTGCAGGACAAGCGCGGCCACGTAAATCACCGACACCATGAGCGAGATCTGCCCGATCGACAGCCCAGCCCGCGCGCCATAGACCGCCGACATCCCGAATTGGGCGGCATAGACCCCGCCCAGAAGGAACATCCCCACGCAGGCCAGCGGCGAGGCGGCGATCAGGTCTTTCAGCGACATCCGCTTGGTCGTGTCGAAGGCCGGGGTTGGCTTGATCGACAGAAGGATCGGCGCAAAGGCCAGTGACACGAGGACCGAGGGCACGATGAACAGGATGAACCCGTTGATATCTCCAAGTGTCACAATGTATTGCGCGGCCACGATCCCGGCCATCTGCACGATCATGTAAAGTGACAGGGCCTTGCCCCGGTTTTCATTGGTGGCGGCGTTGTTCAGCCAGCTTTCCGCCGTGACATAGACCCCGCAGAAACAGAAACCAATCACCGCGCGCCCGATGATCCAGGCCCAGGGTTCGGTCAGGGCCGGGTAAAGGATCAGCACGGCCGAAATGGTGGACCCAAGCGCGGCGAAGACCCGCACGTGTCCGACGCGGCGGATCATCTGGGGCGCCATCCGCGACGACAGGAGGAACCCGCCGAAATAGGCGGACATGATCAGCGACATCGACAAGGTCGAAAACCCTTCGTATTCGCCCCGCACCCCCAGAAGCGTGCCCTGAAGCCCGTTGCCGATCATCAGCATGAACATGCCAAGGAAAAGCGCCCAAGACCCTGTAAAAACCTGAATCATTTCGCGTCGCTTTCCTTGCTGCCTGCGCCCTCATTGGGCCAATGCGTTTGCACCGGACCCGCCGGAAACGACATTTCATACCCGGTTCGGCCCTTTGTCCCCCACCCTGTCGGTCTTGCCTCTACCTGACAAGTCTGCCGCAAAATTTCCGCCCCCTGAGGTAGGAAAATATTTGAGTGACGACCGCGCCTGTGCACCATAGTCCTTTCACCTGAAATTCCGGAATATGCCCATGTTGAAATCCCCCGAACTTCTTGCGGCCGTGCGCGACCGTTTCGCCCATGTCGACAGTTGCCCCTTCGCGGGCGAACGTATCTTTTTCGAAAACGCGGGCGGGGCGCTGACCCTGAAATCGGTGGTCGACACCTCTGCCAGGTTCGCGGCGATCCCGGACAATCAGGGCCGCGACAACGTGGCGAGCCGGGCGCTGGTCGAGATCATCGCCAAGGCGCGGGCCGACATGGCCCTGCTGCTGAATGCACCGGGCGGGCAGATCGTGGTGGGCGAAAGCGGGACCGAGATGCTGTTTCGGATGATCCGCACCGCCTGCATGGGGGCCGCGCCGGGTGGCCGCGTGCTTGGGTCGACGCTGGAACATCCGGCATCGCGCAGCGCGGCGCAACATTGGGCGGACCGGTCGGGCCGCGCCCATGTGCTGGTGCCCCACGACGATGCAACGGGCGTGGTGACCGCCGCGGACTACCTGCCGGAAATCACCGCGGACACCCGCGTTGCCACGATCCTGCATACCTCGCCCGTGACGGGGATGGGGGTGGATGTGGCCGCAGTCGCCACCGCGATCCGCGAAAAATCGCCTGACTGCTTCATCATCGTCGATGGTATTCAGCATGCCGCCCATGGCCGGATCGACATCGCGTCCTACGGGATCGACGGCTATGCGATCTCTCCCTACAAGATGTTTTCGCGGCATGGCTACGGCGTGGCCTGGGTATCGGACCGTCTGGCCGCCCTGCCCCACGAATGCCTTGACGGCGGCCCGGCGCTGAACTGGGAATTCGGCACCCGCGACACGGGCGCTTATGCCACCCTGTCGGACGTGGTGGACTATCTGGACTGGCTGGGCGGCGAGGTGTCGGACGAGACCGACCGCCGCAAGCGGATCGAGGCCGCGGGCCGCGCCATCCACGCCCATGAACACGACCTGACCGAGGCGATTCTGCACGGCACCGGCAACCTGAAGGGGCTAGCCGAATTGCCGGGGCTGAACATCGTCGGCGGGGTCGACAACCCGGCGCGCGAAGGGCTGGTCTCGGTCTGGTCCGACACCGTCGCCTCGGCCGAGATTGTCGAGCGGCTGAACGCGGCGGGCATCCGCTGCCACATCCGCAAGGCGGACCATTATTCCGGCAATATCCTTGCGCCGCTCGGCCGGGCCGACTGCGTGCGGATTTCGCTGTGCCATTACAACACCGAGGGAGAGGTCGCCCGCCTGTTGGCGGTCATGGCCGAGATTACCTCCTGAGCAACCCTGAAAAGGAACACAAGATGAAGACCCATGCACAGGCAGTGGTGATCGGCGGCGGGCTGGTCGGCTGTTCGATCCTGTATCATCTGGCCAAGCTGGGCTGGTCGGATGTGGTGCTGCTTGAGCGGGACGAGCTGACCTCCGGCTCTACCTGGCATGCGGCGGCCAACATCCACGGCCTGCATGACAACACCAACATCAGCCGCATCCAGCACTACACGATGAACCTGTATAAGGAGCTGGAGGCAGAGACCGGTCAGGGCTGCGGCGTGTTTCAGCCGGGGTCGCTCTATCTCGCGCAGACCGAAGCACGGGAGCATCAGTTGCTGCTGCAAGAGGCCAAGGCCCGTTACTACGGCATGAATTTCCACAAGATCAGCCGGGACGAGGCCGAGCGCCTGCACCCGCTGGTGAACTTCGACGGCATACGCTGTATCATGTATGAACCCGATGGCGGCAACGTCGACCCCTCGGGCGTGACCATGGCCTATGCGGCAGGGGCGCGGGCGCGCGGGGCCGAGATTCACCGCTTTACCCCTGTCACCGCCACCGTTCAGCAACCCGATGGCAGCTGGATCGTCGAAACCCCCAAGGGCAACATCCAGACGGAGTGGGTCATCAACGCCGCCGGTCTTTGGGGCCGCGAGGTCGCCCGTCTGGCGGGGATCGAACTACCGCTGATGCCGACCGAGCACCAGTATTTCGTGACCGAAACCATCGAAGGTGTGGCCAATGCAGGCCGCCGCCTGCCCTCGGTCGCGGACCGGGACGGCGAGTACTACCTGCGTCAGGAAGGCAATGGCTTGCTGATCGGCGCCTATGAAAAGGACATGCGTTTCTGGGCCGAGGATGAAACCCCCGGCGGGTTCGGCCATGAGTTGTTCGCCGACGATCTTGACCGGATCATGGACAACGTCATGCGGGCGATGGACCGTGTCCCCGCCGCCGCCGAGGCCGGGATCAAGCGGGTTATCAACGGCCCGATGATCTGGTCACCGGACAGCAGCGCCCTGTTCGGCCCGGTGCCGGAACTGAAGGGATACTTCTGCTGCAACGGGATCATCCCCGGATTTTCGCAGTCGGGCGGCCTTGGCCAGATGACGGCCGAATGGATCGTTACCGGCGAGTCGAGCCTTGATATGTTCGGCTGGGACCTTGCCCGGTTCGGCACTTGGGCGGACAAGAAATTTACCAAGGCGCGAGTGCAGGACCAGTATGCCAACCGCTTTTCCATCCATTTCCCGAACGAGGAACGCAGCGCCGGCCGTCCGGCCCGCGTACGCCCCGCCTACGAGATGCAAAAGGGCATGGGCGCGGTCTTTGGCCTGAACTGCGGCTGGGAACACCCGCTGTGGTTTGCCGATGAGCCGGGCGTGAAAGAGACCAACGGCTTTACGCGCCAGAACTGGTGGAAACCGGTGGGCCGCGAGGTGCGGATGCTGCGGGATAGCGTCGGCGTCTTGGATATCTCGAACTTTGCCAATTACTTCATCAAGGGGCCGGGCGCCTTTGACTGGCTGGACCAGCTTCTGGCCAACAAGATCCCGACCGAGGTGGGCCGGTCCTGCCTTGCGCCACTGATCGGCGTGCGCGGCGGCGTGGCGGGCGACTTCACCGTCACCAAGCTGGCCGAGGATGAATACATGATGGTCGGCTCGGGCCTTGCCGAACGCTATCACCGCCGGTTCTTTGACATGGTCCCCCTGCCCGCAGGCACAACCTTTGAAAACAAGACCGACGTGATCTGCGGCTATAACGTGGCCGGGCCAAAGGCGCGCGACCTGCTGCAACGGCTGACCAACGCCGACCTGTCAAACGAGGCGTTCCGCTTCATGCGGTCGGCACGGATCACGGTCGCCGGGGTCGAGGTGGTGGCGCTGCGCGTGTCCTTCACCGGCGATCTGGGCTGGGAACTGCACTGTGCGCAGGAAGATCAGGTGACCCTTTACACCGCGCTGGTCGAGGCCGCCCGCGAATTGGGCGGCGGGCCTGTCGGCGGGCGTGCGCTTGCCTCCTTGCGGATTGAAAAGGGCTATGGGTCGTGGGGCCGCGAATACAGCCCCGAATACTGGCCGCAGGAGCTGGGGCTGGAGAGGCTGGTGAAGATGGACAAGGATTTCCTGAACAAAGCCGCCTATGCCGCGCTGATGGACCGCGCGCCGCGCGAACAGCTGCGCATTCTGGCGGTCGAGGCGAACCAGAACGCCGACGCCAGCGGTGGCGAACCGATCTTCCTGCCCGATGGCACCCCGGCGGGCAAGGTCAGTTCCGGCGCCTACGGATATCACGTGGACAAGTCGCTGGCGCTGGCGATGATCAAGGAAGGCGTGGCCAAACCGGGTGACGCGGTCGAGGTCTATATCCTTGGGCATCCGCACAAGGCGGTGATCCTGTCAGAACCGCCGTTCGACCCCTCGGGCGAGCGGCTGCGGGGATAGGAATATCAGGCCGCCACGCTGTAGCGGGCGGCCTGATCCACCAGCCATTTCTGAAATGTCTTCACGGCGGGTTTCGACCCGCCGTTTCGATTGGTCAGGTAATAGTTCCAAGGGCTTGGCACGGACACCGGGAAGGGTTCCACCAGAACCCCACGGTCCAGATAGGGCCGCGCCAGTGACCGCAGCATCGCCACGCAGCCGAGCCCGTTGGCGGCCAGTTCCAGCCCGATGTTGGACGAATTGCTTTTCAGCCCGCCTTCGACGCCCAATTCCTCCAGCCCCAGCGCCGTGGCGATGGGCTTCCAGCAATCCTGCCGGGCAAGGATGTGGATCAGCTGCGCCCTGTGCAGGTCCTTGGGGTGCGTCAGCGGCTTGCCATCAATCCGGTAGTCGGGCGCGCAGAGCACGCAAAGCCCGTCGGTGAACAGCTTCTGCTCGCCGGGCCGGGCGCTGTCGTCATGCTTGATGGCGATGGACAGGTCCGCGACCTCGTCCTCGACATCGCCCCAGATGGTGCCGTGCATGGTGATCGAATATTCCGGATGCCCGGCCATGAACCGTGCCACCTGCGGTGCCAGCCAGTTTTCGGCAAAGCTGATCGGGCTGGAGATCACCACCGATTTGTCATGGGTGCGGGAAATGATCGCCTCGGTCGCCTCTTCGATCTGGCGCAGGGCCTGCCGGACGCCGGGCAGATAGGCCTGCCCCAACCCGGTCAATTCAAGGCTGCGGGCGTGGCGGATGAAAAGGGGCCGGCCAAGGTATTCTTCAAGCGAGCGGACATGGTTGCTCACCGCCGCTTGCGTATAGTTCAACTCTTCCGCCGCAAGCGTGAAGGACAGGTGCCGGGCCGCCGCCTCGAACGAGCGGATATAGCTGAGGTGCGGACGATGTTTCACGCGGTCCCTTTCGGTGGTGCCCCTGCGGGCGACTCGTTGCGGTTCATACTGGCGTGGAATGGCGGCAAGAGAAACGAAAACAATGCCTCAGACCCCAAATTGTTTTCGTGAACCCGGACCGGCGCCAATCCTCAATAGCGCATCAGCGCCGGGGAGGAGAAAACGGGATGACGCGGGTTTTCGACGAGGTAGCAGCCCTCACCCTGACGCGCGGCGCCGGGGATTTCCCCGCCTCGGCCCTGTCGGCGGCGGCGCGGATGATGCTGGACACGATGGGCATCGCCATTGCCGCAGCCCCGATGGAGGCAGGCCGCATCGCCCGTGACAGCGCCTGCCTGATGTTCAATTCGGACGATCCTGACGCCCGCGCCCGGATGATGTTCGACGGGCGGAAGGCGGGCATCCCCGGCGCGGCCTTTGCCCTTGCCAGCCAGATCGACAATCTGGACGGTCACGATGGATACAACCCGACCAAGGGCCATATCGGCGTGGTGGTTCTGCCCACGCTGGCGACCCTGATGCAGGTCTGCCCCGACATGCCGGGGCCAGAGGCGCTGGCCACGGTCGCGGTTGGCTACGAGGTGGCGGGCCGCGCGGCGATGACCCTACATGCCACGGTCAGCGACTATCACACCTCTGGCGCGTGGAACGCGCTGGGGGTGGTGGCGATGGCAGCACGGATGCGGGGAATGGGCCGCAGGCGGTTCCGCGAGGCGCTGGGGATCGCCGAATACCACGGCCCCCGCAGCCAGATGATGCGCGAAATCGCCAATCCGACCATGCTGCACGACGGGTCGGGCTGGGGCGCGCTGGTCGGGCTGTCCTCGGTCATGATGGCCGAACGCGGGTTCACCGGGGCCCCGGCCATCACCATCGAGGCCGAGGAGGCCGCGCCGTTCTGGGAAGATCTGGGGCAGTTCTGGCAGGTCGAACATCAATATGTGAAGCCCTACCCGATCTGCCGCTGGGCGCATGGGTCAATCGACGCGGTCCGGTCGGTGGTTCTGGCGCATGGGCTGTCCGCGACGGATATCGCGCGGGTCGAGGTGCGCAGCTTTCATCAGGCGGCCTGCCTGTTCGACGGCGTGCCCGACACCACGTCAAAGGCGCAGTATTCGCTGCGTTTTGCAGTGGCGGCCTATCTGACCCACGGCACGATCCTTGTGGACCAGATCATCGGCGCGGGCCTGTCCGACCCGGCGGTCATCGCCATGATGGAGCGGATCACGGTGGCTGAGGACAAGCGCCATTCCGACCGCTTCCCGCTGGGTCGCTGGGCCGATGTGACGATTGTCACCTCGGACGGGCGGCGGCTGGACAGCGGCGACGTACACGCGCGGGGTGGGCCGGAAGCGCCGTTTTCGGATGGTGACGTGATCGCGAAATACCACAGCTTTGCCGACCCGGTGGTCGGCGCAGAGCGGGCGGGCCGGATCAGGGATGCGATATTGGGGCTGACGGAGGCGGGCAGCCGGTTGTCGGACCTTGCGCCGCTGATCTTCGAAGCACCTTAGGATGAGACAAAGCCCGCGCATTGCCTGCCCGTGGGGTGGCGATGCGCCGGATTTGCTGCGCGGTTTATCGTGCAATGTCAGGGCAAGGTCGGGTCTGCGGGCGTCGATCACCAAATCGCCAGCCCGCCGGGACGGGCAGGCGATGCGCGGGCGGCCTGCGGCCTTGTTCCCGCGCGGGGTCCGGTTGATCAGAACGCTTCGGGCCGGGCTTCGCGGGCCATGTGGTCCAGCACGGCGTTGACGAATTTCGGTTCCTTGCCGTCGGGAAAGAACGCCTCGGCCACCTGCACGAATTCGACGATCACCACCT
Organism: Marivivens marinus; assembly: GCF_035969385.1. Lineage (NCBI taxonomy): Bacteria > Pseudomonadati > Pseudomonadota > Alphaproteobacteria > Rhodobacterales > Paracoccaceae > Marivivens > Marivivens marinus. The sequence goes on along the minus strand of NZ_JAYKKJ010000007.1, from coordinate 98,462 downwards.
TGGGCGGGGTCTTGGCCAGAGACAGCTCGCCCCCGGCGGCCCGGAACAGCGCCCGCAGGGTCGGGTCGATCCGTGCGATCGGCCATTTCGCCACCAGCGCCCGGTCGGTCATCTGGTCGATCTTGGCCTGTTCGTCCACCGCCTCGTCCACCAGCGCCCGGAACAGCTTGACGTCGCCCTCGGCCATTTCGTCGCCTTCATAGACGGCGCCGAACCGGTGCGTCTCGAACTCGGAACAGACCTGTTCCACCGTTTGGCCAGAGCTTTCCATCTGGAACAGCGCCTGCACGGCATAGAGCCGGGCGGCGGATTTCATCTGGCGGCTGTTGGTGGTCATGCGGTCGTCTTTCCTTCACCGGACCGGGCGAGCAGGATGTCCCCGGTAAAGCCGACCCCCTTGTCGGCGCGGCCCCACTTACGGCCCAGCGCGATCAGGTGCAAGGCCGCAGCGGCGGCGCCGCCGCCCTTGTTCTGGTCAGCCGGATCGGCGCGGACCTCGGCCTGTGTGCGGTTCTCGACCGTCAGGATGCCGTTGCCGATGGCCAGCCCCTGAAGGCCCAGCAACTGAATGGCGCGGCTGCTGTCGTTGCAGACGGTTTCGTAATGAGTGGTTTCGCCCCGGATCACGCAGCCCAGCGCGACGTAGCCATCAAAGTTGGACATCCGCTCGGCCATGCCGATGGCGGTCGGGATTTCCAGCGCGCCGGGCACCTCGGCGATCTCCCATGTGCCGCCTGCGGCTTCGATTTCTGCCGTGGCCCCGGCGATCAGGTTGTCGGCGATATCCTTGTAGTAGGGCGACACGACGATCAGCAACTTGACGGGCTTGTCAAACTCGGGGCGGGGAAGGATGTAGTGAGATGCGCCAGCCATGGGTTCAGCCCTTTGATAGGATCGGGCGGGTGCCCGTGATGTTCAGCCCGTAGGCGTCCAGACCCAGATAGCGGGTCTGCGGTGAATCGGTCAGCAGGATCAGGTCGCGCAGCCCCATGTCCGACAGGATCTGCGCCCCAAGGCCCGTCTGTTTGATGGTGCGGGGGCCATCGTCTTCATGCGCATAGAGCGATTTGCGCGGCTGCCGGAACAGGCAGACGACGCCGCGCCCTTCCTCGGCGATGATCTGCATGGCGCGGGCCAGTTCACCGGCCGGTTTCGGGCCAAGGCCCAGCACATCCTGCGCCTCGTGCAGGGCGTGGGTCCGGGTCAGAACCGGGTCGGGGGTGGTGATGTCACCCTTGACCAGCACCACGTGTTCCACCTCGTGCACCTGATCAGTGAAGATGCGCATGTCCCAGTCGCCGCCGAATTCCGAGGTGACATTGGACCGGCTGGTTTCCCGCACGAGGTAGTCGTTGCGGGACCGGTAGGTGATCAGGTCCGAGATCGTCCCGATCTTCAGCCCATGGGTGGCGGAATAATCCACAAGGTCGGGCAGCCGGGCCATTGTCCCGTCTTCCTTCATGATCTCGCAGATGACCGAGGCCGGGTAATGGCCGGCAAGCCGCGCCACGTCGCAGCCGGCTTCGGTATGGCCGGCACGCACCAGAACGCCGCCCCGCCGCGCCCGCAGCGGGAACACATGGCCCGGCGTGGCGATATCGGCGGAGGTGCATTGCGGGTTGATCGCTGTCGCCACGGTCAGCGCCCGGTCGGCGGCGGAAATGCCGGTGCTAACGCCCTCGCGGGCCTCGATCGAGACGGTGAAGGCGGTTTCGTGCCGCGAGGAATTGTTCACCGCCATCATCGGCAGGCGCAGCTGTTCGATCCGTTCGGCGGGCAGGGTCAGGCAGATCAGCCCGCGCCCGTGGGTCGCCATGAAGTTGATCGCCTTGGCGTCGGCATAGGCCGCGGGGATCACAAGATCGCCCTCGTTCTCGCGGTCCTCGTGATCGACAAGGATGAACATCCGGCCCTGTCGCGCCTCTTCGATGATTTCTTCGATCGGGGAAATGGCGGCGGCCAGATCGCGTTCTACCGGACCGGGGGCGTCGAAGGGATTGGTCATGGGCGTTCCTTTGGGCTGTCACGGGCAGATAACCCGGCACGGCCCTTTTTGAAAGAGGCCGCCGCCCCGCGCCCGCCGCTTTGAGACATGTTTTCCCGGATTGCCGTCACCTATGCGCGTGGTCTGCCCACGAATGGCAGGCACGCGCCCAACCGGGTGGGCGTGTGCCGGGCCGCAAGCGACCCGGCGGGGTGGTTCAGAGAAAAGGTCTGCGCTGGGTCCCCTAAATTCTAGCCTTCGAACTCCCGCAGCCGGGCGACGTAACGGGCCATCGTGTCGATCTCGATATTCACCCGGTCACCGACCTGCGCCGCGCCCCAGGTGGTCACCTCTTTGGTGTGGGGGATGATATTGACCCCGAAGGTCGTGCCCGAGACCTCGTTCACGGTCAGCGAGGTGCCATTCAGCGCGACCGACCCTTTCGGCGCAACGAAACGGGCCAACGCGGCGGGTGCGTCAAAGGTGAAGCGGGTGCTGTCCCCTTCGTCCTTCATCGCGGTGATGGTCGCCACCCCGTCCACATGACCCGACACGATATGGCCGCCCAATTCGTCCCCGACCTTCAGCGCCCGTTCAAGGTTCAGGACGGTCCCCACAGCCCAGTCGCCGATATTGGTCAGCGACACGGACTCCGCGCTGATCTCCACGTCGAACCAGTTTTTCGGCTCGGTTCCCGTGGCGATCACCGTCAGGCAGACCCCGTTGCAGGCGATCGAGGCGCCAAGGTCGATCCCCGCCACGTCATAGGCGGTGCCGATCCGCGCGCGCAGGTCGCCCCGCTGTTCGAGGTGCAGAACCTCCCCTTGATCGGTGATGATGCCGGTGAACATGCCTTAATCCTTCGTTCTTTCCCCTGACCTAGCCTGTCGCCAGATGCCAGACAAGCAGATGCGGCGGGGCCGCAGCCCCAAGGGTCTTAATTTTGCCTTAACGAAACGCTATGACAGGCGGAACAAGGGTATGAGGGAAAACGGGTTTTGACAGGTTCCCCTTCAGACAGGCGATTTCTGTTCCTGCAAGGACCGCACGGGCCCTTCTTCCATCGGCTTGCCAAGATGCTGCGGGCCGCGGGCGCGCAGGTTTGGCGCGTCGGGTTCAACGCGGGCGACCGGGCCTTCTGGTTCGGCGGTCCGGGCTATATCCCCTTTCGCGGCACGCCCGAAGACTGGCCCGAGGCCTTTCGCCAGATCGTGGCCGACCACGGCATCACCGACATCGCCCTGTATGGCGACACCCGCCCGATCCACGCGCAGGCGGTCGAGATCGCGAAAGCCGCCGGGCTGACGGTCCATGTCTTCGAAGAAGGTTACATGCGGCCCTATTGGGTGACCTATGAGAGAGGCGGGTCGAACGGCCATTCCCGGTTGATGGACTTCAGCATCGCCGACATGCGCGACCGGCTACGGGTCAGCCAAATGGACCTGCCGGAACCGCCCGCCCATTGGGGGGACATGCGCCACCATGTGTTCTATGGCGCGCTGTATCACTGGTTCGTGCTGTTCCGGAATGGCGACTATCGTAACTTCCGCCCACACCGGGAACTGCCGGTCCTGACCGAAGCCTGGCTCTATACCCGCCGCCTGTTCCTGATGCCGCTGATCGCGCTGGACCGGCGGATTGCAACGGCGCGGGTCCGGTTTGGCGGCTTTCCCTATCACCTTGCGCTGCTGCAACTGGAACATGACGCGAGTTTCCGGGAACATTCCCCCTTTACCCGGATGGAAGAGTTCCTGACGCTGCTGATCGACGGCTTTGCCGAGGGCGCGCCGCGCCATCATCACCTTGTTTTCAAGGCGCATCCGCTGGAAAACGGCCGGTCGCCGATGAAGGCGATCATCCGGCGTGAAGCGGCCCGGCGCGGGGTCGGAGCCCGGGTGCATTACATCCGCGGGGGCAAGCTTGCCCGGCTTTTGGACAACGCCCGCACCGCCGTGACAGTCAATTCCACTGCCGCGCAGCAGGTGCTGTGGCGGGGCATCCCGCTCAAGGCCTTTGGCCGGGCGGTCTATGACAAGCCGGAGTTCGTTTCGACCTTGCCGCTGGCGGAATTCTTTGCCCACCCCGGACGCCCCGATGCGCTGGCCTATCGCGACTATCGGCGGTTCCTACTGGAAACCAGCCAGGTGCCCGGCGGCTTCTATTCGGCGCGTGGACGCCGGCAACTGCTGCGGCAGGTCGTCGACATGATGCTCGACGAAGACGACCCCTATGACGCGCTGACAACCGGGAAATCCCCGCCGCGTCAGACACTTCGCGTGGTCAAGTAGGCTGACAGACAGCGCGGCGGCACGGCAACAGTTGTGTGTGCAACTGGTGCCCACACCAGACCTATGGCTAGCAATAGTCTCCCGATTGCGATACTTTAGCGTCAAAACTTGAGGCAGAAAAATAACAGGTCGAGGAGACCGAGCAGTGACTTCCATCCGTTTGCGCCTTGCACGGGGCGCGGCCATCGTTGCCGCCTGCACCCTTGTCATGTCTTGCGGGCTGCCCAGATCGGGGCCCAACAAGAACGAGATTTTCGCGGGTTCCGTCCTGCGTGAAGGCGATGCCTTTGTCCTTGCTGTTGACGACCGGGTGAACCGGATCGCCTCTGTCACGCCTGCGCTTGGTTTTTCCGAGGGCTTCCTGAATGCGTCTCTTGTCGGGTCCGATACGATCCGCCCCGGTGATGTTCTGGGCCTGACCATCTGGGAAAACGTGGATGACGGGCTTCTGGTGCCCGCGGGCCAGCCCGCGACGGTGCTGGAAGAAGTGCAGGTGGATGGTGCCGGGTTCATTTTTGTTCCCTACGCGGGCCGAATCCGCGCCGCAGGCAACACGCCCGAGGCGATCCGCCGGATCATTACCGAGAAACTGGGCGAACAGACCCCCGACCCGCAGGTGCAGGTCCGCCGCCTTGCCGGCGATGGTGGTACCGTGTCCGTCGTGGGGGGCGTCGCAAGTCAGGGCGTCTATGCCATCGAACGGCCGACCCGGACCCTGTCGTCCATGCTGGCCCGCGCGGGCGGCATCGCGATCCGCCCCGAGATTGCGCAGGTCCGCGTGGTGCGCGGCGACCATACCGGATCGGTCTGGTTCGAAGACCTGTACAACCACCCCGCCCATGACATCGCCCTGCGCCCCGGCGACCGGATCATCGTCGAGGAAGACACCCGCAGCTTTACCGCCCTCGGCGCCACCGGGTCGCAAAGCCGCCTGACCTTTGAAAGCCAGTCGATTTCGGCGATCGAGGCGATTGCCCAGGTCGGTGGCCTGTCGTCCAACGTGGCCGACCCGACCGGCGTCTTCGTGTTCCGCAACGAACCCGAGGAGATCGCCCAGCAACTGGTCGGAGACCCGACCCTGATCGGCACCCAGCGGATGATCTACGTCCTTGATCTGACCCAGCCCAACGGCATGTTCATGGCCCGCGATTTCGCAATCCGCGACGGCGACACTGTCTATGTGACCGAGGCCCCGTTCGTCCAGTTCAACAAGACGATCGCCGCCATCTTCGGGTCGCTGCAACAGGTGGATGCTGCCGCAAATCTTGGCCAGTGACACAGCGGTCAAACCCGGAAACGCCCGCCGCGGGGGACACCTCGCGGCGGCTTTTCGTCTATAACGGTGGGTTCCTGACGCAGGGCACCGTGCGCCGGATACTGGAATTGTCGGGCTATGACATCCGGATCGGTAAGCCGGGGGCCGAGGGGGACATGATTGGCGTCTGGGGCCAAAGCCCGACCAGCCCACGCGGTGAAAAGGTGGCCGATTGGACCGGCGCACCGGTGCTGCGGGTCGAAGATGCCTTTCTGCGGTCGGTCCTGCCGGGGCGCGATGGGGAACCGCCCCTTGGCCTGTGCCTCGACCGGTCCGGCGTGCATTTCGACCCCGCGCAACCCTCTGATCTGGAACGGATTCTAACCGACGACCCGCTGGACGACACGGCGATCCTGAACCGCGCCCGCGCGGCGATAGAGCGGCTGAAATCCGGGCATCTGTCGAAATACAACGCCTTCGACCCCGCCCTGCCCGCGCCCGACCCTGGCTATGTCCTTGTAATCGACCAGACCCGTGGCGATGCCTCGATCAAGGCGAGCCGGGCGGATCGCAACACCTTCCGCGAGATGCTGTTTCTGGCCCGCGACGAAAACCCCGGCGCCCGCATCCTGATCCGATCACACCCGGAAAGTGACGCGGGCCACCGGCAGGGCTATTTCACCACGGACGACTGCGACGACAACACCGCGATCATCGACGCCGCCCTGTCCCCCTGGTGCCTGCTGGAGGGGGCCGTGGCGGTCTATACCGTGTCCTCGCAACTGGGGTTCGAGGCGATCCTTGCGGGCCACAAGCCGGTCGTCATGGGCCAGCCGTTCTATGCCGGCTGGGGCCTGACGGACGACCGGATGCCGCTGGACCGGCGGCAGCGGCGGCTGACCCGGGCGCAGCTGTTCGCGGGCGCGATGATCCTCTACCCGACTTGGTACGATCCCTACCGCGACCGGCTGTGCACGCTGGAAGAGGCGATCACCACGCTCGAGGCGCTGACCCGCGGCTGGCGCGAGGACCATCACGGCTGGGTCGCGTCCGGGATGCGGCTGTGGAAGCGCGGGCCGTTACAGCGCGCCTTTGGGCGGCACCGCAAGATGGTGTTCGAGGATGCGCCCGACCGGGCCACGGCGCGGGCCGAAATGGACGGGCGGCGGCAGATGGTCTGGGCCGGGAAATCCGCCCCCTACCCCGCCGCGGTCCGGGTCGAGGACGGGTTCCTGCGGTCGCGGGGATTGGGCGCCGATCTGATCCCGCCGCTCAGCCTCGTTTGCGACGATCTGGGTATCTACTATGACCCGACGCGGGAAAGCCGGCTGGACCGGCTGATCGAGGCGGCAGAGGGGCTGCCCGGTGACGCACGGGCGCGGGCCGAACGCCTGATCCGCCGGATCGCGAAATCCGGTGTCACCAAATACAATCTGGGCGGCGCGGCCCTGCCCCCCGGCCTGCCCGCCGGGCGGCGGATCCTCGTGCCGGGACAGGTGGAAGACGACGCCTCTATCCAGCTTGGCGCGGGTGAGGTGGCGACAAATCAGGCCCTGCTCGAGGCCGCGCGTCGGGCCAATCCGGCGGCGGTGATCCTGTATAAACCGCACCCGGACGTCGAGGCCGGGTTGCGAGAGGGTGCAGTCGCAGGGGCCGAAGCGCTGGCCGATGCGGTGCTGACCCGGACAGATCCGGTCGCGGCGATAGATGCGGTCGACGAGGTCTGGACCATCACTTCGACCCTCGGGTTCGAGGCGCTGTTGCGGGGCAAGCGGGTGACATGCCTTGGGCGGCCGTTTTATGCCGGATGGGGGCTGACCGAAGACCGGGCGAAGCCGGTGCCGCACCGGCAGGCGCGGCCCGATCTTGTGGCGCTCGCCCATGCCGTTCTGATCGACTACCCGCGCTATTTCGACCCGCTGACCGGGCTGCCCTGCCCGGTAGAAGTGGCGCTGGACCGGCTGGAATTGGGTGCGATCCCCGCGCCGGGGCGGATCAATCGTATTGTCGCAAAACTGCAAGGCGCCTTTGCCACATACGCGCATTTATGGCGGTAGTCGGGACCGCAATATTCGAAAAGGTCAAGTCCGGCGCCAGACCGTCAGCACGTCCTGCGCGACGTTCCGGGTCTCGGACAGGGTGAATCGCGGCGCCTCGGATAGGGTTGCGATGCCCATTGCGGCCAGTCCCGGCGTGCCCTCGGCGCCGATGGCCACGCCGCCGCCAAAGACCACCAGTTCGTCCACCAGATCGGCCGACAAAAGCGAGGCGGCCAGCGTCCCGCCGCCTTCGCAGAAGACCCGCGTGATCCCCTCGCCCGCCAACGCCGACAGGGCCGCGCCCGCGTCCACCTGACCACCCTCGACCGGCACCGGAAGCAGAACCGCGCCCAGATCGTGCCAAGGACCGACTTCGGCATCCGGGCCGTGGCACAGGAACAGCGGCACCTCGTGCGCGGTCCGGGCCAGCGCCCCGTCGCGCGGCAGGTCCAGCCTGCGCGACACCACGACCCGCGCCGGTTGCCGAGTGATCCCGATTCCACGCACGGTCAGCGCCGGGTCGTCCGCCCGCGCGGTGCCCGCGCCGACCATGACCGCATCATGCCGCGCCCGCATGGCATGGACCATGCGCCGGGCCTCGGGTCCGGTGATCCACTGGCTGTCGCCGCTGCCCGTGGCGATCCGCCCGTCGATGGACAGGGCCAGTTTCAGGGTGACGAAGGGGCGGGTTTCAGTGATCCGCAGGAAAAACCCGGCATGGTCGCGGTCAGCTTCGGCCTGCAGAACGCCTTCGACCACCTCGATCCCCGCGTCGCGAAGGCGGGCAATGCCCCGGCCCGCGACGCGCGGGTCCGGATCGCCGGTGGCGACGACCACGCGCGCGACACCCGCCGCGATCAGCGCATCGGCGCAGGGGGGGGATTTTCCGTAATGAGCGCAGGGTTCCAGAGTGACATAGGCGGTGGCACCGCGCGCCGCATCCCCGGCCTGCGCCAGGGCCCGCGGTTCCGCATGGGGCCGACCGCCATCGGCGGTCCAGCCGCGCCCGACGATCCGCCCACCGCGGACGATGACGCATCCCACCGCCGGATTGGGCCAGACCCGGCCCTGCCCGCGCCGGCCAAGGGCCAGCGCAAGCGCCATGAACCGCCTGTCAGCGGCGGGGGTCACCCTTCCGGCTTGGGATCGGGCCGCAGTTCGTCGATGAACTTGTCAAAGTCGTCGGCGGCCTGGAAGTTCTTGTAAACGCTGGCAAACCGGACATAGGCCACGGTGTCGATCCGGGCGAGGCTTTCCATCACGATCTCGCCGATGGTCGAGGACGCGATGTCGGTTTCGCCCATGCTTTCCAGCCTGCGCACAATGCCGGAAATCATCTGGTCCATCCGCTCTGGTTCGACCGGGCGTTTCTGAAGCGCGATGCGGATCGACCGTTCCAGCTTGTCGCGGTCGAAATCCTCGCGCCGGCCGTTCGATTTGATCACCACGAGGTCGCGCAGCTGCACCCGCTCATAGGTGGTGAAACGTCCGCCACAGGCCGGACAAAACCGCCGCCTGCGAATGGCGACATGGTCTTCGGCGGGGCGTGAATCCTTCACTTGTGTATCGACGTTTCCACAAAACGGGCAACGCATGGTCCTGTCCTCATCTACTGCCGTCTGGGTATTTTGTCCCAGTTATCCACAGCCACTATAGGGGGCTTGGCAGGATTTGGGTAGCCCGAATTGTCACCCACCAGATCGTGGGGCTATCGGTCGCGCATCAGATGGGCAGCGATGGTGCGCTGATGGGGCCGGTCCCGATGTTCGAAAAGGTAAATTCCTTGCCATGTTCCCAGAGCCATTCGCCCATTTTCGACAGGAATCGACAAGCTGACCGGCAGCATCGCTGCCTTTATATGGGCCGGCATATCGTCCGGCCCCTCGTAGGTATGGGTCAGATAGGCCATGGATGGGTCACTCGTGGGCGGCACCAGCCTGTGAAAAAACGCGGCCAGGTCGGTCTGCACCTCGGGGTCGGCGTTTTCCTGGATCAGGAGCGAACAGGAGGTGTGACGGACAAACAGCGTGAGGAGGCCAGAGCCCGTCACCCAATCCGCCACCTGATCGGTGAATTCATAGAGCCCCTGCCCAGAGGTGCGGATGGTGAAGGCCCCATGCATCCGGTCAGCCGAAAATCCGGTCGCCCATCTGGTCGATGAAGAATTTCGCCTTGTCCACGGTTGCGCCCAATGCCTCTTCCAACGAAGGGACCGTATCGGCGCGAACCATCTGATGGGTCTTGGTCTCGTCCCCGAAGTCCTTCTCGATGCGGGCGGAAATGCGATAGCCCCCCGCCTCTTTCACCGGGTCAGCGAAGATGCGGAAATCCTTGTAGACGACGGGCTCTGGCGCTGGTTTGCCGCCACCGAAAAGCTTGGAGAAAATGTTCATGAAGACGCTCCGCATACGATTAAGACAAATGGTTATCGGTTTGCACGCACCAATCTGCATTCGAACCATTCACACAGTCCTTTGAACTCCAATCTTTTCGCTGCAACATCTACAACTATGTCATCCAGTCGTTCGCCGGGCATCAAGTTTAGCTCGTATCCTGATCGACGAATAAGAAGCAGCGTAAGTTGCAGTGCAGTACGTTTATTTGCGTCCGCAAAAGGATGATTTGCGATAACAGCGTGCATTAGAGCCGCCGATTTTTCATGTATGAAACGGAAATATCCATTATATGGACGCGAAATGGCCGAATGCAGCCCATTTTCGTTTATTATCCCAGCTCGCCCACCGAAAAGCAACGCGTATTGATGTGCAGCAATAGCATCGCTAAACTTTATCCGGTAATGAGCTGTCAACGATCAACGAGCCGCCTTAACTCGTCTCGATAATCCTCTGAAATCTTCTCAATTGTGCGTCTAGATACTTTTGAAGCCCCAGTCATAGAGGCATCGATAATTTCCGCGGATCGTGCGCTCTTCTTTACCGATTCAATACCGTTGTCGCGGCTTGAGGTTGAAGTATAGCTTTCGCTGTGGCTGATAACCTGTCCGTTTGACGCCTTTAGATTGAACATGTGGCTACCGGACTTGGTTTCCTTTCGCTCGAATTGGGCGTCTATGGCTGCGTTTTTCTTCACCGACGCGATACCGTTGATGGCGCTGGCCCTTTGTTTGTAGCCCTCACTAACTAGTAATATTTCGCCGTTGCTTGCCTTCAGTCGAAATCGAAACTCCCCAGCCGCATCTCTATAAAGCTCAAATTTTCCGGTCATTTCGCCTCCTACTGATCTAGGAACGACCGCAGTTTGCGCGACCGGCTGGGGTGTTTCAGCTTGCGCAGCGCCTTGGCCTCGATCTGGCGGATCCGTTCACGGGTCACGCTGAACTGCTGGCCGACCTCTTCCAGCGTGTGGTCGGTGTTCATGCCGATGCCAAACCGCATCCGCAGTACCCGTTCCTCGCGCGGGGTGAGCGAGGCGAGCACGCGGGTCGTGGTTTCCTTCAGGTTCTCCTGAATGGCGCTGTCCAGCGGCAGGACGGCGTTCTTGTCCTCGATGAAATCGCCAAGCTGGCTGTCTTCCTCGTCCCCGATCGGGGTTTCGAGCGAAATCGGTTCCTTGGCGATCTTCATCACCTTGCGGACCTTTTCCAGCGGCATTTGCAGCTTTTCGGCCAGTTCCTCGGGCGTCGGTTCGCGGCCGATCTCGTGCAGCATCTGGCGACCCGTGCGGACCAGTTTGTTGATCGTTTCGATCATGTGCACGGGGATACGGATGGTGCGCGCCTGATCGGCGATGGAGCGGGTGATCGCCTGCCGGATCCACCATGTCGCGTAGGTGGAGAATTTATAGCCACGCCGGTATTCGAATTTGTCCACGGCCTTCATCAGACCGATGTTGCCTTCCTGAATAAGATCAAGGAATTGCAGGCCACGGTTCGTGTATTTCTTGGCGATGGAGATAACGAGCCGCAGGTTCGCCTCGACCATTTCCTTCTTGGCCTGACGGGCCTCTTTCTCGCCCTTCTGGACCTGCTGCACGATGCGGCGGAATTCCGAGATGTCGACGCCCACATACTGGCCGACCTGCGCCATTTCCGAGCGCAGCTCTTCGATCTTGTCGGTGGATTTCTCCATCAGCATCTGCCAGCCACGGCCCGATTTCTCGGCCATGCGGTCCAGCCAGTTGGGGTCAAGCTCGGACCCGCGGTATTCGTCGATGAACTCGCGGCGGTTGATCCGGGCCTGGTCGGCCAGTTTCACCATGCTGGAGTCGATCGACATGATCCGGCGGTTGATCCCGTACAGCTGGTCGATCAGCGCCTCGATCCGGTTGTTGTGCAGGTGCAGCGAATTCACCAGTTCAACGATTTCCGACCGCAGCTTTTGATAGGTTGCTTCGTCCTTGTCCGAAAAACTGTTGTCTTCGTTCAGGGTGGCTGACATCCGCGCGTCCTGCATGTCCGACAGGTCGGCAAAGTCGCGCGCAATCACTTCGAGCGTATCCAGAACCCGCGGCTTCAGCGCGGCTTCCATCGCGGCCAGCGACATGCTGGCCTGATCGTCGTCGTCGTCATCGTCGTCGTCGGTCGAAATCGGGTTGCCGTCGGCATCCAGTTCGGGACTGTCCTCTTTCTTTTCGGCGGTCCCGGCGGCAGCTGTATCGACGACCGGTTCGTCGTCATCCTCGTCCATCTGGTTGCCGAAGGTCGCTTCGAGGTCGATCACGTCGCGCAGCAGAATGTCTTCGGACAGAAGTTCGTCGCGCCAGATGGTGATCGCCTGGAAGGTCAGCGGGCTTTCGCAAAGCCCAAGGATCATCGTGTTGCGGCCGGCCTCGATCCGCTTGGCGATGGCGATCTCGCCCTCGCGGGACAGAAGTTCGACGCTGCCCATTTCGCGCAGATACATGCGCACCGGGTCGTCGGTCCGGTCCAGTTTTTCGGTTTCGCCCGACGACAGGGCCACATCGCGGCCACCGCTGACCGCAACCACATCGGTGGAGCTGCTGTTCTCGTCGGTCTCTTCGGCCTCTTCGTCGTCCTCGGTCACCTGAATGCCCATTTCCGACAACATCGACATCACGTCCTCGATCTGGTCGGACGAGACCTGATCGGGCGGCAAGACGGCGTTCAGCTGGTCGTAGGTGATGTAGCCACGTTCGCGGGCCTCGGCGATCATCTTCTTGACCGCGGCCTGACTGACATCCATGGAAACGTCGGTGTCCTGATCGTCGGTCTTGTTGCTGTCGTCGGTGTCTTTCGCGGCCATGATGGCTCCTTCACGGGCTGCTGGGCGGATTTCGGGCCGCCATCGTTCGAATCAGGCGATTCGTTCGTGCCGAATCAATCTTGCGCGCCGGTGATTCGCAACCACCCGGCCTGTATTTTCATTGAACTGTTGCAGCGCTAGTGCGGGCGGCCCTTGCGGCCCCCCTTCCCATAGTCGATCTGCGACAGAAGTCGGTCAAAGGCCGTGCGTTCCTCTTTCTTCATCCGCGCGCCATTCGCGCCAACCTCGAATTCGGCCCGGTCTTCGGTATCACCGCGCCCGGCCCGATGCAGGGCCTCGGTCGCCTGCCCCAACCGCCATGTCAGCCCTTCGTCGGCCACGCCGGTCAGGTCTTCCACCGCCTCTGCCAGTTCGCGGGCATGGCCGCGGCGGGCGTTCAGCTTGGCCAGTTCTTCGGCAAGGCAAAGGCGCGCGATTTCATCGTCCCCCGGACGGCGCACCGCCGGGCTGATCGCAACGTGGGTCTGGGCAAACAGTTTTTCAAGGGCATCGGGGCCGATTGCCTCGGCCACGCGGGCGCGCATGTCATCGCCCGCACCGTCATGGGCCACCCGCAGGATCGCGGACAGCAGTGCCCGGTGGGCCGGATCGGTGCAATCCATCACTTCGATCTGGCTTTCGAACGTGGGCAGAACCGTGGGCGTGACCAACAGGGTTGCAAGGATCACCGCTTCTCGCAGGTGGTCTTCGATCCCGCCGCCCTGAACCAGCGCCGATGTCTTTGTTGCAGCCAGGGGCGGCAGCGGTGCCTGCGACCAGCGCCCGCCCGACCGCCATTGCCCCTGTGCCGGGCGGGCAGAAGCGCGTGATCTGGGGCCAAAAAGTTCCCACCGCAGTTCCTTGATCGCCTCGCCATAGTGGCCCCGGATCGACGGGTCGCGGATCAGCCTGATCTTTTCGCGCAGTGCCTTGTCCAGCGCGGCCCGGCGTTCGGGGCTGTCGAATACCCGGCCCTCAGTTTCGCGCTGCCACAAGAGGCGGACCATCGGTATGGCCTCCTCCACCAGCTTGCGCATGGCCCCAGCCCCCTGCGCCTTGATCAGGTCGTCGGGGTCCAGCCCTTCGGGCATGATGGCAAAGCGCAGCGACTGCCCAGCTTCCAGCATCGGCAGGGCGTTGTCGATCACCCGCATCGCCGCCCGCAAGCCCGCCGTATCCCCGTCCAGCGCGATCACCGGTTCCGGCGCCATGCGCCACATCAGCCGCAGCTGATCCTCGGTAATGGCGGTCCCAAGGGGGGCCACCACGGCGGGGAACCCGGCCTCGGACAGGGCGATCACGTCCATATACCCTTCGGCCACGATCAGCGAGTGGCCCTTGCCCGCCGCCTCGCGCGCGGGGGCGTGGTTGTAGAGGCTGCGGCCCTTGTCGAACAGTTCGGTTTCGGGCGAGTTCAGATACTTGGCGTTGTCGTTCGGGTCCATCGCCCGGCCGCCAAAGGCAATGCAGCGCCCGCGCAGGTCGCGGATCGGGAACATGATCCGGTTGCGGAAGGTGTCATAGGGCGCGCGACCCTTGTCGGACGGGCGGGCCAGACCGGCGGCAAGGATCAGCTCCACGTCGATCCCCTTGCCCGTCAGATGTTCGCGCAAGCCCTCCCATCCGGCGGGGGCGAACCCGATGCCCCAACGGTCCTGCGCCGCCTCTGACAAGCCGCGCCGGGCAAGGTAATCGCGCGCCTCGGCCCCGGCCCCGGTCTTCAGCTGCAGGCGGTAGAATTTCACCGCCTCTTCCATCACCTCGGCCAGTTGGGTGCGACGGTCGGCCTTTTCCTGTGCCTTGGGGTCGCGTTCGGGCATGGGCAGCCCGGCCTCGCGGGCAAGGATCTCGATCGCCTCCATGAAGCCGACATTCTCGGTCTCGCGCACAAAGGAGATCGCGTCGCCCTTCGCGTGGCAGCCAAAGCAGTAGTAATAGCCCTTGCGGTCGTCGACGTGGAAGCTGGCCGTCTTTTCCTGATGGAAGGGGCATGGGGCCCAGAGGTCGCCCTTGCCCTGATTGGACTTGCGGGTGTCCCACATAACCTTGCGGCCCACGACCTGCCCAAGGGACAGGCGGCCACGTAGCTCATCAAGGAATCCGGGGGGCAGGCTCATGGGGGCAATATCGGTCTTTGTCGCGTCATCGGCAAGCCGGAAGCCGCGGCTCAGGCGGGCATTGACCGCTCGACCGGCAGGCACGCGACCGCCCGGGTGGGCGTGGAACACGCCCGCCTTGGGGGCGGGCGGGCGTGTGCCGGGCCGCCGCGCGACCCGGCGGTTCTGGATTGATAACGGCCTTTGGAGGCCCTGACACGCCGCCCCTAGACGGCCCTAGCGGCAACCCCGGATGCGGCCTCGGTCAGGTCGTGCACCAGCGTGCGCGCCATCGACCGCATGACCATCACCTCGAAACTGGTCGGTCCCAGCCGTGTGATGCTGGCCGTCATGTGGTTGACGAAGCTTCGTGCCGTGTGCCCGCGCTTGAAGCTGCCCGCGCGCAGGTCCAGCGGCACCAGCCGGGCCAGGACCGCCTCGGCCCCGTCCCCGTTGATCCGGACCGCGGCGATCCCGTCGCCCTGATCCGTCACCGCCGCCAGCCCCGACAGGTCCGGCATTTCCGCGCCGATCACCAGCGCCCGGCCCGCGCCGGCCCAGATCGCCCGCGCACCGCCCTTGGACAGCGCCCGGTTCGCGGCCGGATAGCCGACCCCCAGCGCCTTGGTCAGCGCCTCGCCGACCGCCGCCTCTTGCCCTTTGAAGGGGGCCACAGACCAGGCCCGGTCGATCACGACCTCGGACAGTTCCACCGCGCCGATCGTCTTGGGCAGCAGCCCCTCGCACGGGGTTTTCGCAATCAGTTTAGCCACGAAGCCGCCCTCCTTCCGGGTCGAAGAATACCGGGTCGCAGACCTCGCACAGGGTTTCGACCCCGCGCAGGTGATCGACCAGCCGCACCGTCTGCCCGATCCGTGCCCGGCCCCCTTTCAGGAACCCAAGCCCCAGCATCGTCCCCAGCGTGGGCGAATAGCAGACGCTGGTCACATAGCCCTGATCGTTCACCCGTTCGGCCTTGTCGCCGGGGTTGAACAGATGCGCGCCCGCGGTCAGTTGCTTTGACGCGCCGTTGGGTTTCAGCCCGACAAGCTGCTCCCGCTCCTCGTCGATCAGCCCCGGGCGCCGCGACAGGGCGTTGCCGATGCAATCCTTCTTCTGGCTGACCATCCGGTCCATGCCGATGTCAAAGGCCGTGGTCCGCCCGTGGATTTCAGCGTGGGTGATGAAGCCCTTTTCGATCCGCAGGACGTTCAGCGCCTCCATCCCGTAGGGACCGCCGCCCAGCATTTCGGCCTGTGCCAGCAGCAGCCGATAGAGGCTTTCGCCATAGCGGGACGGCACGGCCACCTCGTAGGCGTGTTCGCCCGAGAAGGAGATGCGGAACAGCCGCCCATCCACCCCGGAAACGCCAGCGGGCGCGCAGCCCATATAGGGCATCGTGTCGTCGTCAATTGCTGTGTCCAGAACCCCGTTCAGCAGGTCACGCGATTTCGGGCCGGCAACGGCGAATTGCGCCCATTGTTCGGTGACCGACACGATCTGCACGTCCAGATCGGGCCGCAGCGCCTGTGCCACGAAATCAAGGTGGCTCATCACCAGACCGGCGGCGGCGGTGGTCGTGGTCATCACATAGTGATTTTCACCCAGCCGCGCGGTGGTGCCGTCGTCCATCACGTGCCCGTCTTCGCGCAGCATCAGCCCATAACGGACCCGGCCGACCTTCAGCGTGTCAAAGGTGTTGGCATAGACGAAATCAAGGAATGCGGCCGCATCCGGCCCTTGAATGTCGATCTTGCCAAGGGTCGAGACATCACAGATCCCCACCGCCTCGCGCACCATGTTGACCTCGCGGTCGCAGGATTGCCGCCAGTGGGTTTCGCCCGCTTTCGGGAAATAGGACGGGCGATACCACAGCCCCGCCTCGATCATGGGCGCGCCGCGTTCGGTGCTGGCGTCATGGCTGGTGGTGAACCGCTGCGGGGCAAAGCCCGCCGCCTGCCCGCCCGCCCCCATGGCCGCGATGGCAACCGGCGAATAGGGCGGCCGGAAGGTCGTCGTGCCGGTTTCGGGGATGCCCCGGCCGGTCGCATCGGCCAGTACCGCAAGGGCGGAGACGTTCGAGTTCTTGCCCTGATCGGTGGCCATGCCCTGCGTCGTGTACCGCTTCATATGTTCGACCGAGCGGAAGTTTTCCTGTGCCGCCAGCCGCACGTCCTTCACATGCACGTCGTTCTGGAAGTCGAGCCATTTGCGGCCCTTGCCTTCGACCGCCCAAAGGGGCGTCAGGCGATAGGGCGCGTCCTCAGACTGCGGCAGGTCGATCTTCTGCGCCTTCTTGCCCAAGGCCTGCGCGACCGCATTCGCGGCCTCGGCCCCGGCGGACAGGCAGCCGTGGGTCGAGAAGGTGCCGTTCGCCGCCCCGGCCACGGTCATCCCGGGGATCATGTCGGGTCGTGGCACGAAGCTTTGGATCGCCTCGTTCCAGACAGGTCGCCCGTTCATGTGGCAGGTCATGTGCACGGTCGGGTTCCAGCCGCCGGACATGCCCAGAACATCGGCGCGGATTTTCGTCCGCTTGCCGTTCTGGTCGATGGTCACGCTGTCGAGCCCCAGCCGCCCGGCGGTCTGGACCACCTGAGCGCCCGTGTAGACCGGGAAATCGCCCGACACATCGGCATCGGCCCGGCTGTCGATCAGGGCCGTGACCTTGACCCCGGCGGCGGTCAGATCACGCGCGGTCTGATGCGCGTCGTTGTTATTGCCAAAGATCGCGACCTCTTTGCCGCCCACGACCCCCCAACGGTTGAGATAGGCGCGCACGGCCCCAGCGGTCATGATGCCGGGCCGGTCGTTGTTGGGAAACGCGATGGGGCGTTCCAGCGACCCGGCGCACAGGATCGACCGCTGCGCCACGATCCGCCAGAAGCATTCGCGCGGCAGCCCGTCGGCTCGCGCCCGGTGGTGGCTGACCCGTTCCAGCGCGCCAAAGGTGCCCTGGTCGAAGGCCCCGGTGACAGTGGTGCGGGTCATCAGGCGGACATTGTCCATCCCTTCCAGTTCGGCCACGACCTGCGCGGCCCAGTCGGCACCGGCCATCCCGCCAACCTGATGGGTTTCGGCCAGTAGCCGCCCGCCCATCCGGCTGTCCTCATCGGCCAGGATCACGTCCAGCCCGGCCCGCGCGGCGGTCAGCGCCGCCATCAGCCCGGCAGGCCCGGCCCCGATCACCAGAACGTCGCAGAAGGCAAAGGCCTTTTCGTAGTGGTCCGCGTTCGATTCCTCGCTCAGCGCACCCAGACCGGCGGCGTGGCGGATGAAAGGTTCATAGACCTTTTCCCAGAAGCTGCGCGGCCACATGAAGGTTTTGTAGTAGAACCCCGCGCCAAGGAAGGGCGACACGAGGTCGTTGACCGACAGAAGGTCGAACCGCAGCGAGGGCCAGCGGTTCTGGCTGCGGGCGGTCAGACCTTCGAACAACTCTTGCGTGGTGGCCCGCACGTTCGGGTCCGTCGCGGCCCCGTTGCCGATTGTCACCAGTGCGTTGGGTTCCTCCGACCCGGCGGTCAGGATGCCGCGCGGGCGGTGATATTTGAACGACCGCCCGATCAGCCGCACGTCATTGGCCAGAAGCGCCGAAGCCAGCGTATCGCCTGCGTGGCCGGTCATCCGTTCGCCATCAAACTCGAACGGGACAGAGCGGGAGCGGTCGATCAGACCCTTGCCTGCGACTCTCATGTCCGGGCCTCCGAGGCGAGCGTGGACCCCTGCACGGCATGGGTCACGGTGTTGCGGTCAACGACCACCCATGCGCCGCAGGGGTTGTGATACCACATGTCGCGGGTGTCCCCGGCGGGGTTGTCGCGGTTGTGCAGGTAGTCGGCCCAGACCGCCAGATCGGCGTCCCGGTCGGGGCGGTTCAGGATCTCGGCAGCCCCCTGATAGGTGAACTCGCGCCCGTCGCGCGTGCCGCAATGTGGGCAGGTGATACGCATGTGCCCGTCTCCTAATGCAGGTTGTGCTGAGAGCCTTTGCCCTCTTCATCCATGATGCTGCGGCCGGTTTCGAACCGGTCGAGCCGGTATTTCGCGGCCACGTCATGCGGTTTGCCAGTGGCCATGAGATGCGCAAGGCACCAGCCCGAGGCGGGAACCGCCTTGAACCCGCCGTAGTTCCAGCCGCAGTTCAGGAACAGCCCGTCCACATGGGTCTTGTCGATGATTGGCGAGCCATCGGGCGACATGTCCATGATCCCGCCCCAGCTGCGCAGCACCTTCGCCTTGCCGATCATCGGCATCAGCGACATCCCCGCTTCCATCACATGTTCGACCATGGGCAGGTTGCCGCGCTGCGCGTAGGAGCTGTAGAAATCCAGATCGCCCCCGAACACCAGCCCGCCCTTGTCCGACTGGCTGATGTAGAAATGGCCCATACCAAAGCTGACCACATGGTCGATGACCGGCTTCAGCCCTTCGGTGACAAAGGCCTGCAACACGTGGCTTTCGATCGGCAGGCGCATCCCGGCCATCGCCGCGACCTGACTGGACCGGCCCGCGACGACCATCGCCACCTTCTTGGCCTTGATCGCCCCGCGCGAGGTCTGAACGCCCGTGACCTTGCCGTTCTGGATGTCGATGCCGGTGACTTCGCAGTTCTGGATCAGGTCCACGCCGCGCCGGTCGGCCCCGCGGGCATAGCCCCAGGCGACCGCATCATGGCGGGCAGTGCCGCCGCGCGGGTGATAGAGCCCCCCGTAGACCGGGAAACGGTGGTTGTCGAAATCCAGATAGGGCAGATGTTTGCGCACCCCTTCACGATCCAGAAGGATCGCGTCGTCGCCCTGATTTACCATGGAATTGCCGCGCCGGACAAAGGCATCGCGCTGCCCGTCGGAATGGAACAGGTTGATCAGCCCGCGCTGCGAATGCATCACGTTGTAGTTCAGCTCGTGTTCCAGCCCTTCCCAGAGCTTGAGCGAATGGGAATAGAATTCCGAATTGCCCTGAAGGAAATAGTTGGCGCGCACGATGGTGGTGTTGCGGCCGATGTTGCCACCGCCAAGGTAGCCCCGTTCCAGCACCGCGACATTGGTGATCCCGTGGTTCTTGGCCAGGTAATAGGCCGTGGACAGCCCGTGTCCGCCGCCGCCGATGATGATCACGTCATATTCGGGATTTGGGTCCGGATCGCGCCAGACGGGCTTCCACCCTTTCTGGCCAAACAGCCCTTCCTTCAGCACCCTGAACCCGGAATAGCCCATCGAACGCCCCTTCGCATCTGCGGCCCTTCCAGGCCGGTCCTGCGCGCGACACTATCAATTCAGGCCGGTCGTTCAACGGCTACTGCCGACAAAAAATCGCTGTCTGCGACACATGAAAAAGGGGGGCATGACAGTCCGGCTGGATCATAGGGCCGAACCCTGTCGTTCGCGGTTGCAAGGTGTTTCCGATGTCGGGATCGCCCCTGCCCTTGGCCCCTATTGTTTCCGAATCCGCAACCGAAATGCCCTTCTTTCGCCCTTCTTCGCCCAATTCTTGCCACGAGAGTTTGCGACAAGCATCTCCAAAGGCCCGAGTCTGCCTGCAGTTCGGACCGTCATCGAGGACTGGTTAACAATGTGTGAACGTCGCCCTATCACCTCCGGCAGGATTCGCTTGGCGGATCTGTCACGTCTCCACAGCTTCCGAAAATCCGAAGACGGGGGGATCATCATCTTCGCACTGATGATCTTTGTCCTGATGCTGGCCGCGGCTGGGCTTGCCGTGGACCTGATGCGATTTGAAACGAACCGCACCAAGCTGCAGGGGACACTGGACCGGGCGCTTCTGGCGGCTGCTGACCTTGATCAACCCCTGCCGGCCCGCGAGGTCGTGTTGGACTATTTCGCAAAATCCAACATGGCCTTCGCCATCGACCCGGCGGACATCATCGTGGACGAGGGTCTGAACTATCGCACTGTTTCGGCCACTGCGCATGTGGACACCCCGATGCTTTTCGGCGGCATCTTGAATGCGGTCACGAACAATACAAACCCCTATACGCCGGTGACACCCGTCCTGTCGGCCCCGGCCGCGGGCACCGCCGAGGAGCGGGTCAGCAACGTCGAGGTGTCGCTGGTTCTGGACGTGTCGTCTTCGATGCTGTCAAACAACCGGTTCAACAACCTCAAGCCGGCAGCGCGTGAATTCGTCACCACGGTTCTGGACAACAATGGCGCGGCGCCGGACGGGCTCGTCAGCGTTTCGATGATCGCATATTCGGCGGTCGTGAACCCCGGTGCGGATGTGGCGGCACAGCTGAACGTGACGAACACTCACGATCATTCCGCGTGCTTGATCTTCCCTGACAGCGAATTCAACTCCATCACCTTCGACCAGTCGCGCACCTATGAACGGCTTGGGCATTTCGACTATGGCGCCAGCACGAACTACTACGCGACGCCGATCACGCGGCCGTGGTGCTTCCCCGGCAGCGAAAACGAGATGATGGTGCATTCCACCAGCGAATCCGACCTGCACACCGCGATCAATAACCTGCAGCCCTTCGGGAATACCGCTATCGATCTTGGCGCAAAATGGGCCACGGCGATGCTTGATCCGGGTATGCAGAACGTTGTCGAAGGCGTCGTCGGCTCTGGAACCCTGGTATCTGACCGGCCTCTGGACCCGGCAACCAGCGACGTGCTGAAGATCATGGTCCTGATGACCGACGGACAGAACACGACCGAATACGACCTGAAGGAAGAGTTCAAGGAAGACCTGTCCATCATCTGGATTCACAAGGAATACGACAGCCAGCAGATCGGCGATGTCCCAGAGGACCGGTTTTCGATCCAGGTCCAGGGCGCCCATACCACAACGCGCAGCGACGACCGGTTCTATTGGCTGGATCAGGGGTATTACAGCTCTTACAATCCTCCGGTCTACGACTACCCGCAGGGGTATTCGGACTATCAGTCGCAATCCAACGGGACCGCGGTACCGGGGCATGGCATCGACTATTCCAACCGGGTCCGTCATCTGAGCTGGCAGGATGTCTTTGCCACCTGGGTCTACAGCCGGGTCAACAACGAACTTCTCTATGAACCCTACCAGCGCGGCTGGCTGAACTACAGCTCGTATATCTCGACCGACTACGCGCTCGAGGCGATCGTGGGCGGGTCCACGGCGGACGACCGGTTGTCCGAAATCTGCTCGGCGGCGCGTCAGGCAGGGGTCGTGATCTATACCGTCGCTTTCGAGGCCCCGTCGCACGGGCAGGCGACCCTGGCCGATTGCGCCAGCACGCCAAACCACTTCTTCCTGGCCTCCGGAACCGACATTTCCGAAGCCTTCTCTGCCATCGCGACCGACATCCGCCAACTGAAGCTGACACAATGATCCGGCGTTTCCTAAATATGTTCCGGGCCTTCCGGCGCAACGAAGATGGCACGGCTTCGGTCGAATTCGTGCTGGTCTTCCCGGCCTTCATGATCCTGTTCGTCTCGGCCTTCGAATTGGGGCTGATGATGACCAGACACGCGATGCTGGAACGGGCACTGGACATGACCATCCGCGAAATCCGACTGAACACGGCGGTGAACGCGAACCACGAACAGATCAAACGCATGATCTGCAATGGTGCCGGGATCATCCCGAATTGCATGGACAGCCTGAAACTGGAAATGATCGTGCTGGACCCCCGTGACTGGACCAACTTTGCCCGCCGCGCGGACTGTGTTGATGTCGACCGTCCCTTCGCGCCGGTGCGCAACTTTGAAAACGGGCAGCAGAACCAGCTGATGATCCTGCGGGCCTGCTCGCTGTTCAGCCCGATCTTTCCCACGACCGGGATCGGCTATCACATCCCGCGTCAGTCCGGCGACCAATATGCGCTGATCTCGCTTAGCGCCTTCGTGATGGAGCCGCTATAAGATGCTGGGAAAGGTCCGGTCATACCTGCGCCGATTCCGGCGCGACGATGAAGGATCCATCGCGGTCGAGGCGATCCTTGTCTTTCCGCTGCTGTTTTGGTCCGTGCTGGCGACGTTCGTTTATTTCGATGCGTTCCGGTCGCAGTCCAACAATGTGAAGGCCGCCTATACGATCTCAGACGCGCTGAGCCGCGAAACCGGATACATCACGCCGGAATACCTGACCTCGCTCTACCGGCTGCACGAAGGCCTGACGACGTCGAACCATAACACGAAAATCCGGGTCACGATCATTCGCTATGACGCGGATCAGGACAAATACAATGTCGTCTGGTCGCAGCAACGTGGCGGTGCCGGTCGTCTGAACACTCCGATGGTCGAAGCAATGCGCGACCAGCTTCCTGTGATGCCAGACAACGAGATCCTGATCCTCTACCAGAACTGGATCGTCTACGAGCCGATCTTCTCGATCGGGTTGGAAGCGTTCACCTTTGAAAACATGGTTTTCACACGCCCGCGCTTTACGCCCGAACAGCTGTGCTGGAACAGCGAAAACGACGGCAACTATACGACGGCAACCTGCTGACGCGGGGTTAGCCGCGTTGCGCGATCCAGGTCGCGATCACCTCGGCCATGAACTTGGTTTCGGTCTGCGGCAGCACCCCGCCGATACCAACCCGCCGTCCGGCGCGCCACCACAGGCCAGGCGCCCATGCACGGCCGCCCTTTTCCTTCATCACCAGCACGAAACCGTTGGACGGTTTGAAGGCAAAGACCCCCCGTTCGACCGCGACGACATCCTCGATCCGGGCAATGACCTGTCCGGTATCGTCGCAAAGCGTCTCGGCCCGCAGTTCCAGCCCACGGGTGGTGGCCCGCCGCATCCGCTCGGCAAGTACAAGTGCCCCGATCCCGACGGCCGCCATCAGCACCGCCCAGACCGGCGCGGGCGGCTGCATGAGGAGAACATAGAGCACGAGCAGCCCCAGCAGGTATTGCATCCCCACCCCCAGCCACCGGCGGCCGGGTGAGGCGGCGGCACGGGCGTAGACTCCGCTGTCGTCTGGATGGAACATGGGCGGGCACCTTTGTTGGTGGAAATGTCGCCCCACCCCTACCCGCGCTTCGGGACCATTGCCAGTGCTTCTATCATTTGCGCAGGGGCACCATGCGCCTGCACACAGCCCGCCAGATTGCCGACCCGGCCGCCGCGCCCTACCTTTGAGCGTGAAAGGAGACACACCATGTCCATTCGTCCCACAGTCGAACTGCGCAAGGCCATGCCCACGATGGAGGGCGCAGGCGTCAAGCTGCACCGCGCCTTCGGGTTTCAGGACCCGACCGAGCTGGACCCCTTCCTGCTGTTCGATGATTTCCGCAATGACCGGCCCGAGGATTTCCTGCGCGGCTTCCCATGGCACCCGCACCGGGGGATCGAAACGATCACCTATGTCCTGCAGGGCACCGTCGAACACGGCGACAGCCTTGGCAACGAGGGCACGCTGGGCGCGGGCGATGTGCAGTGGATGACCGCCGGGTCGGGCATCCTGCATCAGGAGATGCCGAAGGGGAACATCGCGGGCCAGATGCACGGGTTCCAGCTTTGGGCGAACCTGCCCTCGTCGCTGAAGATGACCGCGCCGCGCTATCAGGACGTGAAGGGCAAGGACATTCCCGAAATCATCGACGATGACGGCACGCGGGTGAAGGTGATCGTCGGCAGTTTCTGGGGCAAGTCTGGCCCGGTCGACGGAATCGCCGCCGACCCGCAATACCTTGATATCTTTGTCCCCGCCGGGGTGAAGAAGACGTTCAAGATCGACACCTACCGCCGGGCCTTCGCCTATGTCTTCAACGGATCGGGCAAGTTCGCCGATGCGTCTGACCCCTTCGGCGTCCTGCTGGAAAAAGAGGTGATGGGCGAAGAGGTCAACATCCGCGACCTGTCGGGCAACCGCACGCTGGTCCGCTTTGGCACGGGCGAGGAAGTCACGGTGCAGGCCGGGCCAGAGGGCATCCGGTTCCTGCTGATCTCGGGCGCGCCGATCGAGGAACCCGTGGCTTGGCACGGACCGATCGTGATGAACACGCAAGACGAACTGCGGCAGGCGATGCGCGACCTGCGCAACGGCACCTTCATCAAACCGGCGCACTAGCTTTTGTGATTGGGTCCGCGGCGGCGCTGCGGACCCTGACTACTTCCGCCAGGCCTGACGCGCGATCGCGATTTTCGCTTCCATCATCGACATTTCTTTCATGATGTCCTGTCGGCGGGTTCGGTCGCCGGTATCGCGCAATTCCTCGCGCAGGCGCTGAAGTTCGCGCGACAGGTTGACGAATTCGGGCGTCGCGCCGTTTTCCTTCATCAGCCGGTTGATCAGCGCGTTTTCCGGATCATCACAGGGCGGCAGCGGTTTGCCCGCGCCGGGCAGGTTGTCGAACTGGCCCTCGGCCTCTGCCGCGCGGATGCGGGCGGTGATCAGGTCAATCAGCGGATGATCCATAGGCCCATCCTACCCTGTTCGCCTACCTGTTGTCAGCCCTTCCGGGCCTCCATCGCCTCGGCGAACCGTTCGAACAGGTAGAAGCTGTCCTGCGGGCCGGGGCTGGCTTCGGGGTGGTGCTGCACGCTGAATACCGGCCGGTCGGTCATGCGGATTCCGCAGTTCGACCCGTCGAACAGCGAGGTATGGGTTTCGCGCACGCCGTCGGGAAGGGTCTGGCTGTCCACCGCGAACCCGTGGTTCATCGAAGTGATCTCGACCTTACCGGTTTCGTGGTCTTTCACCGGATGGTTCGCCCCGTGATGGCCGTGGTTCATCTTGATCGTCTTGGCACCCAGCGCCAGCGCCAGCATCTGGTGCCCAAGGCAGATGCCGAAGACCGGCAGGTCGGTCTTGTTCAGGATGTCCTGAATCATCGGCACGGCATAGGTGCCGGTCGCCGCCGGGTCGCCGGGGCCGTTCGACAGGAACACCCCATCGGGATTGTGGGCCAGCACCTCTTCCGAGGTGGCCGTTGCCGGAAGGACGGTCACGTCGCAGCCCGCGCTGGCAAGGCAACGCAGGATGTTGCGCTTTGCGCCATAGTCCAGAGCGACAACCTTATGCCGCGGGGCCTCCTGCGGCTTGTAGCCCTCGGGCCAGGCCCAGCGCATTTCGTTCCAGTGGTAGGATTGGGCGCAGGTCACGTCCTTGGCTAGGTCCAGCCCGACCAGCCCCTTGAACCCGCGCGCGGCGGCGACCAGCGCCTCGACATCGAAATTGCCTTCGGGATCATGGGCCAGCGCCACATGCGGCGCGCCCTGCTGGCGGATCGCGCGGGTCAGGCGGCGGGTGTCGATGCCACCGATGCCGATCCGGCCCTTGGCGGTCAGCCATGCGGTCAGGTTTTCGGTCGCGCGCCAGTTCGATGGCTCGGTCGGGTCCCATTTCACCACCATACCGGCAGCAACCGGTTCGGCGGTTTCATCGTCTTCGACGTTCACGCCGGTGTTGCCGATGTGCGGGAAGGTAAAGGTCACGATCTGCCCGGCATATGACGGGTCGGTCATGATCTCCTGATACCCGGTCATGGCGGTGTTAAAGCACAATTCCGCCTCGGCCTGCCCGGTCGCACCAAATCCTTTGCCGTAGAATACGGTGCCATCGGCAAGGGCGAGGCAGGCAGTCGGTTTCTTCTGGTTCCGATCCGGCATCACACGACTCCCATTTGCGCAAATTGTTGCGGTCCTAAGGTCTGGCGGCGGGGGGGTCAAGGGGCCAAAGCCCCTTTGCGGCAAGGTCGTGCCGTTGCGACAGCCTGTCGCTTCGAAAGGTTGTAACCCCTGCCCCGTCAGGATAAAGGAACGGCCTGCGTTTGCGCAAACGGATGGGACAATCGGGAACCGAAACGATGGAAATGCGACAGCGGGTCAGCGACGCCCTGAAAGAGGCGATGAAGGCCAAGGACACCGAACGGCTTTCGACCCTGCGGCTGATCAACGCCGCGATCAAGGACCGCGAGATTGCCGCCCGTGGCGACGGCGACGAGGGCGAGGTCGGCGACGACATGATCCTTGGCATCCTTGGCAAGATGGTGAAGCAGCGCCAGGAATCGGCCCGCGCCTATGAAGAAGGCGGCCGGCTGGAACTGGCGGAGAAGGAACTGGCCGAAGTCCGCGTGATCGAGGAATTCCTGCCCCGGCAGCTGTCCGAGGACGAGGTGACCAAAGCCGTGGCAGACGCAATTGCCGAGGTTGACGCCACCAGCATCCGCGACATGGGCAAGGTCATGGGCGCGTTGAAGGCCCGCTATACCGGGCAGATGGATTTCGGCAAGGTCGGGCCGCTGGTCAAGGATCAGCTGGGCTGACAGGTCTTGCAGATGAGAAAAGGGCCGGTTTGACCGGCCCTTTTTGGTTTATTCCGCTGCCATCGCGGGCCGGGCGTCGTCCCGGTCCGGCATAGGTGCCCAAGACCCGCCGGGGACATAGCGCCAGTCCGGCCGCCCGTCGTCCCCCATCGTCAGAAGATGCAGCCAGCCGTTGTCGAACAGCGCCCGAACCTGCGGATTGCGGGTCAGGATCGCGCTGATGGCCTCGCGCGGGGCTTCGACCACCACCGACAGACGCAGCGGGTCGTGCTGGAACCCCTCGCCATCATGCACCGATTGCCACGGCAGGCCCGGGCGCGGCGCGCCGCCGTTGCCCTCGAGCACGCCGATCCCGCCGACCACGTTGTGCAACAGCTTGTTGCCGCCGCCGAACGCCTGCGGCGCAACGGTCGATCCGTAGTATTGCAGGCTGATCCAGCTGGCCACGACAACAGGCGCGGTCAGGATCAGTTCCAGCACCCGAAACTCGTCGTCCTGTTGCCAGTCGTAGCTGTGCAGGAAGGCCCGGCCGTCCAGCCCGGTGCCATCGGTCCGCCCGCGCGGGGCCGCGATGAATGCCCGGCACCCCGCCAGCCCCCATTCCGGCCGCACTTCGGACCAGTCAGCGGCCCGGCGCAACACATCACCTTCGCCACGGGCGCGCGGCAGGCGGGCGGCCCGTTCGGTCCGCGCCTGACGCCCCGCCGCCGCCAGCCAGCGCCGCAGGGGGGCAAGGTCGGGCCTGTGGCCCGCCTTGGGCAGGTCACCGTCGAAAAGGGTGACCGCGTCGGTCGTCGTATCGTGCAGGGCGCCAATGAAGACCGTATCGGCGGGGATTTCGATCCCTTCCCCGGCAAGGCCCTTGCGCAGGTTCGGATCGTTCAACAGCCCGGCCAGAAGCCGCGCGTTCACGTCACCCTTGTGCCCGCCACAGGCGCCGCAATGCAGGGCGCTTTCATGCGGGTTGTTGGTCACGCTGGCCCCATGTCCGGCCAGCAGCACCACCGGCGCAAAGCCCGAGGTTAGCGACATCGCCCGAAGGATCGCCGCCGCCGTTTTCACCCGTGTGGGCAGGTCAATCGACGGGTCCAGTTCCGGCATCGGGTCCGGTTTGCCCCCCGCGCCACCCAACGCCAGCGTGTCGCGCAACAGCTTGCCCGCGTAGACCGGGCCGGTCGCTTCGACAAAGGCGAAGGACGACACGGCGGCCAGTTTGAACCGCCCCCATGCCCGCTTCGCCCTCGCCTTGTAGCGGCGGTCAAGATCGGTCGCCTTTGGCTCGGCACTGGAGGAGGACACGCCGGGCGTCAACAGGACCGGCCCGCGGCTCTCGCCCACGTCCGAACCTGCCCCGTGATGCAACGTGGCAAGCCCGAAGAACCCGGCAAAGCCAATCGTCTGGATGCCTGCATCCTGCGCCTCAAGCGCCCGGCGGAAGACCTCTGACCGGACATCGATGCAAAACGCGGCCTGAAGTGCGGGACGGTCCGGTTGCGCGCGCGGCATGGCGGCCGCAAGGGTGTCCGCCAACCGCCGTTGCTCGGCCCGTTCCGCCGCCTCTTGCAGGATGGCGTCGATCTGCTGGTCCCGGCTGGGGGTGACGGGCTGTTCATGGGACGCGATGACGTCGGCCCAGCGGGCTGCGATCTGGTCGCGATACTGATGGAACAGCGCCTCTTCAAAGACCAGCCGGATGGTCAGCAGTTCGATGGTCGTCGGGTCCGTGTCGCCACCCAGTTTCGCCTGCCACAACAGGTGCCGCGCGTATTGCGCCCAGCCGCCCAGAGACATCAACAGACGGTGCAGCGCGGTGGGTGTCGCGGCGGGGGTGATCCCTAGCCCCTCGACCGCGCGGCCCATTGCCCGCCAGGGCGAGGCCGGGGTCGCGGCGACGAAGGCCCCAAAGCCGGCCAGCCCCTGAATTTCCGGCGTCAGGTCGCGCATCGCGTAAGCGCGCCACGCGGCATAGACGCCCCCGGCGCGGCCCGGCTGCCACAGGGCCTGCCCCCGGTCGAAATGGCTGGCGGCCCAATGGCCGATCCGGTCGTCGATCAGTCCGGGCCAGTCGATCCCGGAGACCTCTGCCGCAAGATCAGCCACCGTGGGCAGGGCAACGGGCGCCGCGGGGGTGACATTCAGGGCAGCTTTCACCTCGGCTAGGGTCAGAGGGCCAAATGCGGGTTGGGCCGCCAGGGCCTCTGTCAGGTCGATATCGGTGATCTGGCCGCTGTCCACCTGCGCCGCGCGCATGGCCCGGTCGGGGAACACCGGCACGCCCGCGACCCGCGCAAGCCGCGCCGCCGTCACCGCCAGCGGTTCCTGCACTTGACCGAGAAAGGGGTTGACCGCGACGCTGGCCTCCAGCGGGAACAGCGGCGGGATTTGCCGGACAGCCTCGTTCGCGGTTGCGACCAGCGACAGGAGTTCGGCGGGATAGGTTTCGTGCTTCATGAACATGGTGTGATCTCCGTCTCAGGCGTTGGACCGCTTCGACCAGCCCGCGAGAAGCCGGTCGAATACCGTGTTTGCGTAAAGTCCGTTGGACAGGTGAACCCGCAGCCCCGCCGCCGCCGGATGGGTGGCCCAGAGGGGGAAGGTCGCCTGCGCGACAGCGACAGCCCCAAAGCTTATCAGCGCCAGAAGGATAAGTGCCCATTCCAGCGGCCCGGGCGCGGGCACGGCGGGCAAAGCGCCCTCTGTCAGCGTCTTGGCAATCTTTTGCAGCGCGAAGTACCCCAGCGACGTGGCCCCGGCATAAAGGATCGTCCGCCGGGTCAGCGCCATTGGCGCGGCATCGGCCAGCCCCTGTGCCAGCAGGTAAGCCACCCCGAAGATCAGGATCACGCCCAGCGCAATCGCCTGCACCGATTTCCCGTCAAAGCCCAAAAGCAGACCGATCCCGAGATAGATCGCGATGGCCACGCCAAAGGCCTGCACCACATTGCGGCCGCTGGGCACGGCAACCGGACCGGGCCTGTGCAGGGCGGCGACGTTGCGCACCGCCTCGCCCGCGCTGAGGAAGGCGTGGGCCTTGTACAGCGAATGGGCAACGATGTGCAGCAGCGCCAGCGGGAACAGGGCCAGCCCGCATTGCAGGATCATGAAGCCCATCTGGGCGATGGTCGACCACGCCAGCGAGGTCTTGACCGCCGGTTGCGTCAGCATCACCAGTCCGCCGAACAGCGCCGTGAACCCGCCCAGCATCACCAACGCCGCCATGACCCCGGGGGCCACGAGGATCACATCGGCAAAGCGGATCAGCAGGAAGCCCCCGGCGTTGATGACGCCCGCGTGCAGCAGGGCCGATACCGGCGTGGGCGCCTCCATCACCTCGGTCAGCCAGCCGTGAGCCGGGAACTGGGCAGAGGCGAGGACCGCCGCCAGCCCGATCAGCAGCGCCGCGCCAAGGGTCGGCAGGCTGGGCGTCGCAACCGCCAGAATGGCCGCGATGTCTGTTGTCTGATAGGCGAAGGCCAGCAGGATCAGCGCCAGTGCCAACAGCCCTTCGCTTGCCCGGGCCACGACCCGTTTCTTGCGGGCGGCCCGCTGTGCCGTGGTCCGGTCGGGGTAGAACAGAAGCAGTCGGTCCAGAAAGACGCTGGTCGCGACCCAGGCGAGGAACAGCTGCACAAGGTTGCCCGCGGTGACCAGCAGAAGGACCGTCGCCAGCGTCGCCGCCATCCAGCCGGTGAAGGCACCTTGCCAGTCCTCGCCGTCCAGATAGGTGGCCGAGTAGCGCAGCACGACCCAGCCGATAAAACTGACGAGGGTCAGCATCGACGCGCTGACCGCGTCCAGCCGGACCGACAGGCCGATGCCCCAGATCCCGATCAACAGGGAGGTCCCGCCGCCCCATGCGACAAGGGCCGCGACCGAAAGGCCGGCGATCCCGAAACCCGCCAGTGCCACCCATTCCGCCAGTCGCGGCAGCATGCCGGGTCTGCGTCCGGGTATGGTGCGGGCACGCAGCGCCAGCAGAAGCAACAGGATCGGGCCAAGGAACGGCAGGAAAAGGTGAATCATGGTCGGGGTCCTTCCACGCGGTCAAACGAGTTGCCGGAGGGATAGGGCCTGGCATGACTTAATAAAAATTCATTGTTTGATGACTTTCGCTCTATTATTTAGAACGTATGCCGCTGAACTATCATCATCTGCGCTATTTCTGGGCCGTCGCCCACGATGGAAACCTGACCCGCACGGCGGAGCGGTTGAACCTGTCGCAATCGGCCCTGTCCACCCAGATCAAGCAGTTGGAGGACCGGCTGGGCCATGCGCTGTTTGACCGGCGCGGGCGGCAATTGCACCTGACAGAGGCCGGGCGCATCGCGCTGGACCACGCCGATGCGATTTTTGCCACCGGGCAGGAACTGGTGGCGACCTTGCAGGACAGCGGGCGCAGCCGACAGGCGCTGCGCGTCGGGGCACAGGCGACGTTATCCCGCAACTTTCAGATCGGGTTCCTGCGGCCGATCCTGTCGCGCCCGGATGTCGAGGTGATCCTGCGGTCGGGCCACCCCAGCGAACTGCTCGAGGGGTTGGCGACCCTGAACTTCGACCTTGTGCTTCTGAACCGGGAACCCCCGGATGACAGCCTTGCCCCGTTTGAAACGCACCGTCTGGCCGAGCAGCCGGTCAGCCTTGTGGGCACCCCGGCCCGTCTGAACCCCGATCTGCCGCTGGCCCGGCTCCTGCGGGATCAGCCGGTGATCCTGCCGACCCGCGACAGCACCCTGCGCATGGCCTTTGACGCGCTGGCCAGCCGCCTTGGGATCAGCCCGCAGGTGGTGGCCGAGGTGGACGACATGGCGATGATGCGCCTTCTGGCCCGCGAGGACATCGGGCTGGCGCTGGTGCCGCCTATCGTAGTGAAAGATGAACTCGCCTCGGGCCGGTTGGTCGAGGCGCGGGATCACCCGGCCATTGTCGAAACCTTCTACGCCATCACCCTGCGGCGACGGTTCCCGAACCCGGTGGTGCAGGACCTGCTGGCAGAGGGCTAAAGCAGCCCTTCCGCCTCGAGCACCTTGCGGGCCGCACGGAAGCACTCCAGCGCCTGCGGCACGCCGCAGTAGATGCCAATCACATGGATGATCGCGCGGATCTCGTCCTTGGTGACCCCGTTGTTGATCGCGCCGCGGCAGTGCAATTCCCATTCGTGCATCTTGCCCAGCGCGCCGATCATCGACAGGTTCATCATGCTGCGGGTCTTCGGGTCGATCACGTCATCGCCCCAGCCAAAGCCCCAGCACCAGGCCGTCATCGCCTCTTGGAAAGGCCGGGTGAACTCATCCGCCGCGGCAAGGTTCTTTTCGACGTATTCCGCGCCAAGCGTGGCCTTGCGCTGCGCTAGCCCCTTCAGGAACAGGTCTTCGTCAAATGCGCTCATCCTTGGGTTCCTTCATTGGTCTTGGATCGGCGCCGCCCCATCGGCGGTGGCGGCATACTTCGGCAGGTCGTCGGCGATCACCAGCCAGGGCAGCTTTTCCTCGAAATGGAAATGGGCGGCCGGGGCGAACTGGGACGGGTCATCCAGCGTTGCGGCGTAGAGGTGGGTTTCCTCTGGCCAGCGGGTGGATTGATAGGTCATCTGGCTGCCACAGTCCGGGCAGAACTGCCGCCGGACCGATCCGCCGCTGGTTAGATGCTCGGCCAGCTGGCCGGTCCAGACCACCCCGTCGCGGGGCACCCCGAAGAATGACGTGAACGGGGCCGATGTCGCGCGGCGGCAACTGTCGCAATGGCAGTGCCCGGCCCAAAGGACCGGCCCGTCTGTTTCCCAGCGCACCGCGCCGCACAGGCAGCGCCCCGTCAATCTGGCCATCGTTTTACCCCAGCTTGATCGCCACGTTCTTGGTCTGGACGTAGTTCCAAAGCGCCTCGCGCCCCTTTTCGCGACCGTAGCCCGATTTGCCGTAACCGCCAAAGGGGGTTTCGACCCCGCCCGCATACCATTGGTTCACGAAGACCTGCCCGGCCCGCAGCGCCCGCGCGGCCCGGGTGGCGCGGTCCAGGTCGCGGGTGAAGACGCCTGAAACCAGCCCGTAGTCGGTGGAATTGGCGATCTCGATCGCCTCGGCATCATCGCGGAAGGACAGGACCGACAGGACCGGGCCAAACACCTCTTCACGAGCAATGGTCATATCAGGGGTCACCCCGGTCAGGACGGTGGGTTCCAGAAACGCGCCGGGGCGGTTCAGCGGGCGGCCACCTGCCGCCACCGTGGCCCCCTGCCCCTCGGCATCGCGGACCATGCCGGCGGCGCGGTCGCGCTGCCCGTCCGACACCATCGCGCCCATGTTGGCACCGAATTCAGTCCGCTCGATCCCCGGCCCGACCGACAACGATTTGGCGATTGCCGTCGCCCGTTCCACCAGTTCCGCATGGCGGCTTTCGTGGACGATCACGCGGGACATGGCCGAACAGACTTGCCCGGCGTTGAAATAGATGCCCCAGCGGATGTCGGTCTCGAACGCGTCAAGATCGGCGTCGTCATGGACGATGGCCGCCGATTTGCCGCCCAGTTCCAGCACGCAGGGCACTACATTGCCTGCCGCCGCCTTGGCGATGGCGATGCCGGTGGGGACCGACCCGGTAAAGACGATCTGGTTGACATGGGGGTGGCCCGCCAGCGCCGCGCCCGCCGTGCGCCCCAGCCCGCAGATCACGTTCACGGTCCCTGTCGGGAACCCCACGGCCTCGGCCGCGAGGGCGAAATAGGTGTTGGTCAGGGGCGTCATTTCAGGCGACTTGATCACCGCCGTATTGCCCGTGGTCAGCGAGGCCGACAGCGACCGCGCGGTCATTTCCAGCGGGTAATTCCACGGGATGATCTGGGCCGACACGCCAAAGGGTTCATGGTCGGTAAAGTCGAAATAGCCCGCGCCCAGCGGGATCGACCGGCCTTCGACGGTGCTGGCCTGATTGCCGTAATATTCGAAGTAGAGCGCCGCGCCCTCGACCTCGATCATGGCTTCCCAAAGGGGCTTGCCCTGTTCGCGGGTCAGCACCTCGGCGATCTCGTCCTTGCGGTCGAGGATCCAGCGGCCCATCGCCTGCACCTTGCGGCCCCGTTCGATAGGGCGCATCGCGGTCAGCGCGCCGGACAGGTGGACCCGGCGAGCCGCCATCACCGCGCGGTCCACATCGCCCGCGTCGGCCAGCGCCGCCTCGGCCAGTTTTTCGCCCGTCGCCGGGTCGGTCACGTCGATCCGGCCTTCGCCGCCATCGACCCAAGCACCGTCGATATAGTTCTGCCAATAGGGTTTGATGTCGGCCATCTGTCGGGCTCCGCTGTTCGTGTTTCGGGGGCAGACTACCCCGCCCGCCCCCGCTTCGATTGCCTGAATGCGGTATCAGGCCGTCAGGCAGCGCCGTCCACCGCCGCGCGCATCCATTTTTGCAGATGCATGATGGAATGTTCCGAATTCACCCCGCAGCCGGGATCGACCACCAGCGGCCCCGGCACATAGCCGCGCGATTTCAGCCCGCGCTGCACCGATTCCACCAGACGGATGTCTTCCTCGACCGTGGTGGCGCGGTCCTGCACCGCCATGCGGCGGACCGTTTCATTGTCTTCGCCGCCAACCGAATACCAGCCGCGCCAGACGACCACATGATCGGCATCCACCGCCCGCCAGTGATAGGTGTTCAGAAGATTGCCGGGATAGACCTGAAAACTGAACATCGGCCAAAGGAACCACGACGAATACTTCTCGTTGTTTTCAAAGCCGGAATCGATGTCATAGGTCATGTTTTCCAGCGAATTGCATTCGGTGGTGTGGCGCAGGCAATAGCCCTGCGGCTGGATGTCATAGGTTTCGGGCTTAATCACCCCGGTGGCGAAGGTCGGGTGATTGAGGCTGCAGTGGTAGCATTCCGAGTAGTTCTCGACCGAGACCTTCCAGTTGCAGTTTTCCGGAATTTCCACCCATTCCAGCGGCTTCAGATCGGCCCAGTTCGGCACGAACCCTTCCAGTTCCGCGCGGACGTTGGGAAACCAGTCGTCCATCGGCTTGGCATCGGGATCAAGGTTCACGAAGATGAAGCCCAGGAAAACCTCGGTCCGCACGCCGGTCAGGCAGACCCTGGACCGGTCGAACCCTTCGACCGCCTTCAGGTTGGGGCCGGCCCGCAGTTCCCCGGTCAGTTCATAGGTCCAGGCGTGGTAGGGGCAGACAACGACGCGGGTCGTCCCCTGCCCTTCGACAAGCTGGTGCGCCCGGTGCTGGCAGACGTTGTAGAAGGTGCGGATCTCGCCATCGCGCCCCTTGATACAAAACAGGCTTTCGCCCGCCAGATCGAAGGCGAAATAATCGCCCGGGTTTTCCAGCTGGCTGGCGTGACCCGCGAATTGCCAGGTCTGAGCGAGAAGCCCGGCCTTTTCCAATTCGTAGACCTTCGGATCGGTGTAGTAGCGCGCGTCCAGCGAATGAATGAGGGGGGCCGTCATGTCAGTCCTCGTGATAGATGCCCAGCCGGTGGCGGCGGGCGTGAAACCGTTCCACCCGGCCAACGATCTCGTCCGAGGCGCCCGCGATCACAAAGGACAAGAGCGTTTCCAGAAGCGCGATGGTTGAAACCGAAGAGGGGAAGAATTGCGGGGTGTCGGCGCGGACGACGAACCCATGGTCGGCAGCGCGGATGATGGGCGAGGCGGGGCTATCGGAAATCCCGATCACCGTCATCCCCTGTTCACGGGCCACCTCAACGGCGGCGACGACCTCGGCGCGGTAGGGTTTGCAGGTGATGGCGATCAGCACGTCCTTTGGCCCGGCAAAGGCAAGGTCATCCACCGCCGAATTGCCCGGCCGGGGGATCGCGTGAAACCGGACCATGCCGGTCGAGGCGAGATAGGTGAAGTTGCGGGCGTTGGCGTTGTTCACCCCGACGCCCAGCGTATAGGTGCTGTCACTGGCCCAGATCGCCTGTGCCGCTGCTTGCAGTTTCTCGGCAGAGGTTGCGGAAAAGGTTTCCTCGATATTGCGGATGGCCGCGCCGATCATGTCGGCGAACAGCCCGCCCAACTCGCCCTCTTTGGCGATGCTTTGCAGCCAGCGGGCCCGATCCTCGAAGGTCACCGCGCCGCGCCGGATCGCCTCGCGGAAGGGGGCGCGGAAATCTTCGTAGCCGTCAAAGCCCACCTGCCGGGCCATGCGGACCACCGTGTTGGGCTTGACTTTCGCGGCCTCGGCAATCTCGCGCACGGTCGACACGCCCACATCCTGCGGGTTTTCCAGAACGTAGCGGGCGGCCTTCTGCGCCTCGGGCGTCAGCGCGTCCCATTCCTCGGTCAGGCGATCAAGGACAGTTGTCGGTTCAGATGGTATGTTTGTATCATTCATGATTGACGATGGTATATTTGTCCGATTAGCCTGTCGAGCAGAAATTGCGAGTCTCACATCGGAAAGCGAGCGCCATGTCCTCTTCCTCCCTGCCCTCCCATGCCCGCGTCGTCATTGTCGGCGGTGGCGTTATGGGGGTTGGCCTTGCCTATCACCTTGGCCACGAAGGCTGGGGCGCGGATACCGTCCTGCTGGAAAAGGCCGAACTGACCAGCGGGTCCACGTGGCACGCGGCCGGGCAGATTACCCATTCGACCAGCTCCTACAGCCTTGGCAAATGCGTGGACTACAACATCGGCCTCTACTCTGGCGGGCTGGAGGCCGAGACCGGGCAGCCGGTCACATGGCACGGCTGCGGGTCCTTCCGGCTGGCCTATACCGAGGACGAGATGGACTGGCTACGGCACACCCTGTCGGTGGGCCGAAGCCTTGGGTTCAACATAGACCTGGTCGGGCCGGAAAAGATCGCCGAACTGCACCCTTTCTATAACCTCGACGGGGTTCTAGGCGCGCTGCACACCCCGGACGACGGCCACGTGGACCCGACCAACGTGACCATGGCGATGGCCGCGGGCGCCCGCCAGAAGGGCGTGAGGATCATCCGCCGTTGCCGCGCCACGAACATCACCCAGGCCGACAGTGGCGAATGGGTGGTCGAAACGGATCAGGGCACGATCACCTGTGAACATGTGGTCAACGCGGGCGGCACCTATGCACGGCAGATGGGCGAATGGTCAGGGCTGCAACTGCCCATGACCTCGATGACGCACCACTATTTCGTGACCGAACCGGTGCCGGAATTCGACGCGCTGGACCGCGAACTGCCGGTGATCCGCGACGACCGCAAGGTGTCGGGCTATATCCGGATGGAACAGAAGCGCGGGCTGATCGGCATCTATGAAAAGGAAAACCCGAATTCCGTCTGGCACGACGAATGCCCGTGGGATTACGAAAACTGGCTGTTCGACGCGGACTACGACCGGGTCATGCCCTGGCTGGAGGAAAGCCTGAACCGGATGCCGATCTTCGCCGATCTGGGCATCCAGCGCGAGGTACACGGCGCGATTTCGCACCCGCCGGACGGCAATCCGCTGATCGGCCCGGCGCCGGGTGTGCGGAACTACTGGTGCTGCTGCGGCACCCAGATCGGCATCGGCTGGGGCCCGGGCCTGACCCGCGAGCTGGCCCGCTGGATGGTGCATGGGGCCGCCGACATCTCGATGCGGGACTATGACCCGCGCCGCTTTGGCAATTACGCGACCAAGGACTGGCAGGTGGTGAAGGCGCACGAGGATTACTGCCTGCGCCACGAGATTCCCTTCCCACACTTCAACCGGCTGGCGGGCCGCCCGGTGAAACCCTCCCCGCTCTATGACCGGCTGAAGGAAAAGGGCGCGGTCTATGAAGAGGTCTATGGCCACGAACGCCCCCGCTGGTTTGCGCGGGACGGGATCGAACAGCGCGACTACTACGGGTTCACCCGTACCCCGGTGCATGACGTGGTGGGCGCCGAATGCCGCGCGGTGCGCGGCGGCGTGGGCATCATGGACATCTCGGCCTTCACCAAGGTCGAGGTTTCGGGCCCCGACGCCGAAGCCCTGCTTGACCGGCTGGTCGCCAACCGGCTGCCACAAAAAACCGGTGGGATCGCCCTGACCCATATGCTGAACCGCGCCGGCCGGATCGAGTTGGAAACCACCGTCGTAAAGCTGTCCGAGGGGCGCTATTACCTTGTCTGCGCGGCCTTTTTTGAACAGCGGCTGTTGGATCACCTTGCCCAGAACCGCGCGGGTGAAGAGGTGACGATCACCTGCCTGTCCACCGATTGGGCGGCGATCGCGCTGAACGGGCCACGGGCGCGCGACGTGCTGGGGGCCTGCACCGATGCGGACCTGTCGAACGCCGGCTTCCGCTGGCTGACCGCGCAGGAAATCACCGTCGCGGGTGTAAAACTCTGGGCGTTCCGCATGTCCTATGCAGGCGAATTGGGATGGGAATTGCACATCCCGCGCGGCGGGGCGCTGGCCGTCTATGACGCGCTTTGGGCGGCGGGCGTGGATCATGGCATCGCCAACTACGGCAGTTTCGCCATGAACAGCCTGCGAATGGAAAAGGCATTCAAGGGCGCGGGCGAACTGACGAACGAGGTGACCTTGGCCGAAGCCGATGTGCGGCGCTTTGCCCGGACCGACAAGAACTATCTGGGCAAGGACAAGACGCTGGATACGTCCCTGCGCTGGGTCTGCGCCTATCTGGAGATCGACCCGGACGGGGTGCATGACGGCCACGGCGGCGAACCGGTGCTGATTGACGGCAAGGTCGTGGGCTCCACCGCCTCGGTCGCCTATGGGCATACGGTCGGCAAGATCCTGGCCTTTGCCTATGTCAAACCCGCGGCCAACGTTCCGGGGCAAGAGGTTGACCTGATCATCGCGGGCCAGCCGCGCAAGGGTCGTATTCTTGGCGCCCCCGCCCACGATCCCGAAAGCCTTCTGCCCCGAACCGACGCAATCGTGGAGCCTGCCGAATGACACTTCCAAAGACGATGCGGGCCATGGTCACGATGGGCCATGGCGACATGGACCAGATGGTGATGCGCGACGACTGGCCCCGGCCCGATCCGGCCCCGGGAGAGGTGCTGATCCGGGTCGGTGCCTGCGGGCTGAACAACACCGACGTGAACACGCGGTCCGGCTGGTATTCCAAGGCCGTGACCGAGGCCACGACCGGTGGCGCCTTTGCCGCCCTGAACGACGACGACCCGGCCTGGGGCGGATCGCCGATCCAGTTCCCGCGCATTCAGGGCGCCGATGTCTGCGGCCGGATCGTGGCCGTAGGCGACGGGGTGGACGCGGGCCGGATCGGGGAACGGGTGATCACAGACAACTGGCTGCGCGATCCGGCGGACCCCGCCGACAAGAACAAGACCGGCTATTTCGGGTCGGAACGGGACGGCGGGTTTGCCGAATACACGACGATCCCGGCCACCAATGCCATCGCCATCCAGTCCGATTTGTCGGACGCGGAACTGGCAACGTTTTCCTGTTCCTATTCCACCGCCGAAGGGATGCTGACCCGCGCGAAAGTGACGGCAGAGGACACTGTTCTGGTGCCCGGCGCCTCTGGCGGGGTGGGCGGTGCGCTGGTGCAGCTGGCCAAGCGGCGCGGCGCACGGGTGATCGCGCTCGCCTCTGAACCCAAGCACGCCGATGTCGCGGCCCTTGGCGCGGACCGGGTCTTGCCCCGCGCGCCGGACAACCTGCGCGCTGCACTGGGCGACGACCGGATCACTGTCGTCGCCGATGTGGTCGGCGGCCCCTATTGGCCAACCCTGATCGACATTCTGGAACGCGGCGGGCGCTACACCTGTTCCGGCGCGATTGCCGGGCCGATGGTAGACCTTGACCTGCGGACGCTTTACCTGCGCGACCTGACCTTTACCGGATCGACCGTGATCGACCCGGAGGTGATGGAAAACCTTGTGACCTACATTGAATCCGGGTCAATCCGCCCGGCGCTGGCCGCCACCTATCCGTTGGAGCAGCTACACGCAGCCCAAACAGCCTTTATCGCCAAGCAGCACACCGGCAACATCGTGGTGACCCCATGAAGATCACCGCGATCACCGTCTACCACGTCGATCTGCCGCTGGAGCATCCCTATTGGCTGTCTGGCGGGCGGCTGAAGTTCGAATGCCTTGATGCCACGCTGGTGAAGCTTGAGACCGACGCCGGGATCACCGGTTGGGGCGAAGGCACGCCCTGGGGGCATACCTATGTGCCCGCGCATGGCCCCGGCATCCGGGCGGGCATCGAAACGATGGCACCGTTCCTCCTTGGCCTCGACCCGCGCAAGGTGCTGGAGGTCGAGCGGGTGATGGACCTGTCCCTGCCCGGCCACCTTTATGCGAAATCGCCCATCGACATGGCCTGCTGGGACATCGCCGGACAGGCGGCGGGCCTGCCGATTGCCGACCTGATGGGCGGGGGCAGCCGCACGCCGCGGCCCATCGCCTCGTCCGTCGGGGCAAAGACCGTGGAAGAAACCCGCGCCGTGATGGACCGCTACCGCCAGCGCGGATACGTGGCCCATTCGGTCAAGATCGGGGGCGATGTGGAACGCGATATCGCCCGTATCCGCGACGTGGAATCGATCCGCAAACCCGGCGAGATCGTCCTTTATGACGTGAACCGGGGCTGGACCCGGCAGCAGGCGCTGCGGGTCATGCGGGCGACCGAGGACCTTCAGGTCATGTTCGAACAGCCCTGCGAAACGCTGGACGATATCGCCGCGATCCGGCCGCTGCATTCCGCCCCGGTCAGCGTGGATGAAAGCCTTGTCACCCTTCAGGACGCCGCCCGGATCGCCCGCGACGGTCTGGCAGAGGTCTTCGGGATCAAACTGAATCGCGTCGGCGGGCTGACCAAGGCGGCGCGGATGCGCGACATCGCCCTTGCCCATGGGATCGATATGTTCGTCATGGCCACCGGCGGCTCCGTTCTGGCCGATTGCGAGGCGCTGCATCTTGCTGCCACCATCCCCGATGACAATTGCCACGCGGTCTGGGCCTGTCAGGACATGCTGACCGTGGACATCGCGGGCGGGCGCGGCCCCCGGAACATCGACGGCCACCTGCACTTGCCCGAGGCACCGGGCCTTGGGGTTCACCCGGACGAGGATGCGCTTGGCGACCCTGTTGGAGTCTACCGATGAAGATCACGCGACTGACCCTGTGGCACTTGCCCCTGACCAGCCACGAGGCCTATTACATGGCCGATGGCAAGACCTGCGACACCGTTGAAACCGCCGTGATCGCGGTTGAAACGGACGCCGGACTGACCGGCTGGGGAGAGGTCTGCCCGATCCCCCATTACCTGCCGGCCTATGCCCGCGGCGTGGCCCCTGCCCTGATCGAACTGGCCCCGGTGATCCTTGGGGCCGACCCGGTCGGGCCGGAGGCGCTGATGGCCAAGGTGAACGACTGGCTGCCCGGCCACCGCTATGCCAAATCGGCGCTGGACATCGCGCTGTGGGACATCACCGGCAAGGTGGCGGGCCTGCCGCTGTTCGCGCTTCTGGGCGGGCGGCGGGCGGCGGATATGCCGCTTTACCATTCCATCACCTGCATCGCCCCCGAAGAAATGGCCCGCATCGCCCGCGACGCGCAGGCGCAGGGGATCACCCAGTTTCAGGTGAAACTGGGCGCTGACGCGAACTGGGAAACCGACGTGGCCCGCCTGCGGCTCGTGCGCGAGGCGGTGGGCGCCGGGCCGCTGGTCTACGGGGACTGGAACTGCGGCGCGACCTCGCTCGATGCGATCCGGGTCGGACGGACCGCGGCCGCGTTCGACGTGATGCTGGAACAGCCCTGTGCCACGATCGAGGATTGCGCCCGGGTCAAGGCCGCCACCAACCTGCCGATGAAACTGGATGAAAATGCACATGACACCGCCAGCCTGCTGCACGGGCACCGGGCCGGGGTGATGGACGCGGTGGCGCTGAAACTGTCGAAATTCGGCGGGCTGTCGGCCATGCGGGCGGCGCGCGACCTGTGCCTGCACCTTGGCCCGAAGATGTGCATCGAAGACACTTGGGGGTCGGACATCACCACCGCCGCCCTGTCCCATCTGGGCGCGGCGACGGACCCGCGCCGGGTGCTGAACGTCTGCGACCTGTCGGGCTATGTGTCCCCGCGCATTGCCGATGACGGGCCGGTGCGCAGCGCAGGGCGGCTGGCCCCGCCGGACTGCCCCGGCCTTGGCATCACCCCCGACCGCGACCGGCTTGGCCAGCCCGACCTGATTCTGGAGTAGCCCCGATGAACCGCATTCACAGCCAGTCCGACTGGACCGCCCGCGCCCGCGCCGTCCTGCCCGGCGGCGGTTTCGGCAATTTCGACCCCGGCATCGTCATCCGCGACGGGCAAGGCGCCCGCGTCCGGGACGAGGACGGAAACGACTATGTCGATTACCTGATCGGGTCCGGCCCGATGCTTCTGGGCCACGGCCACCCCGAGGTGCTGGAGGCGGTGTTCGAACAACTGCCGAAAGGGATGACCTTTTTCGCCAACAACGCCGCGGGCATCGACCTTGCCGAGGAGATCTGCCGCGCCGTGCCCTGCGCCGAGCAGATCCGCTATGTCTCCTCCGGGGGCGAGGCGGACATGTATGCCATGCGGCTGGCCCGCGCCTTCACCGGCCGCGACAAGATCGTGAAATTCGAAGGCGGCTACCACGGGATGAGCGCCGAGGCGCAGATGTCGCTGGCCCCCGCCGCGCGGGTGAACTTTCCGCAGGCGGTGCCGGATAGCGCGGGCATCCCCACCTCGGTCGCGGCAGAGATGCTGATCGCGCCTTTCAACGATTTCGACTATATCCGCTCGCTCCTCGCCGAATGGGGGGATCAGGTGGCGGCGATCATCGTCGAACCGCTGCAACGGATCATCCCGCCCCTGCCCGGTTTCCTGCAGCTGTTGCGGGACGAGGCGGACAACTACGGCATCGTCCTGATCTTCGACGAGGTGGTGACCGGGTTCCGCTTTGACTATGGCGGGGCGCAGACCCTTTACGGGTTGACGCCCGATATCGCCACGCTGGGCAAGATCATCGGCGGCGGCTTCCCCTTGGCGGCGATCGCGGGGCGGGCGGACATCATGGCCCATTTCGACAAGCCCGCCGTGGGCGCGGACCGCTGGCTGATGCAACTGGGCACGCTGTCGGGCAATCCGGTGGCGGCGGTTGCCGGGCTGAAGACGATGGAGGTTCTTCGGCGCGACGGGCAATACGCCCGGCTGCGCGGGCTGGGAGAGGCAGTTCAGACGATGGTGCGCGAGGCGCTCGACCCGACCGGCATCCCCTATCAGATCGTCGGCGACCCGACCCTGTTCGAAGTGGTGTTTACCGACCAGCCGCCGCGCGACTACCGCGCGGTTCAGGCGGCGGACGGGGGACGGGCCAAGGTCTGGAACGATGCGTTGCGGGCTGGCGGGATATTCAAGTCGCCGGGCAAGACCTATCCCTGCCTCGCCCTGACCGACGCCGACCTTGACCAGACCCGGGCGGCCATGCGGGCGGCGGCGGCGCAATTGTCGTGATCCTGAAGTTGGTCAGATCAGAAATCAGGGGGCGGGGCGCATTTTCCTCTTGCGCGTCCCGCGCGGTTTTCCTATCTGACGCGCACCAATCGGCGCGGGCGTAGCTCAGGGGTAGAGCATTACCTTGCCAAGGTAAGGGTCGTGAGTTCGAATCTCATCGCCCGCTCCAGATTGGACCGCCGAATGGCAGCGCGGGCGTAGCTCAGGGGTAGAGCATTACCTTGCCAAGGTAAGGGTCGTGAGTTCGAATCTCATCGCCCGCTCCATTCGGACCAAAACACGGCGCCCTTCGGGGCGCCGTTTTTGTCCGGGCCTATCGGATCGGGAATGTCGCCAGACACCAATTGGCATTGCGTTCAAACATCGAATAGGTCGAGGCCATCGAATGCCGGTCCTGCAAGCCGCGCATCGCGGCCATTTTTTGGTCGTTCGTCCCAGAGACGTAGTAGTCAAGGATCAGGGCAGCGTAGGTTACCATGTCCTCGGTATCACGCCGCGAAAGGTATCCCGCAGCCTCCAGATCGAGCGAGGTGATCGCGAACAGTCGCGCGCAGCTGATCGCCTGCAGCTCCGCACCGGCATAAACCCGGCGGTTCTGGGCCTCTGCCACGGTCGCAAGACCTGCAATCAACGTGATGGCAACACCGGCCATGCGCAGTTTTGAAAAGTATTTCATCCTATGTCCTTTTCCCAATGGCCAGTTGATCGACAGCTGGCTTGGGAAAAGTCTGGCACAACAAATGCCGATGGCGCAATGCTGGACCGGATGTTGGTGCCCCAATCGGTAAG
Source organism: Marivivens marinus (assembly GCF_035969385.1). Taxonomy (NCBI): domain Bacteria; kingdom Pseudomonadati; phylum Pseudomonadota; class Alphaproteobacteria; order Rhodobacterales; family Paracoccaceae; genus Marivivens; species Marivivens marinus. Next base: position 54,132 of record NZ_JAYKKJ010000007.1, on the reverse strand, counting down.
GTCAGAACGCCTTGAACGTCAGCGTGGTCATGCTGCGTTCGATCTGGGGGATGTCGCCCAGCGCCTCGTTGATGAAATGCCCGACGTCCGCGTCGGCGGGGATATAGAGTTTCATCAGAAGGTCCCATTCGCCGCTGGTCGAATAAAGCTCTGAATGGATTTCCTTGAGCGCGATGGCATCGGCCACCGTGTAGGTGGTGCCGGGTTTGCAGCGGATCTGGACGAATACGCAGGTGGTCATGGCGGCCTCTTTTCTTTGGCCGCCACCCTGCCCCATTGGCCCGGGCGCTGCAATCCCCGGCGCGCCGGTCAGGACAGGTGCAACCGCCGGTCCGGCATCGGGTCGCGGTTAGGCGGCGCAAGTGGCCCGATGATCCCCGTTTCGACCACGGGGGCAGAGGCTGGGACCGGCGCCCAATCATCAAGCGACGGCAGGACAGGGTCCGGGCGGGCGGGCCGCGCCGGGGCAGCAGGGGCTATGGCCGCGGTGGTCGCCTTTGCCCGCTGGGACAAGGCAGCCATTGCCGCCGCGACAAACCGCTGCCGCCGCCGGTGCCCCTGTTCAAGGTCGATCCCGTCGACTGCAGACACCGCAAGCTGTGTGAGGACATCCGGCCCCGATGCCCGGCCGATCATCCCGTAGAACCCGGGCAAGCCAGACGACAGGGATTGAAATTCGGTCGCGGACACATCGCCGATCACGAGGATCGACAGGTCGGCATTGCCCGAAACGGGCAGCATCGCGCGCAGCCTGTCGGTCATCCCCGGGCCTGATGCCCCCGCGATCAACAGGTCCACCGTTCCCGACGACAGGAAGGCCCGCGCGGTTGCGGGACTTTCGGCGCAGGACACGTTGAACCCCTTGTCCATCAGGATGGCAGCCTGCCGCACCATCGCGGTCGGGTCGGTATCGAAAATCAGTGCGTGCATTTGAACGGTCCTTTCTGGCTCCGGCTTCCTGAAGGATTCGCAGCATTCAGTTAAAACTTGCTGAAAGGGCACAGAGAATTCGAAAGCCGCCCGGTCTGCGCCCTGCCCCTTTTCCCCGCGCCCGCTTCGGCCTATAGCCTGCCAAAGACGCGAAACGACGAGGGACAGGCCCATGCGCAGCGCCACGATCACCCGCAAGACCGCCGAGACCGAGATCTCGGTCGAGCTGAACCTTGACGGGACCGGCACCTATGACAACCAGACCGGGGTCGGGTTCTTCGACCACATGCTGGACCAACTGTCGCGCCATTCGCTGATCGACATGACGATCCGGGCCAAGGGCGACCTGCACATCGACGACCACCACACGGTCGAGGACACGGGCATTGCCATCGGGCAGGCCCTGTCGAAGGCGCTTGGCGACAAGAAGGGCATCCGCCGCTACGGCGAATGTCACCTTGCGATGGATGACGCGCAGGTGCGGTGCGCCCTGGACCTGTCGGGCCGCCCCTACCTGATCTGCAATCTGGATCTGCCGACGCCCAAGATCGGCAGCTTCGACACCGAACTGGTGCGCGAGTTTTTTCAGGCGCTATCGACCCACGGCGGCATCACCCTGCATATCGACCGGTTGCACGGGTTCAACAGCCACCACATTGCCGAGGCCGCATTTAAATCCGTCGCCCGCGCCCTGCGCATGGCCGTGGAAACCGATCCGCGCAAGGCGGATGCGATCCCGTCGACCAAGGGTGCCCTATGACCCTGACGGCGCTTGTCGATTATGACAGCGGCAACCTGCATTCGGCGCAAAAGGCGCTGGAACGGATGGCGCGCGAGGTGGGCGGCGGCACGGTCGTCGTGACCTCGGACGCCGATGTGGTGGCCCGTGCCGACCGGATCGTTCTGCCCGGCGACGGGGCCTTTCCCGCCTGTCACGCGGCGCTGCACCGGTTCGACGGTCTGGCCGAGGCGATCCGCGAGGCGGTCGAGGTGCGGGCGGTGCCCTTCCTTGGCATCTGCGTGGGCATGCAGATGCTGGCAACCGTCGGCCATGAATATGAAGAAACCCCCGGCTTTGGCTGGATCCTCGGCGAGATCGTCAAGATCACCCCGGCGGACCCTTCCTTGCCGGTGCCGCATATGGGCTGGAACGATCTGGTGATCGACCAGCCCCACCCGGTTCTGGACGGCATCGAAACCGGCGACCACGCTTATTTCGTGCACAGCTGGCACATGCAGGTCACGGACCCGTCCCAGCGGATCGCCCATGTGGATTATGCCGGGGACATCACCGCCATTGTCGGCCGCGACACCATCATCGGCACCCAGTTCCACCCCGAGAAAAGCCAGGCCGTCGGCCTGCGCCTGATCGGCAATTTCCTGACGTGGACCCCATGACCAAACCCCGCGCCGTCATCGGCTGGTCCTCCGGCAAGGACTGCGCCTATGCGCTTCACAAGGTCCGTCAGGAGGGCGAGATCGAGGTGGTCGCCATGCTGTCCACCACGAACGAGGCCTTTGACAGGGTCGCGATGCATGGCACACGCAACGCGCTCCTTCGGGCGCAGGCCCACGCCGCCGGTCTGCCGCTGATCGAAGTGCCCCTGCCCTTTCCCTGTTCCAATGCCGAATACGAGGCCCGGATGGCGGCCGCGATGGACAAGGTGAAGGCGCTGGACGTTTCCCATATGGTCTTTGGCGACCTTTTCCTTGAGGACGTGCGGGACTACCGGATCAAGCAACTGGCGCCGACCGGCATCACGCCGGTCTTCCCGGTCTGGGGCATTCCCACCGACCAATTGGCCCGGATGATCATCGCAGATGGGTTCGACACGCGGATCGTCACCTGTGACCCCTCGAAAATGCCGCGCGCGCTGTGCGGACGACGCTATGACAAACGCTTTCTGGCCGAGCTGCCCGAGGGCGTGGACCCCTGCGGCGAGAACGGAGAGTTCCATTCCGCCGTCGTGGCGGGGCCTATTTTTTCCGCGCCGATCCCCGTTAAAACCGGTGAAACGGTCGAGCGGGACGGGTTTATCTACACCGACCTGATCCCGATCGAGGCGACCTGACAAGAAAGGCCCCGGCGCAAACCGGGGCCCATCAATTGTGATTGGCGAAGATTACTGAACCTTGGTCCAGGTCTGGCTGGCGCAGATCAGACCACCGGCGACGCAGCCGCGCAGACGCACGGTGTTGCCTTCGATATCCATCTTGCCGATGTAGATCTTGTCGTTCGACGGGCGCCAGACGCTGCCCTCGTAGTGGCCGTCCCCTTCGGGCACCATATCAATCACGATTTGACGGCCGATGTTTTCCGACTGGTATTCGCCGTCCGCATTGAAGGTGCGGCTGATCACCCCGCAGAAGGCCGGGCCACAGGGGCTGACCGTGACAAGGGCATAGGCGCCGTCATCCACCTCGGTCTGCCAGATGCCTTCCAGCGGGTCAGCGGCCACAGCCCCGGCCAGCCCGACCGCCGCGACAAGACCCAGAACAAAACTCTTCATCAACGTATCCTCCCTGAACGTTGCCCGAACCCTGCCGCGACTTGGTGATTCCGGGCAAGACTGACGTTGGGTCGGGGGGATTTGTTGCAATCCGCCGCCGGGGGTGCATAAGGGCGGCAACCAGACAACGACGGAGCCGCCCGATGATCCTTTACCCCGCCATCGACCTGAAAGACGGGCAAGCCGTGCGGCTGGTGCACGGGGACATGGAGAAATCCACCGTCTTCAACGACGACCCGGCAGCGCAGGCCCGCGCCTTTGTCGAAGCGGGCTGTGAATGGCTGCACCTGGTGGACCTGAACGGCGCCTTCGCAGGGGAACCCGTCAACGCCGCCCCGGTCGAGGCGATCCTGCGCGACTGCAAGGTGCCTGCCCAGTTGGGCGGCGGCATCCGCGACATGGGCACGATCGAAAACTGGCTGTCCAAGGGGCTGCAACGGGTGATCCTAGGGACCGTCGCGGTTGAAAACCCCGATCTTGTCCGCGAAGCCGCCCGCGCCTTCCCCGGTCATGTAGCCGTGGGGATCGACGCCCGCAACGGCAAGGTCGCGACCAAGGGCTGGGCCGAGGAAACCGACGTGATGGTGACCGACCTCGCCCGGTCGTTCGAGGACGCGGGCGTGGCGGCGATCATCTATACCGACATCCTGCGCGATGGCGCGATGGGCGGCCCGAACATCCACGCGACCGAGGCGCTGGCCCGCGCGGTCAGCATCCCGGTCATCGCCTCGGGCGGGGTGTCGTCGCTGGACGACCTTCTGCGGCTGAAGGAAACCGGCGTGATTTCCGGTGCGATCTCGGGCCGGGCGCTGTATGACGGGGCGATTGACCTGGCACAGGCGCTGGCGGCGCTGAAAGGCTGACACATGCTCAAGACCCGCATCATTCCCTGCCTTGATGTCGCCGATGGGCGCGTGGTCAAGGGCGTCAATTTCGTCGATCTGATCGACGCGGGTGACCCGGTGGAAGCGGCCAAGGCCTATGACGCCGCGGGCGCGGATGAACTGTGTTTCCTCGACATCCACGCGACCCATGAAAACCGGGGCACGATGTTCGATCTGGTGACCCGCACCGCCGAGGCCTGTTTCATCCCCCTGACTGTCGGCGGCGGCGTGCGGACACAGGAGGACGTGCGCGCCCTGCTGCTGGCCGGGGCCGACAAGGTGTCGTTCAATTCCGCCGCCGTGGCCAACCCCGATGTTCTGACCGATGCCGCGCTGCGGTTCGGGTCGCAATGCATTGTCTGCGCCATCGACGCCAAGACGGTCGAGCCGGGCCGGTGGGAGATTTTCACCCACGGTGGGCGCAAGCCCACGGGGATCGACGCGGTCGAATTCGCCCGGACGGCCGCCGAGAAAGGGGCCGGGGAAATCCTGCTGACCTCGATGGACCGGGACGGGACCAAGGCGGGGTTCAACCTGCCGCTGACCCGGGCCATTTCCGACGCCGTGGATATTCCGGTGATCGCATCGGGCGGGGTCGGCACGCTGGATCACCTTGTCGAAGGGGTGACGAAGGGCGGGGCCAGCGCGGTGCTTGCCGCCTCCATCTTCCACTTTGGCACCTATACGATTGGCGAGGCCAAGGCCCATATGGCCGCCGCCGGTCTGCCCATGAGGATGACATGACCGCCTGGATGTCGTTCGACATTGCAGAGGCCGAGACAGAATACACGCACTGCGACTGCTGCCGCGCCGTGACGGTGAGGGCTCATGGTGATTTGAGTGAAGGGCAATCCTTCCTCGGACTATATACGGTGACATTCGCCGAAAACGGCGATGGTCATCCCCCGCTTATCATCCTGTTTCTGGGCGACCTTACCGAAACCGCAAAGCGAGAAGACGCTTGGGCAGTGCGGGTGGAATGGCGCCCCGAAGGACTGGGTGTCCTCGACTGGGACCCCACAGCCAAAGCGTCAATTGCGAAGTTTACACCCTTGGACCGATGTGATGTCATCGGGACGCCCTTCGCCGAAAGGTTTTGGGCGATGATTGATGCCATCATCATGAAAGACAGCCGCCTCAAGAGGTTCCATTAATGACACTTTCCAATCTCGCGGCCACGATCGAGGCCCGAAAGGGCGCGGACCCGGACAGCTCCTGGACTGCGATGCTCTTGTCCAAGGGGCCAGAAAAATGCGCCGAGAAATTCGGGGAAGAGGCCGTCGAGGCGATCATCGAGGCGGTGAAGGGTGACCGCGACAAGTTGACCGCAGAGGCAGCGGATGCGCTCTATCACCTGCTGGTCATGTGCGCGGCCCGCGATGTGACCCTGGCCGATATCGAGGCTGAACTAACCCGGCGCACGGTGCAATCGGGCATCGCCGAAAAGGCCGCGCGGCGCTAGGGGCGTGGTGGGTTAAAACCCACCTTACGGTTCAGGGGCGCTGCCCCTCTGGCCCGTTCCGGGCCATTCACCCCGGAGTATTTGGGGCAAAATGAGAGTCCGTTCTTCTTTGGGTTCTAAATATCCTCGGGGGGCCATGAATTATCTGGTGGGGGGCGAAGCGCCCCCGGGTAAGGTGGGTTCTAACCCACCATCCCGTCAAAGGCCCAGGCGGGCGTATTCGATCTTGGGGCAGCGGTTCTCGATCACCGTGACCCCCGCCGCGCGGGCGCGGGCGGTGGCCTCAGCATGGGAAATGCCCAGTTGCAGCCAGAGGGTCTTTAGATCCGGCCAGCGCCCCAGCGCCGCCTCGACGATCTCGGGCACCGCGTCGGAGGCGCGGAACACATCGACCATGTCGACCTCTTCGGGGACCGAGGCGAGATCGGCGCGAACCACTTCGCCCAGTTGCTCCTGCCCGGCCAGCCCCGGATTGACGGGGATCACCCGGTGCCCCCGGTCCTGAAGGAACCGGGCCACCTGATGCGAGGGCCGGTCCGGATTGGCCGAATAGCCGACCAATGCGATCACCCGCGCCTCGGCCAGCACCCGCCGGATCATGTCATCTTGCGTTTCCATATCCGCCCTCTACACGGCCTTCGGAGCAGAAAAAAGCGCCCGGTGGGGACCGGGCGCAAGTGTTGGAACGAGGGACAGTGAAATGACGCAGCGGATGTTCCAAATTCGCGCGTCTGATCCACGAAATAGGCAGCCGGCGGCGTCTTTAAAGAGCTTCTCAGCGAATTGTGAACAAAGCCCTAAGATCGGCAATCACCCGCCGATAACCCGGGGCCAATGATCGTCCGCCGCCGCGACATGGCCCGGAATGTCCTGCCGCCACAGATCGCGCACCCCGGTCGAGAAGTTGAGGTAGAGCTTGCCCTCATGCACCGTCCAGGCCTCTGGCACGGTCGGGGCCACCGCCCCCTGCGCCATCGCATAGGCGCAATAGCCGCCGTATTGCGGGGCATAGGCCAATGGGTCCATTTCAAAGGCCAACCGGTTCTCGGCGCTGGAAAACCGCCATTCCGCCCCGCGCCAGACCAGCGCGAAACCGGCATCCCCATCGACCTGCGCAGATTGCCGGAAGTAGGCCACCGGGTCGGTGCCGTGGATCGCGATACCATGGGTCGCGAAGACCTCGGGCGTGGCGGCGCGGGCGGCGTGGGCAAAGGGCAGGCACGCGGCGGAGAGGATCAGGGATCGGCGGGTCAGCATGGCAGGGTCCGTGGTTGGATGGATGCCCCTAGGATGGCGGCTGCCGCCGCTTGCCGAAAGCCCCCTGACCAAAGCGTGATAGCCCGTGCGTGAATGTTTCAGCAGGGTCTGGCGTTTGGCACCTGACAAGAGATGCTCACTTACATTCTGGTTCGGCCACGATGACCCAAAGGGCCGGAGCGGCAGCTTTGCGGGACGGAACCGACATTCGCTGCGCCGTCTACAAAAGTCCGGTTTGTCTCGACTTACTATTCTACCATGATCCGGTCAGAGAGAGGCATTACGAGATCCCCTGGAGCGAAGGTTGCAAGTTGGCCATCTGGAAAGGGAAGTGATGCCTCGTCCATGACAACGAAGGCCGCAACGGCAAACGCTTCCCTGACCCTTGCGTAGTAGATTGGCACATCGGGTTTTTCGGTGAAGCTTCCCCAGCCGTATTCGAAATTGCCTTCTGAAGTGATCTTGCCCTGCTGCATAGTGCGAGGCGCTCCAATGCTGGAAAGCAGGCTGGGAGGGAGGCGACCCCGGCACACCTCCGCGCTCGTAAACCATCTCACCTGAACTCGGCCATTCAGTGGCACATAGCTCCCCGTCGCCTCATAGTGCAAAGCGAATCCGACCTTGGCTGCAAAGGCTTGCATATGGGCACTCAAGATGGGGCCATCAGCTCTAAAGGCGGCAAGCTCTTGGTCGAAGACACCTTCGTTCGCCATCATTTGTCGCATTTCCTGTGGTGGCATCCACATCTCGCGAAGCAGGTCCGGAGCGACGCGCTGAGCTTCTTTCATAACCCTTTCCCACTCAGCACTATCGTGGGCCGTAACGATCCCTGGAAATGTGCGCGCAATGAATGCTGCCACTACGTCGAGACGGCTGGTCCCTTGGTTGCAGGGCCCGCAACTGGGAAATTCCAACCCCTTGGGCCGTTGATTCAACCGAAACAACATGCGTGGCGGCATGTGATCTATTTGTTCCGCCGGGCCTCTCCCTGCACAGTAGACGCACCCCCGTGCCGCTTGCAGAACTTTGGAATGTCGGCCTCGTTTCTTCTTTGCTTCGCCGATCTTGATCGCCCTCCTGCAAATTCAACAAAATACATCCTTGTGCGAGATTAAATCGGATGGGCTTGATGTTCCACAGGTTCAAGTCAATCTGCGCAGCTTGGTCTAATCGACAGCGTAGGCACGATCCTGATTTGCGCGCCGCATCCAACAAAGCGGCCGTCCAACCCTCTTCGCAGCATCCGTCAAGTCGGGCTCAAAACCGCCATCTGACCGTTTCGGTCAAATCTTCTGTGCAGGTGTTCGACCGCGTTCACTGGTTGCCGCTTGTGCCCTCTTCAGTCGCATCTTCCGGGACCGGGTCGGCATCGGTCGCCTCTGGGGCGTCGGCGCCGGATACCAATGCGCCTTCCTGCCATTCACCGCTGGCAACCTCGCCGCTGGCATAGCGCATGGTGCCGTCGCCCTGCCTGCGGCCCGCAACGAACATGCCTTCATAGATATCGCCATTGGCATAGGTCGCGACCCCAAGGCCCGAAATCTCGCCGTTCTGCCACTGGCCTTCATAGGTGAAGCCGCCGGGCATGGTGATCTTGCCGGTCCCGTGCCGCTGCCCGTCAAGGAACTGGCCTTCGTAGACTGTCCCATCGGCATAGGTTGCCACGCCCTGACCGTTGCGCTGCCCGTTGGCCCATTCCCCGGAGTAGCTGTAGCCGTCGGCATAGGTCATAGTGCCCTGACCGTGGTTCTTGGCGTTCAGGAACTCGCCTTCGTAGACCAGACCGTTGGCATAGGTCGCAATGCCGCGCCCGTTGATGACGCCGTTTTCCCACGACCCTTCATAGGTCGATCCGTCCGGATAGGTGATCTTGCCCTGCCCGTTGGCAAGGTCGTCAGAGAATTCACCGGTGTAGACCGACCCGTCGGGATAGGTGACCTGCCCCCGCCCTTCGATCTTGCCGTCGGCCCAGCTGCCGACGTAGACATAGCCGTCCACGCCCCGGAACGTGCCCTGCCCGTGGCGTTTGTCATCCTGAAACCCGCCCTGATAGACATCGCCATTGGCATAGGTGACGGTGCCCGTCCCTTGCCGCCGACCTTCAACCAGATCGCCTTCGTAGATATCGCCGTTGGGCTGGACCAACCGGCCCTGCCCTTCAATCTGGCCGTTGACCCAGTTGCCCGCGTAGACCAGCCCGTCGGGCATGGTCAGTTCGCCCTGCCCTTCGCGTTGATCACGCGACATCTCGCCCACATAGACCGCGCCATCGACATAGGTGACGGTGCCCGCCCCCTCTTTGACCCCGTTTTCCCAGGTGCCGGTATAGGCATAGCCGGTCGGGCTGGTCAGTGATCCGCTGCCGTGGTGCATCGCATTGCGGAATGTGCCTTCGTAGCGGACGCCATTGGCATAAAGGGCCACGCCCTGCCCGGTCATGTTCCCCTCGACCCACTCGCCCTCGTAGGTGCCGCCATCGGCAAAGGTGATCTTGCCCTGACCATGGGGTTTGCCGGCCGCGAACTGGCCCTCGTAGACGGACCCGTTGGGGAATCGCGCGGTGCCGTTGCCGCGAATCTCACCCTCGAACCATTCGCCGGTGTATTCATAACCGTTGGGCAGGCGGTAAGTGCCGATCCCATGCTGCTTTCCGTTGAGGAACGATCCTTCATAGACCCCGCCATCGTCATACTGCTTGGTCTGCACGTTTTGCGCCGCTGCAAACCCCGGCAGCCCCGCAGCAAGAAAAAGCGTCAGTCCGAAAACGCCCGAATGCGCCCGATTCAAAGCCATGTGTTTGGTCCCCACTGTCAGCCGGTCGGAGACTAATGGAGGAAACCCGCGCCGACAACGGTTTAGCGGGGATTCCCGCGCGGGGCCGGGTCGGGCGCGGGCCGTTCAATGGCGCGATCCGGCTTTCCCCTGCCCCCTGATCTGCTAAACCCTGTGGCAGACCGTGAACGAGGCCCGCCATGAGTGACACCTTCCGACTGACCCTTGCGCAGCTGAACGCAACCCTTGGCGATCTGGCGGGGAACGCCGCCAAGGCCCGCGATGCATGGGAGCAGGGCAAGGCAGCGGGCGCCGACCTTGTGGCCCTGCCTGAGATGTTCATCACCGGCTATTCGACGCAGGATCTGGTGATGAAACCGGCGTTCCATCAGGACGCCATGGCCGCGGTCGAGGCGCTGGCCGCCGACTGCGCGGACGGTCCGATGCTGGCCATCGGCGGGCCGTGGATGGAAGAGGGGCGGCTGTATAACGCCTATCTGATCTGCAAGGGCGGGCGGATCGTGGCCAAGCAATACAAGCATTTCCTGCCCAACTACGATGTCTTCGACGAAGTTCGCCAGTTCCGGCGCGGCCCGATTTCGGGCCCCTATGACGCCGGGCCGCTGCGCATCGGCAGCCCGATCTGCGAAGACAACTGGTATGTGGACGTGGCAGAGGCGATGGTCGAATCCGGGGCCGAGATGATCCTCGCCCCCAACGGGTCACCCTATTACCGGGGCAAGTTCGACAAGCGGATCAGCACGATGGTCACCCGCGTTGTCGAAAATGACGTGCCGCTGGTCTATCTCAATCAGGTGGGCGGGCAGGACGATCAGGTGTTCGACGGCGGCAGCTTCATCCTGAACCGCGGCGGCAAGCTGGCCCTGCAATTGCCGGTGTTTGACGAGGCGATCGCCCACGTCGACTTCCACAAGACAGAGGACGGCGGCTGGGAGGCAGAGGACGGCCCCAAGGCCACCTACCCGCCGCTGGTCGAACAGGACTACCACGCTATGGTGCTGGCGCTGCGCGATTACCTGCGCAAGACCGGGTTCAAGAAGGTGCTGCTTGGCCTGTCGGGCGGCATCGACAGCGCCATCGTTGCCACCATCGCGGTGGATGCGCTTGGCGCGGAAAACGTGCGCTGCGTGATGCTGCCTTCGGAATACACCTCTCAGGCCTCGCTGGACGATGCCAAGGACGCGGCGACCCGGCTGGGGTGCCGATACGATTTCGTCCCGATCTCGGAAGGGCGCAAGGCGATCACCAACACCCTTGCCCCGCTGTTCGAAGATACAAGCCCCGACATTACCGAGGAAAACATCCAGTCCCGCCTGCGCGGCCTGCTGTTGATGGCGCTGTCGAACAAGTTCGGGGAAATGCTGCTGACCACCGGCAACAAGTCCGAGGTCGCGGTCGGCTATGCCACGATCTATGGCGACATGGCGGGCGGCTACAACCCGATCAAGGACCTGTACAAAATGCGGGTGTTCGAAAGCTGCCGCTGGCGCAACGCCAATCACCGCGACTGGATGCTGGGGCCGGAGGGCGAGGTGATCCCGCCCAACATCATCGACAAGCCGCCCAGCGCCGAACTGCGCCCCGACCAGAAGGACGAGGACAGTCTGCCGCCCTATGAGGTGCTGGACGGTATCCTTGAGATGCTGGTGGACGAGGATGCCAGCGTCGCCGACTGTGTCGCCGCCGGATATGACCGGGACGTGGTCAAGCGGGTCGAGCACCTGCTTTACATCGCCGAATACAAGCGGTTCCAGTCCGCCCCCGGCACCCGCCTGTCGAAAAAGGCGTTCTGGCTGGACCGCCGCTATCCCATCGTGAACCGCTGGCGCGACGAAAGCTGACCGCAGCTCTGGCCGACCAAAACGAAACCGCCCCGCTGGAACACCAGCGGGGCGGTTCGCGTTTCAAGGGGTCGCAGGGCCTAGCTGCGGCCCTTCCACGGCACCAGCTCCTGTTCGATCTTGCGCATCAGCATATCGATGCCAAACCCGATCACCCCGATCAGGATGATCCCCATCAGCACGATATCGGTCAGCTGGAACTTGGACGCGACCATGATCATCATCCCCGCCCCTTCCGACGCGGCGACCAGTTCGGCGGCAACCACGGTGCCCCAGCAGACCCCCATTGCCACGCGGGCGCCGGTGAAGATTTCCGGCAAGGAGTTGGGCACGATCACATGGCGCATGATCTGGAACTTGGACGCACCAAGCGAATAGGCCGCGTGCACCTTGGTGATATTGACTCCGGACACCCCGGCCCGCGCCGCGATGGCCATGATCCAGAGCGAGGCAAGGAACAACAAGATGATCTTGCCCGTCTCGCCGATCCCGAACCAGATGATCACCAGCGGGATCAGGGCAAGGGGCGGCACCGGGCGCATGAATTCCACGATCGGTTCGAACCAGCCCCGGAACCAGTTGCTAAGGCCCATGGCATAGCCCAGCGGGATGCCCAGAAGCGCCCCGAAGAAGAACCCGGCCACAACCCGGAACAGGGAATAGCCAAGGTGGCGCCACAAGGTGCTGTCACGATAGCCATCGTTGGCAATTTCAATCACGCGCGACACCACGGCCTCGGGCGGGGGCAGCCAGATCGGCTCCATCTGAAGGCCCGACGGCGGGGCAAAGCTGATCGCGCCCTTGTCGGTCAGGGCAAAGCGGCCAACGTCCAGCGTCAGGCCGGTATCCGGCCCGATGGCCTCGCCGTTGATCGCGACCACGCGGGCGTCATCGCTGCGCTTGATCTCGTCATTGCGGTCAAACAGGATTGTCGTGGAACGCGAGGCGTTCATTGACACCGCGTCATCCTTGGCGAAACCGTCGCCCGGATCGACCTCGAAATTGGCGGTCTCTTCGCCGAACCCGACAACCCGCACATGCACGGTCGCGTCATCGCGCGATCCATCCGCCGCCTCGACCGTGTAGGTGAAACTGGTCTCGCCCACAAACGGGCCGGGCGCATGGAGGAAGCCGGGGATCCAGTTGGACCCGGTAAACGACCCCCAGATCAGAAAGATCGTCAGGACCGAGATGATCGACGCCCAGCGGTTCGACGTCACCGCGCTTTCATCGCCGAAGGTCACGGTCTTGAGCGAGGTGAAATCGTTGGTGGTGCGGTGCACCAAAGTACGGATCAGGAAGAACGACCCGACGAAGATCGCCACATATACCAGAAGGATGATAAACCCGGTCATTTCTCCGCCTCCGTCCGGCCCATGATTTCTTCTTCCATGTCCCAGATCATCTCGAGGATTTCTTCACGCGTGCTGGCATAGCCTTCGGCCTTCTTCACGTCGCGCAGGTCCGCGCCCACGCCCATATCGGCAAAGGGCAGCCGGTATTCCTTGTGAATACGGCCCGGACGCGGGGCCATGACCAGAAGCCGTTCGCCCAGCAGAAGCGCCTCTTCCACCGAATGGGTAATCAGGATGATAGTCTTGCCGGTCTCTTTCCAAAGCTTGAGGACGAGGCCCTGCATCTTTTCGCGGGTCAGCGCGTCCAGCGCGCCCAGCGGTTCATCCATCAGGATCACGTCCGGGTCATTGGCAAGACAGCGCGCCAGTGCGACCCGCTGCTGCATCCCGCCGGACAATTCGTAGATCGCCTTGTCCTTGAAATCACCCAGACCGGTCACGTCGAGAAGATGATCGACATGCGCGCCCCATTCCACCTCTGACTGGCCCTTCATGCGGGGTCCAAAGCTGACGTTGGACCGCACGTCCATCCATTCGAACAACGCGCCCTGCTGGAACACCATGCCGCGTTCGGCATCGGGGCCGGTGACGGTATGGCCATTCATCACGATCTTGCCGTCGGTCGGGGCCAGAAACCCCGCGACGATGTTCAACAGCGTGGTCTTGCCGCAGCCCGACGGGCCAAGCACGCTCATCAGCTCGCCTGGTTTCAGGTCAAGCGACACGTTCTGAAGCGCCTGAACCGAACTGCCATTGGGCAGATCGAAGCGCATCGAAATATTCTGAATTGATAGTCCCGACATATCGGCCTTTGCTTTCGCACGTGTGGGATTTTCGGGCGCACAGCCGTGCGTCCGGCCGAAACGGGAGGGGCGGGACAACCCGCCCCTCCACGAAGGTCTTACATGTCAGCGGCAGCCGCGAGCGGGCCGGTGTTCACCGCGTTTTCATATGTGTCCAGCGCACCGTCGATCGACCCCGCCTCGACAAAGACGTCGGCGACGCCCTTCATGAAGGCCTGCGCGTTGCCACCCAGCCAGGTCGGGCTCAGCTGTTCTTCGATGGTGGGGAAGACGAAGGTGGAAATGGTTTCCATCGTCGCTTCTTCCGACATGCCCGCATCCTTTGCGATCAGCGGCAGCATTTCCGCGTGGTTCGCCGGATCGGCCCACATGGCGTTGGCATCGGCGGTCACCTTCAGGAAGGCGGCAACCAGATCGCCGTTTTCGGCAACCCAATCCGCCGGGCCCGAGGTCACGTCGAAGACGAGAATGCCAAGATCGGTCTTTTCCGCGCCCGTCAGAAGCACGTTGCCATGTTCCAGCGCGCGGCGCAGCGATCCGCCCCAGCCACAGAACATGTCAACCGCGCCCTGCGCGAAGGCAGCCGCACCATCTGGCGGGTCCATATCGACCACGTCCATCGACGCCACATCGACGCCGAAGTGGTTCATTTGGTTCAGGAACCCGTAGTGCGCGGCGGTGCCCAGCGGCACGGCCACGCGACGACCGGCCAGTTCCCCGGCGTTGGTCTTGTCAATCTCAAGCTCGGCCCGGACCACGCAGTTGTCGTTGTCGGCATAGGACACGGCAACGTCGAGGATCTGAAGGTCCTGCCCGGCAGAGGTGGCGACCACGAAGGGCGGCACACCCTGGCTGACCGACAGTTGCACATCGCCCGACGCCATGGCGGCCGACATCTTCACGCCGGATTCAAAGCTGACCCAGTTGATGTCTACGCCAAGGGCTTCTTCATAGGTGCCCATCTGCTTGGCGTATTCGAACGGCATCGGCCATTCGAGGAAGTAGGCGACCGTGATTTCCTCCGCCATGGCCTGCGCGCCCATCAGCATCGCGGCCCCGGTTGCAATGGTCGCAACCGTATTCTTGAAACGTCCAATCTTCATCATTTTCTCCCTTGTTTTAGAACCACCATTTCCGGCGTGTCCCCGGCTGGCTTTTTGTTGTTCACCCCGTCAGCCTAAAGCCCCGGGGCCTGTGCGGCAACGCCTGCGTCCAAAGATTATCCGCCGCGCCGCAGCAATTATGCCGACCGAATTTTCCATCTTCAAAGCGCCCTGCGATGATGAAAATTGGCTCCGTTCGGACGTTCTCTTTTCCATTCCTTTTCAAGATCATATAGGCTGATCCTGAGTCATCGCTTGAACTTTCATTCACGGGAAAGCCGGGTCGTATCATCGCCTCCTGTTCCTGATGGCCAAACATGTTTGGACCAGCCGTTTCGGCGCTGCGGAAAAGACACCGGCCGATCCCGGTTGCCGACTTCCGCAATGCGCCGGGATGACACGTCGTGCCGGTGCCAGATGCACAGCCGGCGCGGACGGTCCGGCGGGTCGAAAGACGATCCCGCCTCGGGTGCCCGCGACAACGCTTACCCTAGGTCACTATGACTCAGCGCCCGGCGAAGGTTAGGTCCAGTTGAGAACAGATATCTATCCAGATAGTCGAACGCCCTGCTCGCGTCACGGGGCAAGAGCGGTCAGCCCGACCACGATGAAGAGCGCGAGAAAGGCTGTCTCGGCCACGAGGAACAGCGCCGCCGTGGTGCCGACGTTCAGGATGTCCTTGGGCAGGGTCTTGAGCCCAACCGACCCGATGGCGATCAGCAAGAGCCAGCGCGACCCTTCGGAGGCCGCGGCGGTGACCCCGGCGGGCAGCAGCCCCGCCACGCCCAGCGCCGCCAACCCGATGAACCCCATCACGAAATGCGGCACCAGCGGCGGGCGTTTGCCCCCGACCTCGCCCCCACCGGCGGCCGCGCGGATCACCATGGCCGCGATTATGACCACAGGGGCCAGCATCACCACCCTCAGAAGCTTGACGAGGGTTGCGACGTTGCCGGTTTCCTCGGACACCGAAAACCCCGCTCCCACCACCTGCGCCACGTCATGCACCGTGGCCCCGATGAAGATCCCCGTCGTCCGGTCGTCAAACCCCATGAATTGCGCCAACACGGGGTAAAGGATCATCGCGACCGTGGACAGAAGCGTGACCCCGACCACGGTGAAGATGAGCCGTTCCTCGGACCGGTCGTCCTTGGGAAGGATCGCGGCGATGGCCATGGCGGCAGAGGCCCCGCAAATCGCCACCGCCCCCGAGGACAGGAAGGCAAAACGGTAGCGGAAGCCAAACAGGCGTGACGACAAAAGTCCGAACCCGATGGTTGCCCCTACCCCGGCAACGACCAGCCCGATCACGTCCCAGCCCAGAACCCCCAGCATGTCGGCACTGATCCGCACCCCAAGAAGGGCGACGCCCAGCCGCAGCACCTGGCGCGAGCCGAAGTCGATGCCGGGCCGGGTCCGGGCCTCGGACCCCAGAAAGTTCAGCGACATGCCGAACAATAGCGCCAGAAGCATTGCCGGGGCGCCGTAGTGTTCGGCCACAAAGCGGCTGGCAAGCGCGATGATCACCGCGACAAGCAGACCCGGAAAGAGCGTATTTGCCCGCTGCATCAGGCCATTCGTCAGGGTGGTATTCATGGGAAAACTTTCGTCAGGAGGCGGCAACCGCCATCGCGCGGGCGGCGTCGGTATAGGCACGCGGAATGGTCAGCCCCTCGGCCTGCGATTTCGCCAGCGCGGCAAGTCGTCGTTGACCCGGCAACCGTGCGCCGTCCATCGCTGCAATCTGGGACAGGAGCGTCTCGATCCGGGCCGCGAAGGCGGCAGGGTCACCGGGCCGCATGATCAGCAGGAACTGGCCCGCGCCGGGCGGCGGCCCTTCGGCGGATAGAAAGGATGACATTTCGGAACTGAACTGCGCGCCGGTCAGAACGGCGGCCAGAACCTCGACCATCAGGGCAAGCGCCGTGCCCTTGGCCCCGCCAATTGGCACCATCGACCCGGCCAGCGCGGCTTCGGGGTCGGTCGTGGGGTTGCCGTCGCGGTCCAGCGCCCATCCTTCCGGGATCGGCTGGCCGGTCTTCTTCGCGTTCATCACCTTGCCCCGCGCGACATTCGACAGGGACAGATCGATGACCAGCGGCGGCCCGTCCGGGCGCGGTGCAGAAAATGCAATTGGGTTGGTGCCGAACAGGGGGGTTTTCGCGCCCCAAGGGGCCATCGCCTTTGGCGTGTTCGCCACCATCAGCCCGACCATTCCGGCGCGGGCGATCCGGTCCACCTGCACTGACAGGGCGCCGCAATGGTGCGATCGGGAAATGGCAACGGAGGCGGTGCCGTACTCCTGCGCGGCCCCAAGTCCCGCCTCGATCCCAAGATCCATGGCCGGATAGGCAAAGCCGAACCCCGCATCCACATGCAGGGCGGCGGGGCCGGTGCGGGTCAGTTCGGGGGTGGCATCGGCGCGCACTTTGCCCGCCTGCATCTGCGCGACATAATCCGTCAGGCGGGAAAACCCGTGCCCCACCTGCCCTTCCGCCTCGGCCGCGACAAGGGCGCGGGCCACGGACAGCGCTACCGGTTCAGGCGCGCCGCTGGCGGCAAATGCCCGGTGCAAGAGGTCTGTCGCCTCGGACAGGGTAAGGGTTTCTGTGGGTGCGGTCATCCTGTCAAAAGGCGGGCGGCGATGGGCCGCCCGCCCCTTATCTTAGGCGCTGCGATACAGCTTCGTCATCGAAAATTCCCGATGGCCCAGCGCTTCGGCAGCAGTGTTGCGGCCATTCGCGGTGCGGCAGATCATCTCGATCAGGGCGTCGCCCGCCTCGTCGATGGTCTGTTCGCGGCGCAGGATACCGGACACGTCCACGTCCACATGCTCGGACATGGTGCGCACGGTGCGCGGGTTGGCGGTGATCTTGATCACCGGGACGATCGGGTTGCCGACCACGTTGCCCTGCCCGGTGGGGAAGGTGTGGATCACGGCACCACCGGCAGCCATCAGGGTCACACATTCGGCAGCCGCCGAAGAGGAGTCCATGAAGTAAAGGCCATTGCCCGACTTCGGCTGTTCGGCAGGTTCAAGAATGTCGATGAACTTCGAGGTCCGGCCGATCTTTTCAAGGTTGCCCAGCGCCTTTTCCTCGATGGTGGTCAAGCCGCCTTCGATGTTGCCCTTGGTGGGCTGGCTGTCCGACAGGTCGTCGGTCTGGTGGGCAAAGATCACGTCGTCCTGATAGGCTTTCCACATCTTGTACCAACGCTCGCCGACCTCTTCGTTGATCGCGCGCTTCTGGCAGATGTGTTCCGCCCCGGTGATTTCCGAGGTTTCGCCGAAGAAGCCGGTGATCCCTTCGGGCAGCAGCTTATCATACATGTTGCCGACGGTCGGGCAGGAGCCGAGACCGGTGGTGGTGTCGGATTCACCGCATTTGGTCGAGACCCAGAGTTCGGAGATCGAGCATTCCTCGCGCTGGTATTCCGAGGTCATGTGCACGAAATCCTTCGCCGCCCAGGAGGCGCGGCGGATGGTTTCGAAATCGCCGTTCTGTTCGATGGAAAACTCGGCGACCGGCTTGCCGGTGGCGCGGATGCCGTCGGCGATGCGCTTGGTCCAGCCCGGTTCGATCCCGATCACGACAACGGCGGCGACGTTCGGGTTGGCCCCGGTGCCGATCATGGTGCGGAAGTGCAGTTCAAGGTCTTCGCCGAATTGCAGACGGCCATAGGCGTGCGGGATCGCCATGGTGCCCTTGACGTTGTTGGCCACGGCCTCGCAGGCGGCGTTGGAAATGTCGTCCACGGGCAGGATGACGACGTGGTTGCGGACACCGACCCGGCCGTTTTCGCGGCGGTAGGCCCGGACAGTCATGTTGGAATATTTCGATGCCATGATCCGGTCTCCTTACCAGCGCTTGGTTTTGCAGTTGTGGGTGTGAACGTGGCCGCCCTTGGGGATGTCGGCGATGATCTTGCCGATGTCCTCGCCGTATTTCATGGCGGTGTCCCCGGCCTTGAGATCCTTCAGCGCGATCTTGTGGCCAATCGGCACATCGGCGCCCGAGGTCATCCGGAAGGTGGAATTGTCGTGGGTCACGCAGCACAGCATGTCGGTGCCGGCGGTCAGACCTTCGACAACAACGACTCCGACATTGTCGTCGTGCTCGTGGACGAGCAGGTGGGGAATTTCAGCCATCGGGGACTCCTATCGTGTGTCTTTTGTCTTATATAAGACTCAAGACCATGGACTTGTCAATCCGAGTCGGTAGAGTATTGGGACAGAAGCAGGGAATTAGCCGGGGCAAAGGGATGCCACAGGACAGCAACGCGATCAGCCTCAAGCCGCTGTACCAGCAGGTGCGCGAACGCCTGCTTTTGCGCCTGATCGACGGCGACTGGGTGGCGGGCGACGTGATCCCGAGCGAGATTCAACTGGCGCAGGAATTGGGCGTGTCGCAGGGGACGGTCCGCAAGGCGCTGGACGAGATGGTCCGCGACAACATCCTGCGGCGCAAGCAGGGCCGGGGCACTTTTGTCGCCAGTTCCGACGACGCGGAATTCGTGTTCCAGTTCTTCCGCATCCAGCCCGACGATGGCGACCGGGTGCTGCCGACATCCCATGTCTTGGCCGTCCGCAAGGAAAAGGCAAACGCGCAGGTCGCCCGCCTTCTGGAAATTGATCGCGGGGCCGAAACCCTGCGAATCGACCGGGTGCGCAGCCTGAACGGGCGCCCCGCGATCTCGGAAACCGTGATCCTTGTGCGGGCCCTGTTCCCCGATTTTCCCGGCGCGGCGGAGATCCCCAACAACCTCTACAACCTCTACGCCAAACGCTGGGGCATCCGGGTCGGGCGCACCGACGAACGGCTGCGGGCCGGTGCCGCCACCGCGGAAGAGGCCGCGCGGCTGGGCTGTGCCGAGGGCGAGCCGCTTTTGTGCATCGAACGGGTGGCACGCGATTTGGGCGGCACGCCGGTGGAATTGCGCCTGTCGAACTGCCTGACCGACGGGTTTTACTACGCCGCGGGCTAAGGTCCGACCCGTCATCGTTGATGAGGGCCGCGCCCGCACCGGGGTGGGCGCTTTGACCCGGCAATGCTTTGCGTTTTATCGCACCACGCCGTCGACCAGCTGGGCTATGCAAGACTTCACAATGCGCCCGCCCATGGGGCGGGGCGGGCGCGGCCCGGGCTGGCCGCCCGGTCCAATTCGTCATGAATTCAGGGCTTCAGCACGATCTTCGGCGCGGCAACCTTGCCGGCGCGGATATCGGCAAAGGCCCCCTGCCCCTCTGATAGGCTCCGTTCCTCGACCCAGTCCAAGGCCCCAAGCCGCCCGTCGAACATCGCCTGCGCGGTGTCGCGGAAATCCTGCGCGGTATAGGTGTAGGTGCCGATAAAGGTGATCTCTTGCAGGGTCATCCGCCGGATATCGAGGCCCCCCGTGTCTTCGCCCAGACCGATATGCACGATCACCCCGCCGGGCGTCACGTGGGCCGAGGCGATGGCGCGGGTCGCGGCAAAGCCAACCGCATCGACGACAATCGGGAACGCCCCCTCTGCCGTCGGAACAGTCGTCAGCCCGCATTGCTGTTCCAGATAGGCGCGGCGGGTCGGGTTCGGTTCGGCCACAGTCACATCGACGCAACCCATCGCCCGCAGCGCCAGGGCAGCGGCCAGCCCAATGGCCCCACCGCCGATCACCAGCGCGCGGCGGTCGTCCAACGAATGCAGCGCCGCCAACCCAAGGCGCACGGCATGCCAGCTGACCGCGATCGGTTCGGCCAGCGCGGCCTGCCCAAGCGATACATGCTCCGGCACCGTGACCAGATTGCGTTCGGGCATGGTGACCCACTGGGCAAAGGCCCCTTCGCGCGGCGGCATCGAAATGATCTGCCGCGACGGGCACAGGTTTTCCCGCCCGCTTCGGCAGGCGGGGCAGGTACCACAGGTGACCAGCGGGTTGATCGTGACCCGCTCGCCATCGCGCGGCCCGCCGGTGATCACGCCTGCCGCCTCGTGCCCAAGGATCAGCGGCGCGGGGCGGCGCGCGTCATGGCCAAGATAGGCGTGCATATCGGACCCGCAGATGCCCACGCTGTCCACACGGATCAGGACTTCGCCTGCCCCCGGGGTCGGGTTCGGGGCGTCCTGAAAGGCAAGGGTTTCAACCCCGGTATAGACAAGCGCCTTCATTTCGCGGTGAACCCCCCATCCAGCATCAGGATTTGCCCGGTCACATAGGCCGACGCCTCCGAGCAGAAAAACAGGACCGTGCCATCCAGATCGTTGGGGCGGCCGTTGCGACCAATGCAGGTTTGCGCCGCGTTCCGGGCAGCGCGGTCGGCATCATCGAAGACCGCCTTGGTCAGCTCGGTCGGGAAGAACCCCGGCCCGATGGCGTTGGCGGTGATCCCGTGGGCCGACCAGGCTTCGGCCATGGCGCGGGTCATCTGGGCGATGCCGCCCTTGGTCGCGCCATAGGCAATGCCGCCCGGAAAGGCCCGCGTGGATTGAAGCGAGGCAAAGTTGACGATCCTTCCCCAGCCCTTTTCCTTCATCGCTGGCACCATGGCGCGGGCAAGGAAGAACGGCGCGGACAGGTTGATCGCCAGCGTCGCGTCCCAGCCTGCATCCGTCACATCATCCGCCGGTTCGCGGGTGTTCAGTCCGGCGGCGTTGATCAGGATGTCGGGCGGGCCAAAGGGCGCGGCGATCCGGGCGACCGTATCGGCCAAAGCGCCCCGGTCGGCGATATCAGCATCCACGGCGGCGCAGTTCGGACCAGCCGCGTCGCACAGGGATTGCAGGGCGTCGCGCCTGCGCGCCACCCCCACAACCTGCGCCCCGGCCCGCGCAAGGACCAGCGCCGCCTGCCGCCCAAGGCCGGAACTGGCCCCGGTGACGCAGGCGACGCGACCCGCGACGCTGAACAGATCAGACATCTTCCGGCGTCAGGTCAAAGTTTTCATCCGGGAAATACTTCGCCAGACGAATATCCGCGGTTCGCGCGTGGCCTTCCATCCCTTCCAGGCGGGCGATCCGGGCGGTGGCAATCGCCACCGGCTTCGACCCTTCACGGGTGGCCCGCTGCCAGGTGACGATCTTCATGTACTTATGAACCGACAGCCCCCCGGTATAGCTGGCCGCGCCAGAGGTCGGCAGCACATGGTTGGTGCCCGACGCCTTGTCGCCAAAGGCCACGGTGGTTTCTTCGCCAAGGAACAGCGACCCGTAGCAGGATAGACGTTCCAGCCACCAATCCAGATCGGCGGCCTGCACGGTCAGGTGTTCAGGCGCATAGTCGTCCGAGGTCGCGGCCATTTCTTCGCGGTCGGCGCAGACGATCACTTCGGCATAGTCGCGCCATGCGGCGGCGGCATTGTCGCGGTTCACCTCCGGCAGGTCGTCGATCAGGGTGGGGACAAGGCGCATCACCTCTTCGGCCAGGGCCCGGTCGTCCGTGACCAACCAGACCGGAGAGTTATAGCCATGCTCTGCCTGCCCCACGAGGTCGGCGGCGACGATCATCGGATCGGCGGTCTTGTCGGCAAGGATCAGGCTGTCGGTCGGGCCCGCGATCATGTCGATCCCCACCCGACCGAACAGCATCCGCTTGGCCTCGGCCACGAACTGGTTGCCGGGGCCGACAAGGATATTGGCCTTGGGCAGACCGAACAGGCCAAAGGTCATTGCGGCCACGCCCTGCACCCCGCCCATGGCAAGGATCTTGTCGGCGCCGCAGACATGGGCGGCGTAGATGATGGCCGGGGCGATGCCCACGCCGGGGCGCGGGGGCGAACAGGCCACGATGTTCTTGCAACCCGCGACCTTGGCGGTGGTCACGGTCATGATCGCGCTGGCGATGTGGCTGTAACGCCCGCCGGGCACATAGCAGCCCGCCGCATGAACCGGGATCGCCTTTTGCCCTGCGATCAGGCCGGGGACCACCTCAACCTCGAAATTGGCGACGGTGTCGCGCTGCGCCTCGGCGAATTTCTTCACGTTGGCATGGGCAAATTCGATGTCCCGGCGCAGCTTTTCCGGCACCAATGCGGTGGCGGCCTCGATCGCTTCGGGCGTCAGAATGATGTCGCCCTCGTACTGGTCGAACTTGGCGGCATAGCGCAGCGCGGCTTCGTCCCCGCCCGCCTCGATATCGTCGAGGATGCCACGAACGATCTCTCTGGTTTCCGTCGCATCGCTGCGCGAATGAAGCTCGGCCTTCTTGAGATACTCTCTGGGCATGGTGTGGTCCTGTTACTTATAGATGTCGGGAAGAAGGGTGGTGGAAATCGCCGGGATATAGGCGATGAACAGCGTCACGATCAGCATGAAAAAGACGAAGGGAATGGCCCGATAGGCAATCCGTAGAATGGATTCCCCGGTCAGGCCAGCCACGACGAAAAGGTTCAGGCCCAGCGGCGGGGTGATGAAGCCCACCCCAAGCGCGGTGATCATCATGATGCAGAACTGGATCTCGTTCATGCCGATGTTATCGGCCAGCGGCTTCAGGATCGGCGCAAGGATCACGATATTGGGCGTGGTTTCCATGACGCAGCCCGCGGCGATCAGGATGCCGATCATCAAGAGGATCAGAACCCAGGGTTCATCGCTGAGCGAGGTTGCGGCAGAGACAAACCCCTGCGGCACCCCAAGGATTGCCAGCGCCTGCGCCAGCGGCAGGGAAAAGGCGATGATCGGCAGGATCACCCCGTTGACCTTGGCCGAACTGACCAGCATTGCCGGGAAGTCAGACAGCTTCAGCGTGCCAAGGATGAACCCCATGATGATGGTCACGACAACGGCGGTCGCCCCGGCCTCGGTCGGGGTCAGCCGGCCCGAGAAGATGCCATAGAAGATGATCCCCGGCACGATGAAAGCATACCAGCCGGATTGCAGCGCCGTGCCCAGACGCGATGCCCATTCGCCGAAGGACATGTTGCCGCCACCTTCCCAGCCATAAAGCCGGTTCATGATGATGTTGGTGGCAAGGATCGACAGAAGGATCGCGATCCCCGGGATCAGTGCCGCAAGGAACAGGGTCGAGGCGGAGATCCCAAGCACCAGACCGATGATGATATAGGCAATCGACGGCGGGATCAGGATGCCGGTACAGGCCCCCGCGGCGACAAGGGCGCAGGCATAGGGGCGTGGATAGCCGCTCTCGACCAGCCGGTCGATGGTCATCCGTCCCACGGCGGCGGCCCCTGCGGCATCGGACCCGGAAATCGCCGCGAACATGCCGCAGACCAGCACGGTGGCCGACCCGAACCCGCCCTTAGCGAATTGCGTCAGCGCCTCTGCCACGTCCAGAAATTTGCGCGACAGCCCGGTCCGCACCAGAACGTCCCCCGTCAGGATGAACAGCGGCACGGCCGTCAGCGCGAAATGGTCGATCCCGTGAAACAGGCTTTCGCCGATCAGGCTGAGCGGCAAGGCACCCGAGATCATCAGCATCAGGATCGCGGCCGATCCGATCGCGGCCCAGACCGGCACCGCCAGCGCGACCAGCAGGACGAACAGAAGGACCGGCCCGTAGAACTCCCATCCAAGGTCGATGGTCTGTTCCTGAAGTGTATTCCAAAGCATCGCGGCCCCCTCAGTCGAACAGCTTGTCGCCTTCGTACACGGGGCGCCCGTGCCGAAGATCGTGAAGGTCACGCAGGAAGGATTGGACCAGCCGCACCACAACCAGCGCAAAGCCGGTAGGCACCGCCATCAGGAACCAGACCTGGCTGATGCGCAGCCCGTGGGTCACCGACCCGAACTTTGCCGAGACGAGGACCGTTTCGAACGACCAGTAAAGCGCGACAAGCGCCACGCCGAACATCACCACATCCCCGAACATATAGAGCAGCGCCTTCACCCGCGGCCCGACGTATTGCAGGATCACGTCGATCCGGATGTGGCCGCGTTCGCGGACGGCGGATGCCGCGCCGATCCAGGCAAGGTAGATGAAGGAATAGCGGACGATCTCCTCGCCCCAGATCGAGGAATAGGCGAACAACTCTCGCCGCAGCACCTCGATGAACATGGTCGCCACAAGCATCACATAGAACCCCAGCAACAGCCAGCGCTCCGCGTTCCGGTTGAGGGCTTTCAGGATGCCCGACATTCCACACCTCCCGCCGCCGGGGCGCGCAGCTTGCGACCCCCGACCCTATCGGTCACGGCAATTTTGCGAATAAGGATCGGACCGGCGCGGTCTGCGCCGGTCCGCAAGTGGCGCCGATCAGGCGTCGTGCACGTAGTAGCGGCCCTGGGTGCCAGCGGCCTCTTCCAGCTTGGCGAAGGTGTCCATGGACCCGGCCAGTTCGACCTTGAACTCGTCCCATTCGGACCGCTGGTAGCCACCGGCGGCCTGCCATTCGGCCAGCTGATCGTCGGTCAGCGAATGGAACTGGACGCCTGCCTTGGCCAGCTCGGACATGGCGTGGGTGCGGGCGGACGGAACCTTGGCAAGGTTCTGGTGCGCGGTCATTTCGCCGGCCCATTCGATGCCTTCCTGCACGTCGGCAGGCAGCGAGTTGAACCATTCCAGGTTCATCGAATAGACCTGACTGTCCGGCACGGCCTGGGTAAAGGTCACGTGGCTCAGGATGTCCTTGAAGCCAAAGACGAACAGCGCGCCGACCGAGGGGTCAAGCGCATCGGCCACGCCCTGCTTGATCGCCGAGGGGGTTTCGCCCCATGCCACCGGGGTCGGGTTTGCGCCGACCATGCGGTAGTATTGCTGCAGCATCGCGGACCCCGGCACGCGGAACTTCACACCGGCCATGTCGGCGGGGGTGATGACCGCATCGCCGCCCTGACGCACGGCAACCACGCGCGGGTCGATGTTGATATACATCAGCGCCTTGAAGCCCGCTGCCTCGACCTTGGGGTGCACTTCGGATTTCCAAGTGTCGGAATTCACAAGGTTGGTGAAGCGCTGGTTCGACCCGCACAGGTAGGGCATGTTGATCAGGTCAACGGTCGAAGCAAAGGGCGCAAAGTTGGCCAGCGAATGCTGGGCACACTGGATGGTGCCGGTCTGAACCGCCTGCGCCAGCGCGCCACCGGAGCCCAGCTGACCACCCGGGGCCAGTTTCACATAAACCTTGCCGTTGGTGGCGTTCTGGATGTTTTCCTTCAGGTCCAGCTGCATGATCGGATAGCTGCGCGACGCGCCAATCACATAGGCCGTGGCCAGCGTCATGGTGTATTCGGCGGCAGCCTCCCGCTCCGCCTCTTCCTGCTGGATCTGGGCGGCAGCCTCGGACGACCAGAGCATCCCCCCTGCCCCGGCCACCAATGCGGCGGTAAAGCTGCCCGACGCGGCCAGCTTCAGAAAGTTCCGGCGTTCCTCGGACGCCAGTTCGGGTGTCTTGTTACGCATGTGCTCCTCCCTATGAGCTTTTGTCAGTGTTCCTTTTTGGACTCACGTTCCCGCCGAAGGATCGCCACGACAAAGGCGACCGAAGCGGCGGACAGAACCATCATCTCTTGCACGTCGGACAGCGCGGACATGTTGAAGAACGCCCCCGCCACGACATCCAGAACGAAGCAGGCAAACAGAACCGCCGATACCGCCAATGCCATGTGCCCACTCCCGAGATCTTTCGATTCTTGAAAAATGTAAGCGCTTACATTTGCAAATGCAAGCGCTTACATTGTATCTTGGGATACACCTCGCCTCTGACCGCGATGTAGAAGGATAGAAACCGGGCCAGTCCCGCCAAACAGGAGCCAACCCCGCCTTGACCAGGGAAGACCGAGACCTGACTGCTGCGGTCCCCACGCTTGAAGACGTGGCGGCGCGGGCGGGCGTTTCGACGGCCACGGTCTCGCGCTGTCTGAACTCTCCCGGGCAGGTCAGCGAACGCACACAGCAGCGGGTCATGTCCGCCGTCCGCGACCTGGGCTATGCACCCAATTTCGGGGCACGCGCGCTGGCGGCGAAACGCACGAATACCTTCGGCGCGATCATCCCGACCATGGAGAACGCCATCTTCGCCCGGGGTCTTCAGGCCTTTCAGAACGAATTGCAGACCAACGGGATCACCCTTCTGGTCGCGTCATCCAGCTATGACCCTGACCGCGAAGAAGACCAGATCAGGGCGCTTGTCGCGCGGGGGGCTGATGCGCTCTTGCTCATCGGCCATGACCGGACCGCCCAGACCTACGATTTCCTGGACCGGCGCGGCATTCCCTATGTCGTGGCCTGGGTGCATGATAATTCGGTGCGGCGGCAGTCGGTTGGGTTTGACAACTTCGCCGCGATGAAGGCCCTGACCGAAGAGGTCCTTGCACGCGGGCATCGCGACATTGGCGTGATCACTGCGGAACGGGCAGGCAACGACCGGGCTCGCGAACGTTTCCGGGGTATCTGTGCCGCGTTGGCCGATCACGGGCTGGACCCCGCTGACCTGTTGGTCGAGGAAACCACCTATTCCATCGGCAATGGCGCAAAGCGGTTCGCCCGCCTGATGGACCAGACGCCACGCCCCACCGCGGTTTTGTGCGGCAACGATGTGTTTGCCGCCGGGGCGCTAATGAAGGCTCGGGAAATGGGTCTGCGGGTGCCGCAGGACGTGTCGATCACCGGGTTTGACGACATCGACCTTGCTGGAATCGTGACGCCGGGGCTGACCACCGTTCACGTTCCCCACCGCGAAATGGGGCGGCGGGCGGCCCGGCGGCTTCTGGCGCTGCGGGCGGGCGAAGACCCCGGACCGGGCGAGGAACTGGAAACCACGATCAAGTGGCGTCATTCACTTGGCCCCGCGCCAGCCTAGCCCGCCGCCCCAAAAATACCCAGAATGCGGTCGAAATCGGCCGGAATGCCCCTGCAACCCTTGGACGAATTTTGAGGGAGGCATTCATGGCCATTGTTCTTTTTCCGCGCAAACAGAACCTGATCACAGGCGTCGGGATCGGGATCGGGTTTGCCCTGTTCGGCAAGGCCCTGATGGCCGGCGCTGCCAATGGTTCGGGCGGGACCGATGCCTTTTCCCCGTTGATCGGCGGCGCGTCGCTTCTGTTCGGGCTTTGGGCCACGGCCACCTGTGCCTTTGCCCTCTGGCGTCCCGCACCGAGCTTTTATGCGGACGAGGAAGGGTTCTCGGTCATGGGGAAATCGAAACGGCCGTGGTCCGATCTTCAGGGCGTGCAGGTGCGGACCCTGCGCATCTGGTGGATTCCCACGACGAAATGGGTCGAGGTGAAGGTCGGCAAGGGCAAGGTCTTTGCCAAGAAGATCCAGATCCGCTGGACCCATTTGAACGGCCCCGCCGGGGAAATGGCCGACGAAATCCTGAATGCCGCCGGTGCCTCGACCGCGCGCGCCCTGCTGGCACGGCACCAGAAGCCGGTGGATAAGGACATTGACGCCGCGAAGAACAAGGTCTTTGACGATCTGTTTGCCACCCCCAAGACCGCAGAACCAACGGCACAGCCAACCCCGGCCCGGTCACACCGCGCCCCGCGCCCGGTTCCGGCGACGCGCAAGGCAACGGACAGTTTCGACCAAGGCCCGATTGTCAGCCACCGCAGCCTGCGCGAGCGGATCATGGGCTGACGCGGATTTAGGGCGCAAACAGACCTTCAGGTCGAAAACAGACAAGATCGGTATCAGGTCCGGCCCTAGGCGGGGTCTTCCTTCACTCAGGACGGACCCTTTCCATGATCGCCATCCATTCGGTCGATGCCGCGTTTTCCGCCACCGATTGCGACCGTATCGTTGCCATCGCCCGCGCCGCCGAAGCGTCGGATGCGCGTCTTGTCGGACAGGCCCGCGACCACAATCTGCGCCGTGCGGATCTGGTCTGGCTGGACGATGTGGAAGGCGCGGATTGGGTCATGGACCGGATCATCGACGTGGTGCGGATCGCCAACCGCGATGTCTTTGACTTTGCCCTCACCGATTTTTCCGAAAGCGCGCAGGTCGCCCGCTATGGCGCCGAACGCGAGGGCCATTTCACATGGCATTCCGATATTGGCGACGGACAACTGGCGTCGAAACGCAAGCTGACGATGGTGGTACAACTGTCGGAGCCCGAGGGGTATGACGGCGGCACGCTGGAAATCATGCCCTCAAGTCACGCGGTCGAGGCGCCGAAGACGCGCGGCACCGCAACCCTGTTTCCCAGCTACATGCTGCACCGGGTCACCCCGGTGACGCGCGGCGAACGCCATTCGCTGACTATCTGGGCGCATGGTCCTGCCTTCCGCTAGAGCGGCGGGCCAACCCGTGCTAGGCTGCGGAACATGGCCCAGAACAAGACCCAAGTGACCGCGACCAACCCCGCCGATTTCATCGCCGCCGTGGATCATCCGCAGCGGCGGGAAGACGCGCAGGTTCTGGACACCCTGTTCCGTCGTGTCACCGGCTTCAAACCGCGCATGTGGGGGCCGTCGATCATCGGATACGGCCGATACCACTATCGCTATGACAGCGGGCGCGAGGGGGATTTCCTTGCCACCGGATTCTCCCCACGCAAGGCGAACCAGGTGATCTACATCCTGCCGGGCTACACGGATTTCGGCCCGATCCTTGACCGGCTGGGCAAGTGGAAGAAGGGCAAATCCTGCCTTTACATCACCAAGCTGGCCGATGTGGACCTGGCTGTTCTGGAAGAGCTGATCCGCGCCGGTCTGGACGACCTGAACAGCCGCTGGCCGGTTCAGCCCACCTGAACCGGGGTCACGGGGGATTCCGCCAGCAACCGCTCTGCATCCTCGGGGCGGCAAAGTTCAGTGCCTTCGGTCATCACCGCCGCCGACGCGGTGGCCGATCCCCAGGACAGCGCCTCGCGCAGGGGTTTGCCTTCGGCCAGCGCCTTGACGAAACCGCCGACGAAACTGTCGCCCGCGCCGACCCGGCTGCGGACCGGGACGGTCGCCGCCTTGACCGCTAGGCTTTCATCCGCATTCACCAGAACCGACCCATGCGCGCCACGCGCGATGATCACGGTTTCGGCCACGCCGCGCACCAGCAGGTAGCGGGCAAAGGCGGCGGTTTCCTCGTTCGACCGCAACGCATGGCCGGCAAGCCCCTCGGCCTCGCCCTGATCCATCCGCAAGATCCACGGCTTGATCTTGTGTTGCCCCTCGGCCAGCCGGTGCAGGGCCGCGCCCGAGGTATCGACGATCACATCCCGCCCGTCGCCGTCCAGCGCCGCGCAAAGATCAAGGTAGAGGTCAGGGGCGGCCCCCAGCGGCCCACTGCCCGACAGGACGACAATGGCGTCGGCCGGGGATGCGGCCGTGATCGCCTCGGACGCCTTGGCAAGGTCCGCCGTGCCCCACT
Organism: Marivivens marinus; assembly: GCF_035969385.1. NCBI lineage: Bacteria > Pseudomonadati > Pseudomonadota > Alphaproteobacteria > Rhodobacterales > Paracoccaceae > Marivivens > Marivivens marinus. Next base: position 23,948 of record NZ_JAYKKJ010000007.1, on the reverse strand, counting down.
CCGGCCCCGGCAGCATGAACCGGTATTGATCGCCCAGCCCCTCGTCGGTGACGGCAAGGCTTTGCCGGGTCTCGCCCGGCGCGGGATGCACCACCAGCGTCAAACCTGCCGTTTCGATCAGTTCCCGCAGTTTCTGCCCGGTATGGCCACCCAGCGCCACAAAGGCCGTGGCCTGCCCACCCAACAGATGGATCGCGCGGGCCACGTTCAGCCCGCCGCCGCCGGGGTCCATCTGCGGTGCACCACACCGCAGCTTCACCCCTGCGGTCACATGGTTGACCGAGGTGGCGATATCAAGCGCAGGGTTAAGCGTGACCGCAAGGATCGGGCGCATCGGGGCCTCCGGGATTCTGTTGGCGCTAACATATGCCCGGTTTCGGCCCCGATGCCAAGGTCGGCCTACATCAATTGATAGCTATGCGGGACAAAGTGGAACCCGCCCTCGCCGCGCGTGTCCACATAGCCGAGGCCCGGGAACGGCATATGATAGCCGATCAGCGGAACCTTGTCGGCGGCGGCCATGCCCAGAAGCCGCTTGCGGGTTTCAGCGGCGGCGGTCTTGTCCATGTCGAACCGGACCTCCCAGTCGGGATAGGCAAGCGACCAGACGTAGTGGTTCGCGGTATCGGCCATCACCAATAGCTGTTCGCCGTTCGATTCCAGCATATAGCCCATATGGCCTGGCGTGTGCCCGTATGCGGCTACGGCGGTGATACCAGACCGGACCGCCCCGCCGTCCCCAAGAAAGGTAAAGCGGTCGGCCAGCGGCCGCACTTTGGCCTCGAACCCTTCGTTGCCGGACATGTCCCAATGATCGAACTCTGCCTGCCCCGTCACATAGGCCGCATCGGGGAAGGTCGGGTTGCCCGCGTCATCCGCAAGCCCGCCGATATGGTCGCCGTGCATGTGGGTGATGACCACATGGGTGACATCCCCCGCCGCATATCCGGCACCCGCCAGCGCATCCAACAGGCCACCGGCGTTCAGCCCGGTGTCAAACAGGATCACCTCGGACCCGGTGTTGACCACGGTCGGGGTAAAGAAGAACTGCGCCACATCGGTCGGGATGTGGGCCGCCGCGCTGACTTCGGCAAAGGTGTCGTCATCGACGTTGAGGCCGAAGATGCCCTTCGGGTTCTCGACCCGGCGCGACCCGGCCAGAAGGGTCGTCACCTTGAAATCGCCAAGGGTGAAATCGCGGGACTGCGGCAGGCGGGCGGCATGGCCCATGGCGGCCCCCGCGCCCGGCACCGTGGCAGTAGCGGCTGCAAAGGGCAGCGCGGCCCCGGCCTTGATGGCCTGTCGACGTGTCAGTTTCATTTCAAACCTCCCAGATAAGGCGTTACCCGGGAAAGAAGCCTAGCGCGGTCCGAAGGTCCGGCCAGTCAGCATTTCTGCATAGAACCCCTGCGCATTTGCGCCGGGATCATTCCCACCAACGGTCTATCGCGGCGATATCCGCATCCGACCAGCCAAAGTGATGGGCGAACTCGTGCACCGTCACATGGGACACGAGGTCGGCAAGGGTCACATCCCCCCGCCCGGCCCATTCATCCAATATCGGGCGACGGAACAGCCAGACCACATCCGGCCCCTCGGGTTGGTCAAAGCTGGATTTCTGGGTTAGCGGGATGCCGTCATAAAGGCCGGTCAGCTCGAACGGGTCGTCCATCTCCAGCCCGGCCAGCATCTCTGCGTCCGGGAATTCTGCCACGCGGATCGCGACCGCCTTGGCCGCCGCACGAAAGACATCGGGGAATTGCGCCACGGTTTCGCGGGCCAATTCCTCGATCTCGTCACAGGTGGGCGCGGTGAAGTCCATGCGCCGGATATGGACAAAAACGCTACGGTATGAAAGAGCCAAGCGCGACAGGAGACCAGACCCATGACCACGACACGTTTCGCCCCCTCGCCCACCGGTTGGCTGCACATCGGCAACCTGCGCGCCGCGCTGATGAACTATGCCATCGCCCGGCAGAACGGCGGCACCTTCATCCTGCGGATCGACGACACCGATCAGGAACGGTCGAAGGAAGAATACGTGGACGGGATCAAGGACAGTCTGACTTGGCTTGGCTTTGACTGGGACCGGATCGAGCGGCAGTCCGAACGGTTGGACCGCTACCTTGCGGCCAAGGAAAAGCTGATCGAGATGGGCCGGCTGTATGAATGTTTCGAGACTCCGACCGAACTGGACCTCAAGCGCAAGAAACAGCTGAACATGGGCAAGCCGCCGGTCTATGACCGCGCCGCGTTGAACCTGTCCGAGGACGAAAAGAACCGGCTGCGCGAAGAACGCGGCGGCAGCCACTGGCGGTTCAAGCTCGACTGGGAACGGATCGAATGGGAGGACGGCATTCTCGGCCCGATCTCGATCGACGCAGCCAGCGTATCCGACCCGGTGCTGATCAAGGACAGCGGCCAGATCCTCTATACCCTCGCCTCGGTCGTGGATGACACGGAGTTTGGGATCACCGACGTCGTGCGCGGGTCCGACCACGTGACCAACACCGCGACCCAGATCCAGATCATTCAGGCGCTGGGGGGTGCGGTGCCCCGCTTCGCGCACCATTCCCTGCTGACCGGGCCGGACGGTGAAAAGCTGTCCAAGCGGCTGGGTAACCTTGCGTTGCGCGACCTGCGTGAACAGGGGATCGAACCGATGGCGATCACCTCGCTGATGGCGCGGCTGGGGTCGTCGGACCCGGTTGAACTGCGCGGCGACCTGTCCGAGGTCGTGGCGGGTTTCGACGTGAGCAAATTCGGCGCGGCGCCCACGAAATTTGACCCCGCCGATCTGGAACCGCTGACCGCGCGTGTGAACGCAGCAAAGCCCTTCGCGACCGTTGCCGGTGACGTGGCCGCCCTTGGCGTGCCGGACACGGTGGCCGAACAGTTCTGGTCGGTCGTGCGCGAAAACATCACCTACCTGTCGGACATGGCCCCGTGGTGGGACGTGTTCACCGGCAAGGCGCAGGCGGACGTGGCGGAAGAAGACGCAGAGTTCGTGGCCACCGCCCTGTCGATGCTGGGCGAACCGCCCTACACCGCTGAAACCTGGGGCAGCTGGACTGGGGCTGTCAAAGAAGCGACGGGCCGCAAGGGCAAGGGGCTGTTCATGCCCCTGCGCAAGGCCGTGACCGGTCAGGCACGCGGCCCGGAAATGGCCGATGTCATGGCGCTGATGCAGGTAAAACCGGCGGTTTGACAGCAAGGGCCGCGCCCGACCCTGGGTGGGCACGGTCCTGCGATTGGCTTGGGCCTGACCTTCAGCAAAAACGCGTCGCGCTGGCTGCGCACTACATCGCCAATGCGCCCTCCCGGGGGGAGGGTCGGGCGCGGCCCGGGCTGGCGCCCGCGCCAAGACGGCAAGGAATGTGCTCCGACGCGTCGGGCCGCTATTCCGCTGCCTTCAGTTCGAACCCTTTTTCGATCATGTCCGACGGCGCCACCGGGTATTCGCCCGAGAAGCAGGCGTCGCAATAGGCCGGTGCCTTGGGGTCGCGCCCCCCGGCCTCGCCCACGGCCCGATACAGCCCGTCGAGCGAGATGAAGCGCAGGCTGTCGACGCCCAGATGCTTGCACATCTCTTCCTCGCTCATGGTCGCGGCAAGCAGCTTTTCACGCTGCGGCGTATCCACCCCGTAGAAACAGGGCCAGGCCGTCGGCGGAGAGGCGATGCGGAAATGCACCTCGGCCGCGCCCGCATCAAGGATCATCTCCTTGATCTTGCGGCTGGTGGTGCCGCGTACCACGCTGTCGTCCACGAGGATCACCCGCTTGCCCTTGATCAGGGCGCGGTTGACGTTCAGCTTCAGCCGCACACCCATGTTGCGGATCTGCTCGGTCGGTTCGATGAAGGTCCGGCCCATGTACTGGTTGCGGATGATCCCCATCGCATAGGGAATACCCGATTGCAGGCTGTATCCGATGGCCGCGGGCGTGCCGCTGTCGGGCACCGGGCAGACCAAATCGGCCTCGACCGGGGCTTCCTTGGCCAGTTCACGACCGATGTTTTCACGGGTCTCATAGACCGACCGGCCACCGAGAATGCTGTCGGGGCGCGAGAAATAGACATGTTCGAAGATACAGAACCGCGACTTCTGCGGCCGGAACGGGAAGTTGCTTTCGACCTTGCCCTCGGTGTTGATCACGACCATCTCGCCCGGCTCGATCTCGCGCACAAACTCGGCGCCGATGATGTCCAATGCGCAGGTCTCGGAGGCAAGGGCCCAGCCCTTTTCCCCGACTTTGCCAAGGACCAGCGGACGCACGCCCAGCGGGTCGCGGACCCCCATCAGCTTGGTCCGGGTCATGGCGACGACGGAAAACGCGCCTTCGACCTTGCGCAGTGCTTCTTCCATGCGGTCCGGGATCGACCGGCCCATGGACCGGGCCATCAAGTGGATGATGCATTCGCTGTCCGACGAGGACTGGAAGATCGACCCGCGTTCGACCAGCTCGCGGCGCAGCGCGTCGGCGTTAGTGATATTGCCGTTATGGGCAATCGCCGCGCCGCCCATGGAAAACTCGCCAAAGAAGGGCTGAACGTCACGGATCGCGGTCTGGCCTTTGTTGCCTGCGGTGGAATAGCGGACGTGGCCGATGCCGATGGTGCCCGGCAAAAGCTGCATCACCTCGGCGCTGGTGAAATTGTCACGGACATAGCCCATGCGGCGGGCCTGATTGAAGCCGGTCTCGGGGTCGTGGGTCACGATCCCGCCGGCCTCTTGCCCGCGATGTTGCAGGGCGTGAAGGCCAAGCGCGATGAAACTGGCCGCGTCGGCAACGCCAATGGCGCCGAAGATCCCGCACTCCTCCTTCAGCTTGTCGTCGTCGAAAGGATGGGCGGGGGGCATTTGTGTGCGCACGGGGTCGGGCTCCGAATCCGTCTGGGGCAGTTGCGCCCCTGATAGTCGGTCGGGCGGGGCATGTCATCAAACTATCACATGCAAACCGATCACAAAAGCAAAGGGCCGCAGATGCGGCCCCATATCCCTGCCCTTATTGTGGACATTTATTCGACCGAACAGGCCCCGACCAGCTGATCATATTGCGACTGGATCCAGCCCAGCGCCGCCTCGGGGTTCTGATCCTCGACACTGGTGGTCATGCCGCGGAAAATCTTGGCCGACCGGCTGTCATCCACCATGGCAAGGTCCTGACTGGACAGGATCGTGTCGTAAAGGAAGAAGGCCACCGCCACGAGGAGAATGCCGCGCAGCACGCCAAAGAGGAACCCAAGCCCCTGATCCAGCCCGCCCAGCGCCGAGCGCTGCACCACCGAAGCAAAGAGCGGCGTGAAGATCGAGAAGATCACAAGGGCCACGGCAAAGACCGCCGCAAAGGCCGCGATCACCGACAATTCACAGCTGTCGCCGATGAAATCGCCCAGGACCGGCACCTGCTTGACTAGCGGCTGCACTTGGTCCGCAAAGATAAAGGCCACGATGGTGGCCCCGATCCAGCCCGCGATGGCCAATGCCTCGCGCACAAGGCCGCGGCTGTAGGCCAGAAGGGCGGAGACGATGATCGTGACCGCGACGACACCGTCGATGATGGTAAAGCCTTCCATATGTCCCTCTTGTCCCTTCAGCCCGCCTGCCGCGGACCGAATACCTGTTCCACAAAACCGGCAAGATCGGCGGTTTCCCGCAGCGACAGTCCGGCAGCCGACGCCCGCTTGGGCAGTTCCGGCAGGATGGCCGAGGTGAAACCAAGTTTTTGCGCTTCTTTCAACCGATTTTCGGTCTGGACCACCGGGCGAAGGGCGCCAGACAGGCTGATTTCGCCGAATATGACACAATCAGGGGGCAATGCCGCGTCCTCGCGGGCAGAAACAAGTGCTGCCGCCACGGCCAGATCGGCCCCCGGTTCGCTGATCCGCAATCCGCCCGCGACGTTCAGATAGACATCAAGCCCGGTGAAGGTGACGCCGCAGCGCGCCTCGAGCACCGCAAGGATCATCGCCAGCCGCCCGCCATCCCAGCCGACCACGCTGCGCCGGGGCTGGGCCGTGGGGGACGGGGCGACAAGGGCCTGAAACTCGCACAGCATCGGGCGGGTGCCTTCGATGCCCGCAAAGACGACAGAGCCGGGCGCGGGCTTGCCCCGTTCGGACAGGAACAGGGCCGAGGGGTTCTTGACCTCGGCCAGCCCTTTGCCCGTCATCTCGAACACGCCGATTTCATCGGCCGGTCCAAAGCGGTTCTTCACCGCGCGCAGGATGCGGAACTGATGGCCGCGCTCGCCCTCGAAATAGAGGACGGTATCGACCATATGTTCGACCACGCGGGGGCCGGCAATGGCCCCTTCCTTGGTGACATGGCCGACCATGACCACCGCGATGCCGTGGCGTTTCGCGAATGTGGTCAGCTCATGGGCCGAGGCGCGGACCTGAGACACCGACCCCGGCGCGCTGTCCACGTTATCGGCCCACATGGTCTGGATCGAATCGATGATCGCCAGATCGGGCTTTTCCGCCTCCAGCGTGGTCAGGATGTTGCGCAGGTTGGTTTCCGCGGCCAATTGCACCGGGCTTTCGGTCAGGCCCAGACGGCGGGCACGCATCTGCACCTGCGCCGCCGATTCCTCGCCCGAGACATAGATGACCTTCAGCCCGTTGCGCGCAAACCGCGCCGCCGCCTGCAACAACAGCGTGGATTTTCCGATGCCGGGATCGCCGCCGACCAAAAGGGCCGAGGCCTTGACCAACCCGCCACCCAGCACCCGGTCCAGTTCGGCCACGCCCGCCTCGGTGCGGGGCGGGTCGGGTTCCTCGGTCGCGAGATCGGTCAGGGTCAGGGCCTGCCCCCGTTTGCCGCCAAGGGATTTCGACGCAGGACCGGCGGACAGCGGCTTTTCCTCGGTGATGGTGTTCCACGCACCGCAGGCGTCACAGCGGCCCGACCACTTGGAAAACGCGGCCCCGCATTCGGAACAGACATAGGAAAGATCTTTGGCCATGTTCACCTTTTGGACCAATGTCGCCCGCTTGGCAATCCGCAAGGGGTGGTGGGTCAAGACCCACCTTACCCGGGGGCGCTTCGCCCCCCACCAGATCATTCATGGCCCCCAGAGGATATTTCTAACCCAAAGTAGAATGGACGCCCGGTCCAGCCCCCTTCTTTGGGTCAATAAATATCCCGGGGTGAATGGCCCGAAAGGGGCAGAGGGGCAGAGCCCCTTCGTAAGGTGGGTTTTAACCCACCGCCCCGCCCTTCGCCTTGCCGCTGAATGCCGAGATGGCGAGCGAGGCGAGGATACAGCCGGTGAAGAGGTAAAGCCCCCAGGCGGTTTCCACCTTGCCGATGCCAACACCTTTGGCGACGACGATATAAAGCGCGATCAAAAAGATATCCGCCATCGCCAGCTTGCCCATCCAGTTCAGCACCGGCAGCACCTTGCGGTGCAGCAGCCCGAAATGCATCAGCGCCAGCCCGATGGTTTTCAGATAGGGCGCGAACAGCGCAAAAGCCGTGACCAGAAGCGCAAGGAACACATCGCTGTCCCACAGGCTCTGCAATCCCGAGATGACGCTGATCTCGCTCAGGTCAAACAGCGGCAGCCCCAGCCCCGCCCGCATCAGCGGCGCGAACCAGGCCACGGGGAACAGGACCAACAGGGAAAGATTGGCGAATTTCAGCGTATTTCCTGTCACGTCGTCACCACCATTCCACAAAGGAAAGAACAACTCCCGCAAGGAAACAAATCGCGAGCCCGATCAGAACGGGCCTGTTCACCCAGGCGGATCTGACCGGCCAATAGATCATTGCAAGAAGCTGCAGGAAGAGAACCAGCATCAACAGTGAAAAACCGACGTTCTCGGCATGTCGCCATTTTGCTTCGTATGAGACCAGCGGGTTATGCAGGAACAACCCCAGACTCAGGACCGCAAGGACAAGCATCACAAGGCTGATCCGTCGTCTTGGCCCTGGTTCTAGGCGGGTTGCCGCCAAAAGTGAAATCCCAAGCCCGGCAAACGGAGCCAGCAACGCCCAATTCGCCAGATCCCTCAGAAACGAGGCTTCAAACATATCAATGGCCTTTCACCGATCAAATTCAGCATTGTTCAGACTCAGAAATTTGGAAAATGAACAATTGCCGCCGCTGCCGCCATCGACAACCCGGTCCCCGACAGCAGGGGCCAGTTGATCCAGCGGCTTTGGCTTGGCCAATATGTCAAGGCAACGGCCCCCAACCCGACAAACACGATCACGGAAAGACTGATGAAGCTGTTTTCGACCTGATACGACAAGAAATCGAACATGCCAAAAGGGCTGAACCCGATAACCGCCGCCAGAACCATGATCCCAAGCATCGCCATGCTGATAACCCGCCGCGGACCCTTCAGAAGGATGACCGAGGACACCAGCGCCGCCGCCGCGCCAAAAGGCGCCGAGGCCAAGATCACTGCCTCAAGGATGTTCTTGGTCATCAGAACGGTTTCGCTGATCTCTGGCCCGCAACCGCACATGATTTTGGTCATATCTCAAAAACAAGAGGCAACGACTCGCCGGACGGCATCGGCCCAATATCAATTACTCGGACGAGCCTAGATCGCGGCCCCTCTTAGCGCAAGGTCTCGATCGGCCCGTCAGGGCTGCCCGAGACAAATTGCGTCACATAGGGGTCGCCACAGGTGTCGAGATCAGCGATCGGCCCGACCCAGCGCATTTTCCCGTTGTGCAGCATCGCCACCCGGTCGGCGATGGCCCGGACGCTGGTCATGTCATGGGTGATGGTGATGGCGGTCGCGCCCATCTCGGTCACGATCTCGCGGATCAGGTCGTTGATGACGCCCGCCATGATCGGATCAAGGCCGGTGGTGGGTTCGTCGAAAAAGATGATCTCGGGCTCGGCGGCGATGGCGCGGGCAAGGCTGACCCGTTTTTGCATCCCTCCCGACAGTTCCGCCGGGAACCGGTCGGCCACGTCCGGGCCCAGCCCAACGCGCCGCAACTTTTCAATGGCGATCTCCCGTGCCTCGTCCCTTGGCCGTTTCAGCGACCCGCGCAGCAGCCGAAAGGCCACGTTCTGCCAGACCGGCAGGCTGTCGAACAGAGCGCCCCCCTGAAACAGCATCCCAAACCGCGCAAGAAAGGCATCGCGGGGCAATTGGGTCACATCCTGCCCGTCGATCAGGATCTGGCCACTGTCCGGCTGGATAAGACCAAGGATGTTCTTCAAGAGAACCGATTTGCCGGACCCCGACCCACCGATCACCACCATGCTTTCGCCCGAGGTGACGGTCAGGTTCATCCCCCGCAGGACGTGGTTGCTGCCAAAGGCCTTATGAACATCCCGAAGCTCGATCATGCGGAAAAGAACGCCTCTGTCAGAAGGAAGTTCGCGGCAAGGATCAGCACGGCGGCGGCCACCACCGACCCTTTCGTCGCCCGGCCCACGCCCATTGCGCCCCGCGCCGAATTCATCCCGAAATAGCAGCCCATCAGCGCGGCGATGAACCCGAACACCGCCCCTTTGGACAGCGAGGAGATCACGTCCAGCGGTTCAAGGAAATCGGCGGTGTTCTTCAGATAGGTCGCCGCGTTGAAGCCCAGCCGTTCCGTCCCCACCAGAAACCCGCCAAAGATCCCGATCACGTCACCCACGCCGACCAGAACCGGCATCACCAGCGTGGCGGCCAGCACCCGTGGCAGGGTCAGGTATTTCATCGGATGGGTGGAGAGCGTGACCAGCGCGTCGATCTGTTCGGTCACTTTCATCGTCGCGATTTCGGCAGCGATAGAGGATGTGACCCGCGCCGCGATCATCAGCCCAACCAGCACCGGCCCCAATTCGCGGACCATGCCGATGGCGACGATCTGCGGCACCACCGCCTCGGCCGAGAAGCGCGCGCCGCCGGCATAGATCTGCAGGGCCAGCGCCCCGCCGGTGAACAGCGCTGTCAGCCCCACGACCGGAAGCGAGAAGTAGCCGATCTGCATCAGCGCCACGCCAAATTCGCGCGGGTAGAACGGCGGGCGGAACAGGTGGCTGAGCGTTTGGCCAGTGAAGATCGCGAACCGTCCGACCACGGCCAGAAGGGCAAGCACCCCCGCCCCGACAGAGGCCAGCGCCCGGATCATGACGTGGTATACCGCCGCTGGTAGCGATGGCCGAGCGAGGTCAGGATTTCGTAGCCGATGGTGCCCGCAGCCTCTGCCAGATCGTCCACGGTCTGGCGCGGCCCCAGAAGGGTCAGGGCGCGGGGCGCCTCATCCAGATCGGTGACGTCGATGGTCAGAAGATCCATCGACACCCGCCCCACAAGGGAGCAAGGCGTCTTGCCGTGCCAAAGGGTCGCGCCGTTAGACAGGGCCCGCAGGATACCGTCGGCATAGCCCGCCGCCAGCGTGGCAATCCGGCTGGGCCGTTCCGCCTGCCAGCTGTTGCCGTAGCCCACGACCTCGCCTTCGGCCAGATCGCGGATCTGAATCACCGGCAGGTCCAGTCGCACCACCGGTCGCGCCTCGACAAAGGGGTGGCCACCATAGAGGCCGACGCCGGGGCGGCACAGGTCGAAATGATAGTCCTTGCCCAGAAGGATCCCCCCCGTCGCCGCCAGCGACCGTGGCACGCCGGTGCCGTCGGTCATCCGGCGGAACAGGTCCAGCTGATAGGGGTTCATCGGATGGTCGGGTTCGTCCGAACAGGCCAGATGGCTGATTAGAAGCTGCGGCCCCTGGTCCAGCGCGATCGGGGCGACAGGCGCCCATTCGTCCCACTCCATGCCCAGCCGGTTCATGCCGGTGTCCAGCTGCACCCCGAACGGGTGGCCCGGCAGGCTTTCGAAATGGCGGGTCATTTGATCCATGGAATTCAACATCGGGATCAGGCCCAGATCGCCGATCATTTCCGTGTCGCCCCGGCAATGGCCAGAAAAGACGTAGATATGCGCGTCATCGCCAACAGCGGCGCGGACGGCCGCGCCTTCCTCGGCCACGGCGACAAAAAACCGGCGCGCGCCTGCATGATACAAACGGCCCGCGACACGGCCCGCGTCCAGCCCATAGCCATTGGCCTTTACCACGGCGGCGGTTTCCACCCCGGTCTTGGCGTCAAGCGCGGCCCAGTTCGCGGCAATCGCGTCCAGATCAATCGAAAGGATACCAGCAGTCATGGTCCGCCTTTTGGCAGGCAGGGCACGGGGCGGCAAGGGGGAAGCAACACCCGGCCCGCGCATCGGCATCAGTTCGGCCAGGACCGTATCAATTCCGCTGCAATTCAGGCGCGCGGGGGTGTTAGGGTCGGGCCATGAACACAGACCCGCAGATCGTGCGCATCGGCGCCGGCATCTCGGCCCAGACCGCCAGCGGGCATCTGGCCCAGCTGTCGGCGACGGGGCTGGTCATCGCGGAACGGTTGGGGCGGTTCACCTATCATCGGATCGCGGGGCCAGAGGTGGCAGAGATGCTTGAATCCCTCTCGGTACTCCCCCTGAAAACCGCTGTCACACGCCCTGCCCTGCACCGCGCCCCGGCGGCCGAACGAGAGGCGCGATGCTGCTACAACCACCTTGCCGGGCGGCTGGGGGTTGCGATGGCCGATGCGCTGGTCGCCCGTGGATTTGTCACTGACCTGACCAGCCCGGCGCTGACCCCACATGGGCGGACATGGGCCACGGCGCAGGGCATCAGGCACGGCCCGATGCGGCCCTGTCTGGATTGGTCCGAACGACACCCCCATTTTTCCGGCCCATTTGCCACAGCCCTGTTCCGGAGATTGGAAGGAACTGATGCCATCCGTCGCGGAACAGGCCGCGCAATCACGGTGACCGAAACCGGGCGGCTTTGGCTGCGAACCGAATTGGAATTGGGCGCATGATCCCCTCAACTGCCCGCTATGACGTCGAATCCGGGCTGATGCTGGCCTGTCAGGTTCCGGCTGAGGCCGAAGCAAGGGTCCTGAACGCCATCCGGAACGCGGCCCCGCTGACTTGGGGCGACTATGACGCGGTCAGTTTCGCCAGTGCCGAAGGGCGGCAGGACTTCCGATCCTTGGGCAGCGGGCGGAACGCGGCAACGCCGTCCCCGGTCAGCGTGCCTTGCATCGAATTGCGAATATTCCTGAAGACGGAACAAGCCCCCGCGGTCGTTGCCGCGATCTACGCGGCACATCCATACGAAGAACCGGTCATAACCCTTTGGCCAGCAAGCAGAACCCTGCACCGGCGCGGTCAGGACGAGGATAACCCCAACCGGTTCTGGAACCGCGACACTGCCGATTGGGTGCCGCCCGCGCACCGGCCCTAGCCGAAGTCGCCGTCTGGTGCGGCACGCTGTTGCTCAAGGTTTCCAAATCGCGTGTATTGGGCCTCAAAGCTCAATTTGACTGTCCCGATTGGACCATGTCGCTGCTTGCCGATGATGACCTCAGCGATACCGCCAGCTGCCTTTAGCCTTTCCGCCCAGTCATTGTATTTTTGCTGACCTTCCATCGAGCTATCAGTTTCCGAAGGCTTGTCTCTTTCGATATAGTATTCCTCGCGGAACACGAACATGACCACGTCGGCGTCCTGCTCGATCGACCCGGATTCCCGCAGGTCGGACAGCTGCGGGCGCTTGTCATCCCGGCTTTCCACCTGACGCGACAGCTGGGACAGGGCGATGACAGGGATGTTCAATTCCTTGGCGATGGCCTTCAGACCCATGGAAATCTCGCCAATCTCCTGCACCCGGTTGTCGGACATGCCGCGCACCAGCTGCAAGTAGTCCACGATCAGCAGGTCCAGCCCGTGGGTCCGCTTCAGCCGCCGCGCCCGGGCGGCAAGCTGCGCAATCGGAATCGCGGCGGTGTCGTCGATGAACAGCGGGCAGGCTTCCAACTGCTTGGCGGCATCGACAAAGCGGCGGAACTCGCCTTCGTCCATATCGCCCTGCCGGATCTTGTGCGACGAGATTTCCGACGCCTCGGCCAAGATCCTGCCCGCCAGCTGTTCAGCGCTCATTTCAAGGCTGAAGAACCCGACCACGCCACCGTCCACGGCCCCCTCGGACCCGTCCGGCAGCTTGCCCTTGCGATAGGCCTTGGCCACGTTGAAGGCGATGTTGGTGGCAAGCGAGGTTTTCCCCATCGACGGACGACCGGCAAGGATCAGAAGGTCGGACTTGTGTAGACCGCCCAGCATCTTGTCCATGTCGATCAGGCCGGTGGAGACGCCCGCAAGCCCGCCTTCCCGCTGGTAGGCCGCGTTGGCGACATTGACCGCATCGGTCACCGCCTTCAGAAAACTCTGGAACCCGCCCTCGGACGTGCCTTGCTCGGCCAGCTGGTACAGCGCCTGTTCGGCGGCGACGATCTGCTCTTTCGGGTCGCTGGCAACCTCGACCTTGGCGGCGCGTCCGGAAATATCCTGCCCCAGCCGGATCAACTCGCGCCGCACGGCAAGGTCATAGATCATCTGGGCATAGTCGCGCGCGGCAAAGGCGGAAATCGCCGCCCCCGCAAGGCGGGCCAGATAGGCGGGGCCGCCCAGTTCCTTCAGCCCCTCGTCGTCCTCAAGGAAAGTCTTGAGCGTGACCGGGGACGCCAGCGCGTTCTTGGAAATCCGCGCAGAGGCGGTTTCAAAGATGCGGGCATGGACGGGTTCGTAGAAATGCTTTGGCCCGATGATCGCGGCGACCCGGTCAAAGATGTCGTTGTTGGTCAGGATCGCGCCCAGAAGCTGCTGTTCCGCTTCGATGGAATGCGGCATCGCATCGGCGCTCGCCTCATCCGTGCCGCTTGCATTGAAGACCGTGATCTCGTTCATGTCCTGCCCCGACTTTCCTTGGGCGTGTCATAGCGGGCGGATGTCATTTGCGCCACTTTGGTATCCTGGTGGATAGCCCTATGGATAGTCTTGTGGACAACTCGGGCCGCGCCGTCCCAGCACCAGATATAGCAGAACCCGCCGCATTTGTCACAAGATGCACAAGGGCGGTACGCGCTTAGGCGATTCTCCGGTCCGAATTGTGCACAGGGCTGTGGAAAAGATTTGGCGACCTTGGTCATTTTAGTGCAAGCCGACCGCGGGTGGCGCGGAACGCGCCGCCCATGGGGGCGGTCGGCGTGTGGCCTTTCTGCGAAGGGCCAGTGCTGCCAAATATCAGGCGTGCGCCGCTGACCAGCCCGCCGGGTCGCGCAGGTAGGCCTCGACCGCGTCCAGCGTTTCCGCGTCATAGGCCCCGCGCCGCCGGGCTTCCTCCAGCACGTCCCACCAGGTGCAGAGATGGATCAGCTGCACCCCGTGATCGGCCAGCGTTTCCTCGACCCCTTTGTGGATCCCATAGAAGAAGATCACGGCGGTGGCGGAACATGTGGCCCCGGTCTCGCGGATCGCATCCACGAAGGACAGTTTCGACCCGCCATCGGTGGTCATATCCTCGACCAGGATCACCCGCTGGCCTTCGGTCATCACCCCTTCGATCCGGGCATTGCGTCCGTAACCTTTGGGCTTCTTGCGGACATAGGTCATCGGCAGGGCCAGCCGGTCAGCCACCAGCGCGCCAAAGGGAATGCCCGCGGTCTCGCCGCCCGCCACATTGTCAAAGGCCTCGAAGCCGGCTTCGCGCATGATGGTGACCGACAGGAAATCCATCAGGGTCGACCGGATGCGCGGGAAAGAGATCAGCTTGCGGCAGTCCACATAGGTCGGGGCCTTTTTGCCGCTGGCATGGGTAAAAGGTTCGGCGGCGTTAAAGTGGATCGCCCCTACTTCGATCAGCATTCCGGCGGTCAACCGGGCGATTTCATCTTTCTGCGGGAACGAGGTGGGGATCATGGCGCGGGCTCCTGTCTCTGAACTGCGCGCGGTCTAGTGGGTTTTGCGAGGGATGTTAAGGGGCGGCAATGGTGCAGGTGCCTGCAAGGTGCCCAGGTTTCGGGATGCAACCAAGCTTCCTGATGGTCGTCGGGACAAGACAGACCGCAGCGGGCGAGGCATAGCGTCGCGCGATTTCAAACGGTGTGCAACGCGTTTGTCGAGAGGCCAGAGGGCCGATCTGTCCGCGAGGCCGGGGACCGGCAGATATCTTTGCCCTTCGTCCTACCCTTCGACCCGCCAGTGCAGCGGAAAGCCGGGATCGAAGACCGTGACCGGTCCGGCCCCGGTGTCGATCCGTTCGGGATAGTCGACCGGATCGCCCTTGACCAAGCTCACTGTCTCCTCGTTCGGCTCCAGCCCATAGAACCGCGGCCCGTTGAGCGAGGTAAACGCCTCAAGCTGTTTCAGCTTGCCCGCCGCCTCGAACACCTCGGCCAGACAGGACAGTGTGTTGGGCGCGGTAAAGCAGCCCGCGCAGCCGCAGGCCTGCAACTTGGCCGGGTCCGTATGCGGGGCGCTGTCGGTCCCAAGGAAGAACCGCTTGTCGCCACTGGTCGCGGCCTCGACCAAGGCAATCCGGTGGGTTTCGCGTTTCGCAACGGGCAGGCAGTAGTAATGCGGCTTGATTCCACCCGATAGGATATGGTTGCGATTGATGATCAGGTGATGGGTGGTGATCGTCGCGGCAAGGTTCTTATGCGTGTCGCGAACGTAATCCACCGCGTTCTGGGTGGTCACATGTTCCATCACCACGCGCAGGTCGGGAGTTTTCTTGCGGATCGGTTTCAGCACCCGGTCGATGAACACCGCCTCGCGGTCGAAGATGTCGATGGTCGGGTCCGTCACCTCGCCATGCACGCAGAGGGGCATCCCGATCTCGGCCATGGTTTCCAGCACCGGGCGGACCTTGTCGAAGTCGCGCACGCCCGAGGCAGAGTTGGTCGTCGCCCCCGCCGGGTAGAGTTTCACCGCCGTGGCGATCCCTTCGGCATGGGCGCGGGCCACATCCGCCGGGTCCGTCTCCTCGGTCAGGTACAGGGTCATCAGCGGGGTAAAGGACATGCCATCGGGCAGCGCCGCCATGATCCGGTCGCGATAGGACGCGGCCTGTTCGGCGGTGACCACGGGCGGCACAAGGTTGGGCATGATGATCGCCCGTCCGAAATGGGCCGCGGAATAGGGCAGCACCCCTTCCAGCATCGCCCCATCGCGCAGGTGCAGGTGCCAGTCATCGGGGCGGCGAATGGTCAGTCGGGTGATCGGATCCTGTGTCATGGCGTCCCAATACACCTATGCCGGGCGTCTGGCCATAGGGTTGCATGTCCCTTCAAAGCCCTCTGCATATCAGGCCAAAGTTGCAGGCCAAGGGCAGCGCCTGCCTGGGTAGGCGCAGTGGCAGGACGCCGCAATTTGCGGGACCTGAGAATGGATTCAAACCAAAACAACACGTTGCGACGTTTGATGCGCCTGCCGAGGGGGCAGGCAGGCGCAGCCCGGCGGTGCCGCCGGGCGCAAAAAACCGCAACTTGCGGAGGCCTCGCCGCTATTGCACCGCCCGGATCGCGGGATAGGCGGCGCGGAAGGCGGCGTAGCCGTCGTCGAAGGCGGCAACCAGACCAGCATCCGGAGCAATCGTCTCGCCCACCTCGGGCGCTGTCATCACCGCCTCGGGCGCGGTCCCCGTCGCGGCACACAGACCCAGCCGCGCCGCGCCCAGCGCCGCGCCGAACTCGCCCCCGGCGGGCAGGTGCAACGGCAGGTTCAGCACCGACGCGATCATCCGCACCCACAGGCGCGACGCGGCCCCGCCGCCGATCGCGAACACCCGGTCCAGATGGGCGCCGGTGCCCTTCAGCGCCTCCAGACTGTCGCGCAGGCCAAAGGCCACCCCTTCCAGCACCGCGCGGGTCAGATCCTCGCGCGTGGTGGCCCCGGCCAGCCCGGTAAAACTGCCCCGGATGGCCGCATCATTATGGGGCGTCCGTTCGCCCGACAGATAGGGCAGGAACCGCACCACGCCCGGCGCGCGCAGGTCATCGCCCAGCGCACGGGTCAGCCCGGCGGGACTGTCGCCGGTGATCCGGGCCAGCCAGTTCAGGCTGTCGGTGGCCGACAGCATCACCCCCATCTGGTACCAGCGCCCCGGCACCGCGTGGCAAAAGGTGTGCAGCGCCGTGTCCGGCGCGGGCGCATATCCGTCCCGTGCGGCCAAAAGCACGCCCGAGGTGCCAAGTGACACGAACCCCTGCCCTTCTGACAGGGCCCCGATGCCACAGGCCGCCGCCGCGTTGTCCCCTGCCCCGCCCGCCACCGCGACCGGCCCGGTCAGACCCCATCGGGCGGCGATGTCGGGCTTCAACGCCCCGGCCCGGTCCGACCCTTCCACCAGACTTGGCATCTGGTCGCGGCGCATATGCCCCGCCCCTAGCAGCACATCCGACCAGTCCCGCGCGCCCACATCCAGCCAAGAGGTGCCCGCGCTGTCGGACATGTCGGCCACGGCGTCCCCGGTCAGGTAGAAATTCAGATAGGCGGCGGGCAACAGCACCTTGGCGACCCGCGCGAAGATCTCCCCCTCGTGGGTCCGGACCCACTCTAGTTTGGGCGCGGTGAAGCCCGGAAAGACGATATTGCCCGACAGGGCCCGCACGCCCGGCAGCGCGTCCAGCCGCGCGGCCTCTGCATGGCTGCGGGTGTCGTTCCATAAGATGCAGGGGCGCAGCACCGCGCCCGCCCCGTCCAGCAGGGTCGCGCCATGCATGTGCCCCGCAACGCCGATCCCCTTCAGATCGGCAAAGCGCGGGCAAGTGGCGCGCAACTCGGCCACGGCCCCGTCCAGCGCCGCGACCCACAGGGCCGGATCCTGCTCGGACCAGCCGGGATGCGGATGGGATTGGGCATAGGGCCGTTCGGCGGACCCAAGGGTCCTGCCCTCCTCGTCCACCAACAGCGCCCGCAGGCCCGAGGTTCCCAGATCGATTCCCAAATAGGTCACGGCATGTCTCCCAATTGTTAACCCGAACATATGCCCGACAGGCGGGCAATTGCCATAGAGATCAGAGCGCCTCGAACACCGCGTGCAGCAGGCGATCCGCCGCGGCGGACAGCCTGCGATGCCGGGGCCGGATCACGAAACAGGGCGACACGGCGATCGGATCGGTCAGGTCCAGCGTCACCAATCGCGCCCCGATCCGTCCTGCCGACAACAGTTGCACCACCTCGGCGGTCTGGGGGGCGATCACGTCGGTCGCCTCCAACAGGGTCAGCGCCACCAAAAGGGACGAGGAATTGGTGATCCGCGCGGGCACCTCCAGCCCGCGCGCAGTGAACGCCGCCTCGACTGCCTGCCGGATCGGCGAGCCCAGTTCCTGCATGACCCAATCCGCGCCCAGCAGTGCGCCAAGCGGCAAGCCCCGCTGCCCGGCAAGCGGATGTTCGGGCCGGACCAGCAGCGCAACCTCCTCGAGCCGTGCCGGGTGCAGGTGATAGTCCCGCCCGTCATATCCAGGCGGCAGGCGACCGATGGTGAAATCGAACCGCCCTTCGGACAACCCGCGCATCAAATCGACGGACGGGGCGACCTCGATCGTCATCTCGATCCCCGGCGCGGCGGCGCGGACGGCCTGCACGGCGGGCATCAGAACACCGACGGCAGGGCCGGTCACCGCGCCCACGCGGACATGGCCCGCCTCTCCGGTCTCCGCGCGGCGCAGGTCCGCCTCCATCGCCTCGAACCCTTCAAGGATAAGGCTCGCGTGGCGCAACAACACCTCGCCCAGCGGGGTCGGCACCATGCCTTTGGGGTGGCGGTCAAACAGGGGGCCGCCCGCTTGGCGCTCGACATCGGACAGGATGCGCGAGGCGGCAGGCTGCGACATGGCAGACAGCGCGGCGGCCCGCTGCAACTGCCCGGTTTCCCCGATGTGCAGCATCAGGGCCAGATGGGTTGGTTTCAGGCGATGGGCGAGGGTCATGCCCCCACATACCATGTTTGTTATTAACATCTCCAGATAATGAAATTGAATGTTATCCTTTTGGCCTGCTACCCCTGCCCCATCCCCCGCAACCAGCAGGACATCCCATGAGCTTTACTCCCGCCCCCTGGCCCCGCCGTCTTCGGTCGCAGGAATGGTACGAAGGCACCGGACGCGACACGATCTATCACCGGGGCTGGCTGAAAAATCAGGGCTACCCGCACGACCTGTTCGACGGGCGGCCGATAATCGGCATCATGAACACATGGTCCGACCTGACCCCCTGCAACGGGCACCTGCGCGAACTGGCCGAAAAGGTAAAGGCGGGCATCTGGGAGGCCGGCGGCTTCCCGGTCGAAGTGCCGGTCTTCTCGGCCTCGGAAAGCACCTTCCGCCCCACAGCGATGATGTATCGCAACCTTGCCGCGCTCTCGATCGAAGAACAGATGCGTGGCCAGCCGATCGACGGCGCTGTGCTTCTGGTCGGCTGCGACAAGACCACACCCTCGCTGCTGATGGCCGCCGCGTCGACCGATATCCCCTCTATCGTCGTCACCGGTGGGCCCATGCTGAACGGCTATTTCCGGGGCGAGAGGGTTGGCTCCGGCACCCACCTCTGGAAGTTTTCCGAGGCGGTGAAGGCCGGCGAAATGACGCCCGAGGAATTCCTTGAAGCCGAAAATTCCATGAGCCGGTCGTCGGGCACCTGCAACACCATGGGCACCGCCAGCACCATGGCGTCGATGGCCGAGGCGCTGGGGATGGCCCTGTCCGGCAACGCCGCGATCCCGGCGGTGGACAGCCGCCGGCGGACCATGGCGCAATTGTCCGGGCGGCGGATCGTGCAGATGGTCAAGGACGACCTGAAACCTTCCGACATCATGACCAAACAGGCCTTTGAAAACGCCATCCGCACCAATGGCGCCATCGGCGGGTCCACCAATGCGGTCGTGCACCTGCTGGCCATTGCGGGCCGGGTCGGCGCCGACATCACACTGGACGACTGGGACCGTTGCGGGCGCGACGTGGCTACCATCGTCAACCTCATGCCCTCGGGCAAATACCTGATGGAAGAGTTCTTCTACGCGGGCGGCCTGCCGGTTGTGCTGAAACGGTTGGGCGAGGCCGGGCAATTGCACCGCGACGCGCTGACCGTCTCTGGTGCGACCATCTGGGACGAGGTCAAGGATGTGACCAACTGGAACGAGGACGTGATCCTGCCGCTGGACAAGGCCCTGACCCAACAGGGCGGGATCGCGGTGCTGAAAGGGAACCTCGCGCCAAACGGGGCGGTCCTGAAGCCCTCCGCCGCCTCGCCGCACCTGATGAAACACCGCGGCCGCGCGGTCGTGTTCGAAGACATCGACGACTACAAGGCCAGGATCAACGACGACGCGCTTGATATCGACGAAACCTGCGTCATGGTCCTCAAGAACTGCGGCCCCAAGGGCTATCCCGGCATGGCCGAGGTGGGCAACATGGGTCTGCCGCCGAAGGTGCTGAAGAAGGGGATCACCGATATGGTCCGTGTCTCGGACGCGCGGATGTCGGGCACCGCCTATGGCACGGTCGTGCTGCACACCTCGCCCGAGGCGGCGGCGGGCGGGCCGCTGGCCGTGGTGCGGACCGGCGACATGATCGAACTGGACGTCGCGGCGCGGCGCCTGCATCTGGACATCAGCGAGGCGGAACTGGCCACACGGCTGGCGAACTGGACCCCGACGCACGACCGACCGGCAGGCGGTTACGATTGGCTGCACCAGCAGCACGTGCAGGGGGCGGACACCGGGGCCGACCTTGACTTCCTGCGCGGCTGCCGGGGGCGGGCCGTGGGCAAGGACAGTCACTAGCCCCCGGCCTTCCGCCCCCATGGGCGGAAGGCCGGGCTGGTCGCCCGAACCATACGACAGGACTGAACAGGAGATCACCTTGATGGACATCGCCCTCGTCGGGATCGGCAAGATCGCCGTGGATCAGCACGTCCCCGCCATCGCCGACAGCCCGGACTGGACGCTTGCGGCCACGGTGTCACGCCGGGGCACGGTTGACGGGGTCGCGGCCTATACCGACCTTGGCGCCATGCTGGAGGCGCACCCCGAGGTGCGGGTCGTCTCGCTCTGCCTGCCGCCTGTGCCGCGGTTCGACTACGCACGGCAGGCGATCGCGGCGGGGCGGCACGTGATGCTGGAAAAACCGCCCGGCGCGACGCTGGCGGAATGCCACGCGCTGGCGGCGCTGGCGGCGGAACAGCGGGTCTGCCTGTTTGCCACATGGCATTCGCGGGCGGCCGATATGGTGCCCGCGGCCAAGGCATGGCTGGCCGACAAGACCCTGCGGCGGCTCCAGATCACCTGGAAGGAAAACGTGCGGCAATGGCATCCGGGGCAGGATTGGGTGTTCGACCCCGGCGGGCTGGGGGTGTTCGATCCCGGCATCAACGCCCTGTCCATCCTGACCGAGATCCTGCCGGTCCCGGTGCACCTGACCCGGGCGCGGCTGATGTTCCCCGAGAACCGGCACACGCCCATCGCGGCCAGCTGCACCTTCCACCACCCCGGCGGGGCCGAGGTGGGGATGGAGCTGGACTGGCTAGAACCCGGCGCGCCCGCATGGCGGATCGAGGCCGAGACGGAGGAAGGCACGATGGTGCTGGACAAGGGCGGGGCCGAGATGACGGTGAACGGCACGCCCGTCGCCCGGCCCGAGGGGGCGCTGGGGGAATACCCGACGCTCTACGCGCAGATGGCGCGGCTGGTGAAAACGGGGGGCACGGATATGGACCTCTCGCCCCTGCGGCACGTGGCCGATGCGTTCATGTTGGGGGAGCGGATCACGGTCGAGGGGTTCGAGTGGTAAGCGCGAAAAGCGCGACACCTAATCACCGCCCTCCGAAACCCAAACCCACGCGCCCGGCCCGAGGGTGGGTGCGGAACGCGCCCGCCCATGGGGGCGGGTCGGGCGCGTGCGCATCGAAGATGCGCGTCATCATTACAACGCTAGAGCGCGACAAATCTCGCTAGCTTGCCTTTGCTCTTTCGCTATATTCTTCCGGTTTGGCAAATCGCCGATTGGATAGCCCGGCTTTCCGCAAAAATGCTTAGCCATTTTCCGTTCGTAAAATCGAGTTTCTCAGGAAATAGCGCAAATCGGAACTCATTTTCTATAGAGTAGAATCGGGGCTTCACGAAGATCGCATTCCAAATTGCGTCCCGACTAGGCTGGCTCGGAACGGAACCTATTACTCCAATTTCCTCATGTACTGCTCGCTCCGCATATCGGACTTGCTCGCCACGAAGTTTGACATTGCAGCGAAAATTTCTTGCAGCCCAGTCATGAAGGGCAACAGAGAGCTTGCCTAGATCATAGACAACGTAATATCCGAGATCATCATTTCCCTGATACTCGCCTTGTCCTTTGATAATCTTGATATGTGTTGACCTGTCGTATGGCCCGAAAGAGCAACATGCGACAAAAGCATTGCTCTGGGTCTCTCGGCGGAAATCAATCTTATTGCCCTCGAAATTACAATTCAATATTCGAATTCCACCTATGGTGACGTCGTCCGCACGCCCCTCAGTGAATTGAAAATCCTCCGTGGCAACCCCTTCCCGATCATCGGACATCCTCGAATGGCCACTCTCGGAAGACCGATATTCTTCAAGCGTCCCGAACTTGAAACTGCCTTGTTGAGCTGCGGCAAAACCGTGTTCCCCCAAAAATTTGGTGACATATCTCACCCCTCAACCACCTCCATGAACTCCCGCCATTCGCCCTTGCTCATGCCAGAGCTTTCCTGCGTGACCTCTTCACCTTTAAGCATACGTTTCACGCAGTCAATCGCGCGGGAGGAGAGTGTGGCGCCGCCCATCCGGTAGTCCTCGAAGGCGCCATAGGCGGCGGGGACCCAATCGGCGACCAGCTTGCAGATCTCCTCGGCATAGACCCGGATTTCATATTGCGCGTGGGCGTCCGCCCGAAGTCGCAGGAAGTGGAACAGGTTGTGCAGGTCCACCTTCCAGTACCATTGGGTGTAGATGTTGGCGGGCAGGTTCATCCGGGCCAGTTCGCGGGCCAGCCCCTGTTGCCCCTCCTGCCCGATCATTTCCTCGTAATGGTCATAGCAGCGCGCCGCGTCGCCCTTGAGGTATTCCAGCACCCGCGCGGCCTCTTCCCCCGACAGCGCCTCGCCCCGGCCCTGATTGTTGACCACCGATTGCGCCGCCAGCGCGTCCGGTTCGGGGATGTAGAATTCCCGGTCGAGGATCGAATAGCGGGCTGAGTATTCGTTCACGTTGGCGGTCCGGTGCCGGATCCACTGCCGCGCGACGAAGACCGGCAGTTTGACATGCAGCTTGATCTCGCACATCTCGAAGGGGGTCGAATGCCAGTGCCGCATCAGGTAGCGGATCAGCCCTTCGTCGTTCTGCACCGACTTGGTGCCCTTGCCATAGCTGACCCGCGCCGCCTGACAGATGGCGGCATCGTCGCCCATGTAATCGATGACCCGGACAAAGCCGTGGTCCAGCACCGGGTTCACCTTGTAAAGATGCGCCTCCATCCCGTCGGACACGGCCCGCAGGGTCTGTTTCGGGCTGGCGCGCAGCGCGTCGATCTCGGCCTGCTGTTCGGGGGTGACGGGCATCGGGGGTCCTCCGGCTGAATGATTCAGCCGCCACTATATGTGACGGGGGGCCGTGGCGGAACCTCCATATGCTGTGGTTTGACGCCGAATTGCCGCACATTGCGCCGCCCAAGGGGGAAACCACCAGTCCAACGTTGACTTTCAACCCCAAGGCGCGGATTCTGACGCCGAATTCGAAAGAGGCAGAGCAGAGAGGCCCCGGATGTTCAGACCCTGAGCACCCTTGCCTTCCTGGCAGCCTGCGGCGACGGGCAGCCGTTCAACTTCGGGGCTGCCGACAACGCCGATACGCCGGACTCCGATACCCCGTCGGACACCTATATTCCCACCGCTTTGGCCGACGACCTCAACAGCGTCTCCTATGACCATGCCTCTGGCGTGCTGCTGATCGACCTTGCCGCGCTCGACCGGACAAACATCGACTACCCCGAAGTCGAATATGACCGGATGGAATAGCCCCCTGAAAGTGGTCCACCAACTGGGATAGTTTGTCCCGCAAATTGGAGGATCAGCGATGGCTGGG